>NZ_QKSE01000009.1:0-172450 GCF_003234595.1 Curtobacterium sp. MCPF17_051 | reverse complement strand
GGGCAGGGGGGGGCGTGAGCGGGCGAAATGCCAGAGTGCTCCCGACGGCACACCCGGACATGTCGCCCGCTCGCCTGCTCGCCTGCTCGCCTCGGGCGCGACCCCGGCGGCGGCTTCCGTGCAGCGGGTCCCGAGCAGCGATTCCAGAGCTGTCGGCGAGCGGGCCGCGCGAACGGGCGAAACACCGCCGTTCGGTCAGGCGGCGAGCACGGTGTTTCGCCCGCTCGCGGAAGCAACCGTCCCTCCACAGCGGCGAGAGCGGGCCAGCCGTCCACAAAGGAGGCCCGACTCCCGTCCGCAAGACCGGCTCGCCGTCACGCTGTGGAGATGACCGCGAGACGGCGACTCCCGATGGCACTCCGCGACGCTTCGTTCCGAGTACGCGATGCGCTGCACCGCGGCGTTTCGCGTGGCCGACTCGACGCTCGCGATCTCATCCGCCCGTTCCACGGCATCCGATCAGCGTTCCCACCGGAGTCCGTGGATGACCGTGCGAGAGCACTCGCTCCTCGGCTCCGCCCCGATCAGGTGTTCAGCCATGTCACTGCAGCAGCGATCATCGGCGTCCCGCTGCCCCGTCGCCTCGAACGCGACCAGCGGTTGCACGTCACGACGATCGGGACCGACCAAGCGCTCCGGGTTCGCGGCGCGGTCGGCCACCGGGCCCGGTACGGGTCAGTCCGCGCGACGATCGCACGAGGAGTGCCACTGACCACTCCGGCCGATACGTTCGTCGCACTGGGCTCGATGCTGACACTCGACGAACTCATCGTCGCGGGCGATGCGCTCGTGGGGTGGCTCGGCTGGACGACACTCGACGAACTCGCCCAGGCCGTCCGACGACGACGCGGCATCCGCGGCATCGTGAAGCTCCGCCTCGCGCTCGATGAGATCCGGAGGGGATCTCGGTCTCCCGGAGAAACCCGGACACGGCTGGCACTCGTCCGCCGCGGACTCCCGGAACCGGCGCTCAACCACGATGTCGTCGTCGACGGGCGGTGGATCGCATGTGTGGACCTCGCCTACCCCGATGCCAGGGTCGCGATCGAGTACGAGAGCGATCTGCACCGCACCGATCCAGCCAGCTTCCGAAAGGACCTCACGCGCGGCGAGCACCTCAAGGACGTCGACTGGTGGCTCGTCAGAGCAACAGCAGACGACCTCGATCACGGGGTCGAGCGTTTCGTGCACCGCATCCGTCGGCTGCTCCAAGTCGGCGCCAGAGGAGCCCACGACACGCGGTTTGCGACACTTGGGTGAACAATGGTTGACGCTTCAACCAAAACGGTGCACACTGTCGTAGTATCAACTCGATGCAGGCGCATGGAATGCGTCGCACCGCAGACTCTCGTTCGGAAGAAGGACCACCATGACGCTCACCGCTGACACCGTTCCCGGCTACAAGACCGGCACCTGGAAGATCGACCCGACCCACTCCGAGGTCACCTTCTCGGTCCGCCACCTCGCCATCAGCAAGGTCAAGGGCAAGTTCGAGACCTTCGACGCCACCGTCGTCACCGCCGAGAACCCGCTCGAGTCGACCGTCGAGGCCAACATCGACGTCGCGTCGATCAACACCGGCCAGGAGCAGCGCGACCAGCACCTCAAGACGAGCGACTTCTTCCTGACCGAGGAGCACCCGCAGCTGACCTTCCGTTCCACGAGCATCGAGGCGAAGGGCGACGACCTGCACATCGCGGGCGACCTGACCCTGCGCGGCGTCACCAAGCCGGTCGTCCTCAAGGCCGAGCTCGGCGGGTTCACCACGGACGGCTACGGCCAGGTCAAGTTCGGTGCCGAGGCGACCACGAAGATCGACCGCACCGAGTTCGGTGTGAACTGGAACGCGGCGCTCGAGGCCGGCGGCTTCACGCTCGGCAACGACGTCACGATCAACCTCGACGTCCAGTTCGTCCTCCAGGCGGCCTGAGCCACCTCTGACTCGACGCCTGACTGAGGGCACCGAGCGGCACTCCCCGAACCCGAGAAGAACGCCCCGACTCCACACGGAGTCGGGGCGTTCTCCGTTGCCCGCGCCGGTCCCCCGACCACGAGCGGGCGAAATACCCGGAGCTTCGTCCTGGTTCGTCAGGCATTCCGCCCGCTCGCCGATGCCGGCACCGAAGTCGACACCGATCGCCGCAATCACACCCGCGCCCACGCCCACCCCCACGCCACGAGCGGGCGAAACACCAGGCCGGTCCCCGTGGCGCGCCGGACATTTCGCCCGCTCGCCCAAGGACTTGAGCGGAGTGTGCGAGCGACCCCGGCCGAGATCGGAAGCGCGGCCGAGCGGGCGGAATGCCCGGGACACGGCGGCGACAAGTGCGGCATTTCGCCCGCTCGCGCAAGAAGGCACGAGGAAGCGCAGCGCAGGGCAGGGTAGGGCAGGGGCAGCGCAGGCAGGCGCAGAGGCAGGCGCAGGCGCAAGGGCAAGGGCAAGGGAGACAGCGGGAACGAGCGGAAGAGCGACGGCCACGCGCCGCCCCCGCGTAACGTTGGCCTGTACGACAGCAGCGAGGGGAATCCGCACTCCGGACCCCGAGTTGCACCGAGAGCACACGCCCGCACGACGAACAGGAGCACCACCATGGCCACCGACTGGATCGCGATGCAGGCCCTCGCGGCAGCCGAGTTCGGCCGCCGCGTCGCCGCCGTCACCGACTGGGACGCCCCCACCCCCGACTCCGAGTGGACCACCCGCGACCTCGTCGCCCACGTCGTCGACGAGCAGCGCTGGATCCCGAAGCTCCTGACCGGGTGCGACTACGCCCAGGCCCAGGCCGACCTCGAGCCGATCGGCGACGACCTGGTGGCCGAGTGGCACCGTTTCGCCACCGCCGCGACCGACGCCTGGCGGAACGCGCCGCAGGACACCCCCGTGCACCTCAGCACCGACGTCGTGCCCGCCGCGCAGTACCTCACCGAGCAGACGAGCGACATCACGATCCACACGTGGGACCTCGCCCGGGCGACCGGCACCGAGGAGTCCCTGCCCGACGAGCTCGTCCGCGCCGTGTGGGAGTACTTCGAGCCGCAGATCGAGGACCTCGCCGCCACCGGCCTCTACGCACCCCCGGTCGACGTCACCGAGGACTCCCCGCTCCAGGTCCGCCTGCTGGCCGTCACAGGCCGCGATGCCAGAGTGACTGCATGACCACCGACACGAAGCGCCTCGGCAACTCGGGGCTCGAGATCAGCAGCGTCGTCCTCGGCATGATGTCGTACGGCGACCCGGACCGGGGCTCACACGCCTGGAGCGTCGGCATCGACGAGGCCCGCCCGTTCGTCCGCCGCGCGTTCGAGGCCGGCATCACGACCTTCGACACCGCGAACGTCTACTCGGACGGCAGCAGCGAGGAGATCACCGGCACGCTCCTGGCCGAGCTGGCTCCGCGCGAGGACGTCCAGGTCTTCACGAAGGTCTTCAACCGGATGCGTCCCGGCCGGAACGGAGCCGGGCTGTCCCGCGCGGCGATCATGCACGAGATCGACGCCTCCCTGACCCGGCTGGGCACGGACTACGTCGACCTGTACCAGATCCACCGCTTCGACCCGGTGACGCCGGTCGAGGAGACCATGGAGGCCCTGCACGACGTCGTGAAGGCCGGCAAGGCGCGCTACATCGGCGCGAGCAGCATGTGGACGTGGCAGTTCGCCGAGATGCAGCACACCGCGGAACGCCACGGCTGGACGAAGTTCGTCAGCATGCAGGACCAGTACAACCTGCTCGAACGCGAGGAGGAGCGCGAGATGCTCCCCTTCTGCGAGCACACCGGCGTCGGCGTGATCCCGTGGAGCCCCCTCGCCCGCGGCCGCGTCACCCGCCCCTGGGACGCCTCCGGGTCGGGTTCGCGTGCGCAGACCGACGAGTTCGGCAAGACCCTCTACAAGCAGGACGAGGACGCCAACCGTGCGATCGTCGACGCGGTCGAGGCCGTCGCCACCGAGCGCGGCGTCCCGATGGCGCAGGTCGCCCTGGCCTGGGTCGCTGGCAAGTCCGCGGTCTCCGCGCCCATCGTCGGCGCGACGAAGGAGCACCACATCGACGACGCGGTGGCCGCAGCGTCGCTGACGCTCACCGACGACGAGGTCACGCGACTCGAGTCCGCCTACACGCCCCGGGTGCCGTCGGGTTTCTGACGCCCCCACGAGCGGACGGGAGGCACGGTGCCAGCTGGCACCGTGCCTCCCGTCCGTCAGGTTGTCGCGGTGACCGCCGTGGTCAGGCGACCGCGCTGCCGTCAGCGCGCTGCAGCCGCGCGATGCGCCGCCGCGCGGCCCGTTCGGAACCGGTCTGGTCGTCGAGCACCGCGCCGATCCCGTCGAGCACGAGCTTCGTGGTCCGCACGACCGGCAGCTCCACCGGGCCGACGACCGGCGCTCGGAGTCCGAGCAGCGACCGGTGCCGCGGGTCGAGCGTGGACACGGCACCCTGGAACACCGCCCGGTAGCCGGGGCGCAGCAGGCGGGACAGCGGCGGGTCCTTGATGAACCGGACGACGTCCCGGGTGCGCGAGTCCACCAGGAGTTCGCCGCGGTCCAGGTACCCGTTCATCTGGGCACGGAGCTCCGCCTCGGACTCGGGCGGGTCGACGATGCGCATGAGGCGCCCGGCCTCCGCCCACTCGCGGACGTAGGCGTCGGCGCCCCCGGGGATCGGGCCTCCCCAGCGCTGGGCGGCGCGGAGGAACGCGTCGGTGAAGGCGAGGTGTACCCAGCGCGCCAGGTCCGGGTCGTTGGCCGCGTAGGGGCGGGTCGTGCCGTGCGCGTCGACGTACTGCCCACGGACCCGCTCGTGCAGGCGGAGCACCCAGTCGCTGCCGCTGCGGGCGGTCTGCCGGTCGCCGTACGTGACGGTGGCGATCCACCGGCTGGTGCCCGCGAGGCGACCGAACGGGTCCTCGCGGTACCGGGAGTGGTCGGCGACACCGGCGAGCGCGCCGGGGTGCAGCGCCTGGACGAGCAGTGCCCGCACGCCGGCGACGATGCCGTGGCTGCCGCCGTGCACCGCCCACGTGGCGGAGCCCGGACCGAAGAAGCCCGCGTCGGTTCCGTGTTCCAGGTCGTCCATCCAGGCTTCCGTACCGGTCGAACCGCCCGTGAACGTCTGGTTGAGGCGGGACCGGAACACGTCGGAGACAGCGGACATGTCGTCATGTTCCGTCCGTCACCTGGGCGTGGGGGTGACATCGCGCAAAGTGGCCCTCCCAGCGTGCACGGGGGTCGCCCACTAGGTTGGGTCGGGTGAGCATCGACACGCCTCGTCCCTGGCTTGCCTCGTACGCCCCGGGGGTCCCGCACGACATCGAGGAACAGAGTGGTTCCCTGTACGACCTGGTCGAGCAGTCGGCCCGGAAGTTCCCCGGGCAGGTCGCCCTCGAGTTCTTCAAGCGCACGACGAGCTACGCCGACCTCGAGGAGCAGATCCTCCGCGCGGCGAACGGCCTGCGGAAGCTCGGCGTGGGAGCGGGTGACCGCGTCGCCATCGTCCTGCCGAACTGCCCGCAGCACATCGTGGCGTTCTACGCGGTGCTGCGGCTCGGTGCCATCGTGGTCGAACACAACCCGCTGTACACGCCACGCGAGCTCCGTCACCAGTTCGAGGACCACGGGGCCAAGGTCGCCATCGCGTGGGACAAGTCCGTCGCGACGCTGCAGGACTTCCCGGCCGACGTGCACCTCGACGCGATCGTCTCGGTGGACATCACCCGTGCCATGCCCCGGAGCACCCGGCTCGCCCTGGCCCTGCCGGTCGCGAAGGCCCGCGAGTCCCGCGCGAAGCTGACGGCGAAGGTGCGCGGCACGGTCAAGTGGGACGACCTCGCCGACACCCGCAAGCTGTCGAAGCGGCACCCGCGGCCGGCCACCGACGACGTCGCGCTGATCCAGTACACGTCCGGCACGACCGGGACCCCGAAGGGTGCGGTGCTGAGCCACCGGAACCTGCTGGCGAACGCCGCGCAGGCCCGTGCGTGGGTGCCGCAGATCCGCCGCGGCGACAACGTCGTGTACGCGGTGCTGCCGATGTTCCACGCCTACGGCCTGACGCTCTGCCTGACCTTCGCGATGAGCATGGCCTCGCGGCTCGTGCTCTTCCCCGCGTTCGACCCCGCCCTGGTCCTGACGGCGATCAAGCGACACCCGCCGACGTTCCTGCCGGCCGTGCCGCCGATCTACGCCCGGCTGCAGCACGCGGCCGACTCGGCGAAGGTGTCGCTCAAGGGCATCGAGATCGGCATCTCCGGCGCCATGCCGCTGTCGCAGGACATCGTCGAGCCGTGGGAGGCCCGGACCGAGGGCTACCTGGTCGAGGGCTACGGCCTGTCCGAGTGCTCCCCGGTCCTGATGGCCAACCCGGTCTCCCCCGAGCGTCGACTCGGATCGATCGGCCTGCCGCTGTCCTCCACCGAGGCGCGCGTGGTCGACCCCGACGACGACACGAAGGTGCTCGGCATCGACGAGCCCGGCGAACTGCAGGTCCGTGGCCCGCAGGTGTTCCGCGGCTACTGGGGCAAGGCCGAGGCCACCGACGAGGTCTTCACGCCCGACGGCTGGTTCCGCACCGGCGACATCGTGGCCATCGACGCCGACGGGTACGTCCGGATCGTCGACCGCCTCAAGGAACTCATCATCACCGGCGGCTTCAACGTGTCACCGTCCGAGGTCGAGGACACCCTGCTGAAGCACCCCAGCGTCAAGGAGGTCGCGGTCGTCGGCATCACGCAGGGCGGCAACGAGCAGGTCGTCGCCGCGGTCGTGCCGAAGGACCCCGCGACGTTCGACGGGGCCGCGCTCCGCGCCTGGTCACGCGAGCACCTGGCGGCGTACAAGGTGCCGCGCCGGGTCGTCGTGGTCGAGGACCTGCCGCGTTCGATGATCGGCAAGGTGCTGCGGCGGAAGGTGCGGGACCAGATCCTGGACGGCTGACGGGCGTTCCCGGGTCGGCGCCGGTCCGACTGACGCGGGGGCGCCGCTGCTCGTCAGCGGGCCCGCCGCCCGGGCAGCGCCAGCACGGACAGCCCGGCCACCACCAGCACGATGCCGGCCCATCCGCCGAGCCCCAGGCGCTCTCCCACCACGAGCACCGCCAGGACCGCGGCCACGACGGGCTCGAGCAGGGACAGCAGTGTCGCGACCGACGCCGTCACCGTCCGGAGCCCGAGCGCGTACAGCGAGTGGCCGATCACCGTCGGCACCAGCGCCAGGTACAGGAACACCGGCCAGTTATCGGCGTCGGTCAGGAACGGCCCGCCCGCCGCCACGGCGAGCACGACGAGCGGCACCGCGGCCACCCCGAACACCGCGCCGACGAGCCCGCGTTCGTTCGGCCCGCGGGCAGCCCGTGCGGCGGCGACCCCGACGTCCCCGCCGACGCGCATGCTGTCGGACTCCGCGCGACCGACGGCGATCGGCATCCGGCTCGTCGCGGCGTGCATCCCCCGCGCCACCGCCCACGAGTACAGCGCGTACGTCAGACCGGCGACCAGGGCGCTGCCGACGCCGACCGCGAGCGACCGCCCGCCGCCGTCGTGCTCGGAGCGCGCGAGGGTGACGACGACCATGCCGACCACGCTCACCAGGGTGGCGAGGACCCACCGGCGGGTGACGCGTCTGCGGTCGGCGACCCACTCGACCAGCCCGGCGAAGACGGGCGACGAGCCGATGGCCAGGGTCGTGCCGAGCGCGACCCCGGCGTCGGCGAGGGCCGCGTAGAACGCGACCGCGTAGACCACGAGCGAAGCGGCACCGAGCAGTGCCCAGCCGCGGGTCCGGCGCTGCGCGACGGCACGCAGCGTGCCCCGGCCCGCGGTCGCGGCGAGCACGAGGCCGCCGAGCCCGAAGGTGACCGCACCGAACACGAACGCCGGCACACCGGGCGCGAAGTGCGTCGCGGTCCCGGTGGTGCCCCACACCGCCGCGGCGACCGCGATCGCGGCCAGGCCGCCGACGGGCCTGGAGGCGCGCCCCGCGCCCGGTGTGCGGCTCACGAGACGTGGACGCTCGGCCGTCGGTTGACCTCGGGTTCCGCTTCGCGCAGGACTTCGCGCGTCACCGGGGCGACGTCGCCGGCGCCGGTGAACACGAAGCGCAGGGCGTTCCGGATCGGGCTGCCCTCGTTCCACTCGAAGTAGATGCTCGGCACCACCCCGGCGATGTCGCGGATGGCGAGGAGCGTCGACGCGATGGTGTTCGGGACGTTGCCGGAACGGACCTTGAGCACGCGGAACCCGTGGATGACGTGGCCTTCGACCACCAGGTCCTCTTCGAAGTCGGAGGAGTCGGCGGGCAGGACCTCGAGGAACATCGTCGGCACGCGGGCCGGGATGCCGGAGTCGCGGCGTTCCTCGCGCCCCTTCGCCCGGTACGCCTCGGCCGTGCCGGCACCGGGTTCGTTCGCGATGATGCAGACCGAACTGAACTGGTCGGCATCGGCCTCGACGAACTGCCGGGCGGTCGCGTCGAGCTCGATCGACGACGCTCGGAGCTCGAACGAACGCCGCACGCGCGAGACGAGCGACACCACGACGATCGCGATGATGAAGATCGCGGCGATCCGGACGCCGTCGGGCCGCTCGATGACGTTGGCGACCGTGGTGTAGACGAACACGACCGAGATCACACCGAACGCGATGGTGCGCTTGCGCTGCTGCTTGCGGCGCGCGGACAGCGTCACCGCGACCGCGGCACTCGTGATGAGCACCAGCACGCCGGTGGCGTAGGCGCCGCCCTGGGCGTCGACGTCGGCCTGGAAGATGATCGTGATGACGAACGCGATGAGCGTGAAGATGATCACGAGGGGACGCACCGCTCGCGCCCACTGCGGCGCCATGCCGTAGCGGGGCAGGAACCGCGGCACCAGGTTGAGGAGCCCCGCCATCGCGCTCGCGCCCGCGAACCACAGGATGGCGACGGTCGAGAAGTCGTAGATCGACCCGAAGACCCCGCCCATGTACTCGTGCGCCAGGTACGCCAGGGCACGCCCGTTCGCACCACCGCCCGGCTGGAACTCGTGCTGCGGGATGAGGAACGTCGTCACGATCGACGACGTGATGAGAAACGAGCTCATGATGAGCGCCGCGACGGTCAGCAGTCGCTTGGTGCCGCGGATCCGACCCTCGGGTCGGTCGCTGGTGTCGTCGCTGGCGTCGCCGCGGACCTGCGGCATCACCGCGACGCCGGTCTCGAAGCCGGAGAGCCCGAGCGCGAGCTTCGGGAACACGATCAGGGCGATGCCGACCATCACGAGCGGGTTGCTGTGCTGTGCCGTCAGCCCGGACCACCAGTCGCTCGCCACCATCGGGTTCTCGAACACGTGCCAGAGCGAGACCATGATGACGACCGCGTTCAGGGCGAGGAACACCGCGACGAGGCCGACCGCGATGCCGATGGCCTCCTTGAACCCGCGCAGGAACACGATGCCGAGCAGGAGCAGCAGCGCCAGGGTGAGCGGCACCGGGATCTCGGTGAACCAGTGCGGCGTGTACGGGTTCTCGGCGATGTGCGCCGTGGCGTCGGCCGCCGAAAGGGTCATCGTGATCATGAAGTCCGTCACGGCGAACCCGAGCAACACCAGCACGAGGAGCTTGCCCGCCCACCACGGCAGGAGCTTCTCGAGCATCATGATCGACCCGGCGCCCCGGAAGCTGTCGTGGGCGATCCGGCGGTAGACCGGCAGCGCCCCGAACAGCGTGACGAGCACGAGGACGATCGTCGCGATCGGCGACAGCAGACCCGCGGCGAGCGCGGCGATGGCGGGTTGGTACCCGAGGGTGGAGAAGTAGTCGACGCCGGTCAGGCACATGACCCGCCACCACGGGTGGGTCTTCTCGACCTCGACCTGGTGCGGGCCCTGGTGGGAGGCACCCTGGTCGGCCCCGTGCAGCATCCACCGGCGCAGGCGGGTGCTGCGGTCGAGGGGCTGCTCGGTGGCGTCGCGCTGGGCGGCCCGCTCGGCGTCTGTCGCGGTCACGTGGATGATGCTAAGCCGTCCGGGTGACCCCCGTGCACACCCGGACAGCCCTGTGCACGGAGCGGTCCGACTAGCGCCGTGTGCGGGACAGGGCCGCCACGATCCCCGCCACGACCAGCAGCACACCGGCGGCGATGCAGGCGGCCAACAGCAGGGTCGTGGTGTCCACTGAGAACATCGGCAGCGCACTCACGGCCATCGCTCCGGCGAACACCAGGAGCAGCACGCCCCAGAGGATCGTGCCGAAGCGTGCGCCACCGCGTCGGGGTCGGCAGGCGAGCCCGTCCGGAGCCACCGGGGAGGCCACCGGTGCCGTCGCCTCGTCGTTCGTCGTGCCGTCGTTCGTCGGGTTGTCGTTGGTCGTGCTGTCCGTCGTCATCGTCCCGCTCCTCACTCGCCGACCGTGAACGCCCGCGGCACCTCGACGCCACCGCCGAGTACCCACAGGTGCACCGTCGTCGTCTCGTCCGCATCGGCCGTGCGTGCCGCCCGGTTCTCGAGCGTGGTGGTCCGGAGCACCCCGCCGGCGCCGTCGTCGTCGCCTCCGCCGGTGTCGATCCCGTAGCCGACACCGCTCACCTCGACCCGCACCGGCAGGTCGGTCGGCAGCAGCACCTCGGCTCCGCCGGCACCCAACCACAGGTGCACGTCGCCCCCGACCGCCGACGGCTCGAGTCCGCGGAGGTCCAGCGTGGGACCGCCGGCCAGCATCGCGAAGTCCCGTTCGGTCCCCGACGCGGCGCGTTCGACCTGCCACGTGGTGCCGCCGATGAGCGAGACCTGGGTGCCGGCGGGCAGGACCCCGGTGACCACCAGGGCCACCGCGGCGACCGTCGAGAACAGTCCGAGCACGCCGTCGTCACGGCCGCGGATCCCGGCGACGATCGTCGCGACCGCCAGCACCGCGAGCGCGGCCGCGATCCCGAGGACCGGGACGGACCACCCGACCTGCTGCGCCCAGACCGCGACACCGGCTCCGGCGACGAGCGCGAGTCCGAGGGACACCGCCACGTACGCTGTCCCGGGGCGTCGTTCCGACCGCACGGCACGCCACTCGGCCGTCCGCTCCCGTTCCGCGCGCAGCCGCTCCTCGTGCCGCCGTCGCCGGTCCTCGGGGCTCGCCGGCACGTCCCACTGCCAGGAGGCCCGTCGCGCGTCCGTCGCACCGGTCGCCTCCGCGGTCCACGCGGCTCGTGCCGGGCGCGGCTGGTCGGGGCTGGTCCAGAAGTCGCCCCGCGGTGCAGCGGTCGGGTCGGTGCCGGTGCTCGTGGTCCGGTCGCCGTCCACCCCGCGTCGGGACAGGACCACGATGAGCCACACGATCCCGCCGACGAGCACGATGCTCCAAGCCGTGGCCAGGGTCGCCTCGAGCCACCCGGGCATCCCCCAGGCGTCCGGGACCCCCTGCCACCAGAGACCCCGGGCCGCGGGCACGAAGGTCAGTGCCGCGAGCGCGCCGATCGCGATGAGCGCCGGGTCGAGGACCCCGCGGATCATCCGTTCGACGTGGATGCGTCCGGCGGTGTCGGGCAGCAGCGCCCAGCCGACGGCGTAGGCGAGGAGAACCGGCCCGCCCAGCAGCGCGACGACGATCGTCACGCCGCGGACCACGAGGGGGTCGAGCCCGGTGCGGCGGGCGACGGCACCGCACACGCCGGCGAGCCAGCGGTCGTCGGTGCGCGCGATGCCGAGGCCGCGGACCCAGTCGAAGAACCGGGTCGTCGAGTCGGCGCTGCCGGCGGCGGCGCCGGGAGCGGAGTCGTGCTGGTGATCGGTCATGGCCACCAGCATCCCGGCAGTGCTGCGCCGACACCATCGGGGTTCCCCCTGACCGGTCCCTGATCCCGGCCCCGGACCCTGCTGCGACCGCCGTCCGGGTGCCAGGATTGCCCCATGGCCACCGCGACGATGACGCGCCCGACCCCCAGGGTCGTCGGCGGGGTCTGCAGCGGGTTCGCAGCGCACACCGGGCTGCCGGTCGGGGCCGTCCGACTCGCCACCGTGGTCCTGGTGGTCTGCGGCGGCGCCGGGCTGCTGCTCTACGCCTGGCTCTGGGCGACCGTGCCGAGCGCTGCCGCCGGGGCAACCGCCGGGAGCGCACCGCTCAAGTCCGTGCTGACTCCTGCCGCCGACGTCGACCAGGACGAGGCCACCGCGTCCGCCCGGCGCGCCCCGGTCGTCGAGATCCTGCTCGGCGTGGCCCTGCTCGTGGCCGCCGGCGCCGTCGTCGCGGCACGGATGGGCGCGGCGGTCCCCCTCGAGGTCGTCGTGCCCGCCGTCGTGGTCGTCACCGGCGCCGCACTCGCCTGGCGGCAGTTCGACGCGCTCCGCAACGTCCGCACCGCCGGGTCGTCCGCCCTGGTCGTCCGGGCGCTCGGAGCCCTGGTGCTCGTCGTCCTCGGCATCCTGTTGTTCTTCACGACGAGCAGCCGCCCGAACGTCTGGACGGTCCTCACCGCCGCGGTGGCCGTCCTGGTCGGGGTCGCGGTCGTCGTCGCCCCGTGGGTGGTCCGACTCGTCCGCGACCTCGCCGAGGAACGCGCCGCCCGCGTCCGCGACCTCGAGCGGGCCGAGTTCGCGGCGCACCTGCACGACTCGGTGCTGCAGACCCTCGCCCTCATCCAGCAGAAGGCCGAGCCGGGTTCGGACGCGGCGCGGTTGGCGCGGGCGCAGGAGCGCGAGCTGCGGTCCTGGCTCTTCACCGAGCAGGCGGAACCGGCGCGCGACCTCGGCACGCAGCTGCGGGACGCGGCCGTGGACATCGAGGCCGAGTACCCCGCCCGCATCGAGGTCATCGCGGTCGGACCCGCCCGCAGCGACCTGCCGGACGGGCTCGTCGCCGCCGCCCGCGAGGCGATGCTCAACGCCGCCCGGCACGCCGGCGGGACCGTGAGCGTGTACGCCGAGACCGCCGGCGACCGGGTCGAGCTCAGCATCCGCGACCGCGGCCCGGGCTTCGACGTCGACTCGGTGCCCGCGGGCCGGTACGGCGTCCGCGAGTCGATCATCGGCCGGATGCAGCGCCTCGGCGGCCACGCGACCATCGCGCCGGGGCCGGGCCGCACCGGCACCGAGGTCCGGCTGACCCTGCCGCTCGCACCCGCGGCCCACGACGAGGAGCACGCATGACCGAGCCCGCCCCGTTGACGGTCGCGATCGTCGACGACCACTCCATCTTCCGAGCCGGCGTGCGCGCCGGGCTGCCACCGGGCCTCCAGGTCGTGGGTGAGGCGGCGACCGTCGACGAAGCCGTGACGCTCGTCGCGGCCACGCGCCCGCGCGTCGTCCTGCTCGACGTGCACCTGCCGGGCGGCGCCGGCGGCGGCGGTGCCGAGGTGATCACGCGGTCGGCACCGGAGAACCCGGACACCCGGTTCCTCGGGTTGAGCGTGTCGGACGCCGCCGACGACGTGGTGCGGGTCATCCGCGCCGGCGCCCGCGGGTACATCACGAAGAGCTCGTCGAGTGCCGAGGTCGCCGAGGCCGTGGCCCGTGTGGCGGACGGGGACGCGGTGTTCTCGCCGCGCCTGGCCGGCTTCGTGCTCGACGCCTTCGGAGCGGTCAGCGGCGAGACGGCGCAGCACGACGCCGAGCTGGACCGCCTGTCCGCCCGCGAGCAGGAGGTCATGCGGCTCATCGCGCGTGGGTACGCCTACAAGGAGGTCGCGACGGAGCTGTTCATCTCGGTGAAGACCGTCGAGACACACGTGTCGAAGGTCCTGCGGAAGCTCCAGCTGTCGAACCGGCACGAGCTGACCGCGTGGGCGCTGCAGCGCAAGCTGCTCTGAGCGCCCACGCCGGCCTCACTTCGCGCTGATGCGGGTGTACTTGTTGACCGCCCACGGGACGAACACCACGAGCATCACGGCGATGCCGATCAGCACCGTCAGCACGGGGTGCTGCATCGTCCAGATGTCCGGCACCGGCGCGGACCCGACGTTGCCGAACAGCTCCCGCGCGGCCTGCACGAGCGACGACACCGGGTTCCACTCCGCGAACACGCGCAGCACCAGCGGCAGGGTGTCGCTCGGCACGAACGCGTTCGAGATGAACGTCAGCGGGAACAGGATCATGAACGAGGCGTTGTTGATGACCTCGGGCGTCTTGACGCTCATGCCGAGCAGCGCCATGACCCAGCTGAACGCGTAGCTGAACAGCAGCAGCAGGGCGATGCCGGCCAGGAACTCGAGCGGCGACGAGTTCACCCGCCACCCGACCGCCAGGCCGGTGAGCATCATGATCGCCATCGAGATCGAGTTGAGGACGAGGTCGGAGTTGGTGCGCCCGACCAGTACCGCGGACGCCGACATCGGCAGCGTGCGGAACCGGTCGATCAGCCCTTCCTTCAGGTCCTGCGCCATCGCCGACCCGGAGAACGTCGCGCCGAACACCACGGTCTGCGCGAAGATCCCCGCCATCAGGAACTGCGTGTAGTCGGTCCCCTGCACCTGGATGGCGCCGCCGTACACCTGGCTGAACAGCAGCACGAACATGATCGGCTGCAGCACGGCGAACACGAGCATGTCCGGCGACCGCTTGAGCTTGATGAGGTTCCGCTTGGTGACGGTCCAGCCGTCCTCGACCCAGACGGCGAGCGGCGAGGTGACGACGACGGGCAGCTGGCGGCCCGGCGCGAGGGACGTGGTGGTCATCGTGCCGTCTCCTTCTGCTTGGTGGCCGCGGGTTCGTCGGCGGCGTCGTCCGTCGCCGCGTGTCCGGTCAGGCGGAGGAAGACGTCGTCGAGGGTCGGGCGTCGCATGCCGGCGTCGTGGAGCTCGATGCCGGCCTCGCCCAGGTCGGCGAGCACGCGCTGCAGGGCTGCCGGACCGGCCTCCACCGCGATGGCACGGGTGCGGCCGTCGCCCGAGGCCTCGACCTCGCCGACCCCGTAGCGGAGCAGCACCGTGGTCGCCGCGTCGCCGTCGGCCTCGTCGACCAGGGTCACGACCACCCGGTGCCCGCCGACCTGCGCCTTGAGCTGGTCCGCGGTGCCCTCGGCGATGACCGCCCCGTCGTCGATGACCGCGATGTCGTCGGCGAGCCGGTCGGCTTCTTCCAGGTACTGGGTGGTGAGGAGCACCGTCGCGCCCTCGGCCACGAGGTCCTCGATGATGCCCCAGAGCGCCAGCCGGCTGCGGGGGTCGAGGCCCGTCGTCGGCTCGTCGAGGAACAGCACGCGCGGGTTCATCACCAGCGCCCCGGCGAGGTCGATGCGTCGCCGCATGCCGCCGGAGAAGCCCTTCACCGGACGGTCCCCCGCCTCGGACAGGTCGAAGACGTCGATGAGCTCGCGGGCACGATCGCGCGCCGTCCTGCGGCCCAGGTGGTAGAGCCGCCCGATCATCTCGAGGTTCTCGAACCCGGTCAGGTTCTCGTCGACCGCCGCGTACTGCCCGGACACCCCGATGGACCGCCGAGTGGCCTGCGGGTCGGCGATCACGTCGATGCCGTCGATCGTCGCGGTGCCCGAGTCCGGCGTGATGAGGGTGGTGAGCACCTTCACCACCGTGGTCTTGCCCGCGCCGTTCGGCCCGAGCAGTGCCTTCACGGTGCCCTGCGGCACCGACAGGTCGAGTCCGGCCAGCGCGTGCACCGGCCCGGACTTCGACTTGTAGGTCTTGGTCAGCCCGGAGGCTTCGATGATGGCCATGTCGCTCCTTCGTCAGACACGGTGGGTACCCGGGGGTCCGGCGGAGCGACGGACGTCACTCAGACGTCGAAGTCACCACCACCGAAGTCGCTGAAGCCACCGCCGAAGTCGGATCCGCTGTCGCCCCAGCCCGCATTGTCGAAGCCGCCGCCGTCGGATGCGCCGCCGTCGGACGCCCCGGCATCGCCGGATTCAGCACCAGTGTCCTCCGAACCACCGTCACCCGCAGCGTCGGTACCGCCATCGAACGATCCGGGGTCGGGCAGGAACGCGCTCATGATCGCCGAACCGATGACGTAGCCGGCCACCGTCCCGAGGATCGAGGCACCGATCATGCTGCCGAACGACGGGCCGCCGCGCTGGCCCCCGAAGCGTCCGCCGCCACCGCCGACACCGCCGAGCGAGCGCTCCATGAACCCCGGCTGGCGGATCTCGGAGCGGGTCGCCGACTGGGCGAGCGAGCGGGGGTCGTCGCCACGGGGCGCCTCACCGGGAGGCGCGGTCCGGGTGAACTCGTCGTAGACCATGCGGCGCTGCTCGTCGGTCAGCTTGGCGAAGGCCTCGGCGTGGACCTCTTCGATGCGCTCCGGCGGTGCCGTGCGGAGCAGGTAGCGGTAGCGCTCGACAGCACGCTCGTCGTCGCTCGTCGCGCCCTGCTGCTGCGTCGGTGCACCGCCCCACTGCGGGGCGCCGTACTGGCCGCCCTGCGGTGCGGACGGTGCCGGCTGCTGGTAGGACTGCTGGCCGTACCGGTAGCCCTGCTGCTGCTGCGGCTGCCCCCACTGGTTCTGCTGTCCGTCAGCGGATCGGTCACGCTCCGGACGTCCGAGCAGGCGGTCGAGGAATCCCATGGTCGATGCTCCTTCGGGTGCACGGTGGGTCCGGTCGGACCCGTCGTGGACTGCAACACTACGAACCCCCGGCGTCGGATGACTGAGCGCCCGCTCAGAGTCGGCCGGGAGCGGCGCGGCTCACCCAGCAGCGAGCGCCGCCGTCCACACCGCGTGCAGCTCGTCCGCGGCCCCCGGGTGCGTCACGAGGAACGGCTCCCCCACGGGCGGGAAACCCTCCACGGGGCCGGACGGCGTCAGCACGACGCCCCCGGCCTCGTGCACGAGCAGCACTGCGGCGCCGTGGTCGACCGGGTCGAACGCCGAGACGCAGCCGCCGATCCCCCGCCCGGCCGCGACCTGGGCGATCGTCAACGTGCCCGATCCCTGGACCCGGAGCGTGCACGACCGGTCGGCCAGGGCGTCGAGGAACGCCCCGAACCCCGACCACGGGCGGTGTCCGTCGAGCTCGGTGCCGACGACGGCGCCGGCGAGCGGCCGGGGTGTGTCGTCCAGTCGGAGCTGGCGGTCGCGCAGGGTGGCGCCCCGGCCACGTCGGGCCTCGAGCACCTCGCCGCGCCAGGGGTCCGCGACGACGCCGACGAGCGGACGGCCGCCACGGGTCAGACAGAGCGACATCGAGGTCCAGGGCACGCCGTTCGCCAGGTTGGTGGTGCCGTCGACCGGGTCGAGGAACCAGCGGTGCCGGTCGCCGGGGGCCTCGCCGTACTCCTCGCCGGTGAACCCGTGCGTCGGGAACACCATCCGCACGCGGGAGCGGACGTGCTGCTCCACCAGGCGGTCGACGTCGGTGACCAGGTCGGCGGGGTTCGCCTTGGTGTGGACCTCGCTGACCGGGTGTTCGCGCGTGTAGGCGATGACCTCGTGGGCGATGCGGTGGGCCAGGGCCTGGGCGCGCGAGGCGACCTCGGTCTCGGTGGGCTCGCGGTCGCGCTCGGGCCAGCCGTCGCGCTCGGCCGCCGACAGGGCCGCTCCGATGGACCCGACGTCGTTCGTGGTGATCGAGTCGGCACCGAGCCGGGCTGCCCAGACGGCGGGCTCGACGTCGTCGATGGTCCAGACGGCGACGCGCAGGCCCAGGGCGTGCGCGACCTCGACGGTGCGCGGGGTGAGGAACGCGACGTCGAGGTTGAGCGTCGACGGCTCGAGCGCCTCGAGGTCCGCGGCGACGGGCGGGTCGAGCGACTCCCACGCCAGCCAGACGTCGGCGTCGGGCAGCACGGAGCGGACCGCCGCCATCGCCGCCGGCGCCCCGCACCAGGCCACCGCGGTGGAGCCGGTGAATCCGGCGACGGTGCGGGCGGCGACCAGGGCGTCCTCGGCGTCGGTCAGGTCGACGAGCAGGGTCGACCGACACCCGTCGAGCCGTTCGAGCGCACCGTCGAGCCGCGGGATCCGGTCGAGGCCGTTGCCGAGCCGGGCGACGTCGCACCAGTCGACGTCGGACACCCGGCGGGCGTCGCCCCACATCCGGCCGAGGGTCTCGTCGTGCAGCAGGACGGCGACGCCGTCGGCGGTGCGGCGGACGTCGACCTCGATCACCTCGGCGCCGAGCGCCTCGGCGACCGCGATGGCGGGCAGGGTGTTCTCACGCCGGACACGCGGTGCACCGCGATGGGCGACGAGGCGTGGCGGACGCACGCCGGGCCTCCCGTCCGGGCTGGCCGGGACCACCTGCGTGACGGGGACCGGCGGACTCGTCGTCATCCGCGCATGTTCCCGGACCAGGGCGAACCGCAGGTGACGCCCCCGTGAACGGTGAGAGCCGCAGCGCGGGCTGTGCCCGCGGGGTGCGAGGTTCCGCGCAGCGTGGTGGCCTCGCGGCCCTGCACGGTGGTGGGAACCTCGCACACTCCGTCCGAGCACCTCGTACGGTGCGAGCTTCAGCGCCGCATCGGAACGTTGGCCCTGCGCAACTCCTGCCGGAACGCGACCTCGTTCCACAGGTCGCTCCAGCCGAGCCGGACGACGCCGCGCACCACGTCGAACGACCGCTACCGGTTCTCGCGGTGCTTCTCGGCGATCACGGCATGGGCAGTCGTTCCCCCGTGTCGCATCGACGGGTCGCGGTACTTCACCTCGCCGTCGAACTCGATGACGTGGTCCCGTTCGGGCCAAGGGGACCAGGGACAGGGACCAGGGACAGTCCGGAGCAGTGGGGAACGGTGGAAGTGCACGCATCCATCGATCGTCGCGGCAGCAGGGCACCGTGCGGGTCGGTGCGACCAGTCCGTGCACGGAACCGATCTCTCCACAGGTCCGACGGGCGCGATGGCCGAGGCTCGTCGGCTGCGAGAATGGAGTCGTGACACTTCGCACCTGGGGCTGGCTCGCAGCCGTGATCGACATCGTGCTGATCGTCCTGTTCGCACTCATCGGCCGTTCCTCGCACGGTGAATCGAACTCGGTGCTCTCGTTGTGGACGACGGTCTACCCGTTCCTGGCCGGGTGGGCGATCGCCTACGTCACGAGCGGCGCCTGGTCACGACCGCTGCGCTTCTGGCCGACCGGCGTCGTGGTGTGGGTGCTCACGGTGTTCGTCGGACTGGCGATCCGGGTCGCGACCGGTCAGGGAGACGTCGACGGCAATCCGCTGCCGATCTCGTTCGTGATCGTCGCGACGATCGTGCTCGGGGTGTTCCTGCTCGGGTGGCGCGGGATCGCTCGTCTGGTCCTGCGCGCTGCCGCACGTCGGTCGGACCGAAACGCGACCGTCGCCGGGCGCTGAACACCGCTCAGAACAGGCCCGAACGCGCCCCTTCGTCCGGCCCGTCGAACCCGCGGAACATGTCCGACACCAGCGCCTCGATCTGCGGCTCCACGAGCCGTTCGACGGCTTCGGCGATCCGCGGCCGGTGGTCGATGAGCGCCAGGCACACCGCGGTACCGGTCGACCGCGCACACTCGTCGGACAGCGCGATCTCGTGCCGGAGCGCAGCCTTCGCCTCGTCGGACAACGGCTCGCGCGGCGTCTGCTCTCCCGCACCGGTGCCGGCCAGCTCGCCCAGCGTGAACAGGAACGGCGACCCCGGCGACGGCTCGGGGTCCACGTCCAGGCCCTGGAACTCCGGCGACAGCCCCTCGGCCGGCTGGTACCCCGCGTGCCGCTTCCGGGCCGCCGCCCGCTCGAGTTCACGCTGCAGCAGCGGCAGGTTCTTCGCCGTGTAGTCGTCGACGGCGTCCTCGACGATCGTCGAGATCCGCCCGATCAGCGCGTGCTGGACGGCGTGCGGCACGTCGGGTCCGAACCCCGCGGCCGCGGCGATCGGGGACCCGGTGCACTTCCGGCAGATGCGTGTGCGCGGGCGGGCGGTCCCGATCTGCCAGCGCGGCAACCAGCGCAGCCACAGGTCGACCGCGCCCCGCACGCGACCGTCGATGCCGTCCATCCCCCAACAGTAGGCCTGGAGGCGCGGATCACCCCCGGCACACCGCGCCGGTCGGGCAATCCGCCGGTTCTCAGGCCTGTGGTTCCGTCACGAAGTCGATCAGCTCCTCGACACGGCCGAGCAGCTCCGGCTCGAGGTCGGCGAAGGTGCGCACCTGCCCGAGGATCCGCTGCCATGCCCGAGCGATGTCGGCCTGCTCGGCGTGTGGCCAGCCGAGCGCCTGGCAGATGCCCGCCTTCCACTCGATCGAGCGCGGGATCGTCGGCCACGCCCGCAGCCCGACCCGCGCCGGCTTGACCGACTGCCAGACATCGACGAACGGGTGCCCGACGACGAGCACGTGCGCTCCCCACCTGCCACGCATCACGGCGTCGGCGAAGCGGGACTCCTTCGACCCGGGCACCAGGTGGTCGACCAGAACCCCGACCCGGCGCTCCCGCGTCGGCTGGAACTCGTCGAGCACGGCGGCCAGGTTGTCGACGCCGGAGAGCTCCTCGACCACGACGCCCTCGACGCGCAGGTCGGCGCCCCAGACCTTCTCGACGAGTTCCGCGTCGTGCTTGCCCTCGACCATGATGCGGCTGGGGAGCGCCACCCGAGCACGCTGCGACTCCACGGCGAACGATCCGGACGCGGTGCGGAGGCGACCACCGTCGGACGCCTGCCGCACGGCGGGCGCGCCCCCGGGCCTCCAGTCCGCATGCACGGCACCGACGGAACCAGCAGCGCCAGCACGGCCAGCAGCGCCAGCGGAACCAGCAGCGCCAGCCCCAGCAGCACCCGCAGCCGACCGCCCGACCGGCGCCGACGGCCGCCCCAGCGTCACCAGCTCACCCTCGAGCAGGAACTGCCCGGTGAAGGGGAAGGAGCGCGTGCGGCCCTTCCAGTCCTCGAGCGCGATGTTGCCCGCCTCGAGCCCCACCACGGCACCGGCCCACCCGGAGTCCGGGTCCTCGAGCACCATGTCCCGTTCGAGCGGTACCTGCCGCACCTTCTTCACCCCGCGCGAGCGCCAGTCCCCCGAGAGCACATCGCCGCCGTACCGGTCGTCGTCCACCCGCACGAGGGTACTGTCGACGACGGCCCGGACGACGTCGACCGCGCCGGTTCCCCATCATCTCGACGGAAGGCCCGCCCGTGCGCGCAGCGATCATCCACGCCCCGAACGACATCCGCGTCGAGGAGCGCGACCGACCCGGGCTCCTGTCCGGCAGGGACGTCGTCGTCAAGGTCCTCGCGGCCTGTGTCTGCGGCTCGGACCTCTGGCCCTACCGTGGAGTCACCGAGACGAAGCGGCCGCGGCCGATCGGCCACGAGCTCGTCGGCGAGGTCGTCGCCGTCGGTGACGACGTCACCGGCCTGCACGAGGGCGACTTCGTCATCTCCCCGTTCACCATGAACGACGGCACCTGCCAGGCCTGCCGCCACGGCATGACCACCGGCTGTGACCACCTGTCCGGCTTCGGCAGCACGGACGCCTACGGCGACCCCGTCGGTGGTGCACAGGCCGAGTACGTGCGGATCCCGGACGCCGACGCCACGCTCGTCGTGGTCCCCGGCCCGGTCGACCCGGCCCTGGTGCCGTCGCTGCTCACCCTGTCCGACGTCTTCTCGACGGGGCACCACGCCGCCGTGTCGGCGGCGGTCGGCCCCGGCAAGACCGTCGTCGTGGTCGGCGACGGCGCCGTCGGCCTGTCCGCCGTGCTCGCCTCGAAGCGGCTCGGTGCGGAGCGCATCATCGCGATGAGCCGGCACGCCGACCGCCAGGCGCTCGCCCGCGAGTTCGGCGCGACCGACATCGTGGCCGCCCGTGGTGCCGAGGGCGTCGACGCCGCCCGGGAGCTCCTGGGCGGCGACCTGGCCGACTGCGCCGTCGAGGCCGTCGGCACCGAGGAGAGCATGGACCAGGCGCTGCACTCGGTGCGCCCCGGTGGCAACGTCGGCTTCGTCGGGGTCCCGCACGGGGTGCCGACGATCGGCACGCGCTACCTGTTCGACACGAACATCGCCATCGCGGGCGGCATGGCCCCGGCCCGGAAGTACATCCCCGACCTGCTGCCCGACGTGCTGTCCGGCGCGATCGACCCCGGTCGCGTCTTCGACCTGGAACTGCCGCTCGACGAGGCCGCCGAGGCCTACCGCGCGATGGACGAGCGCCGGGCCATCAAGGTGCTGCTGCGCCCGTAGTGGCGCGCGGGGCCGCCGGCTGGCCGTTCGCGCTCAGCGACAGTTCACGCCTCCGCACGCCCGTGATCTGTCGCTGAGCACGAAAGGTCCGGGCAGCCCGCTCACGCGTCGCGGATCGCCAGCACCCGGTGCGGTGCGGCCGCTTCGGCCCGCCACCCGCCGGGCAGCACGTCGCGGAGTTCCGGCACGGTGAAGCTCCGGCGGATCGACCGCAGGCCGTCGACGCGGATGAACGTCCCCGCCGCCACGAGCGGCGACGCGAGCGCGTACGCCCGGTAGGCCGCCGGCGACCGCCGGATGTCCGAGTGCAGGCTGCGTCCGCTCGCGAGCTGCTCCGAGTCGGCCAGGAACCCCCGCCGCTCCTCGTCGCCCAGGTGGTGCAGCACGTGGTTCGACACGACGACGTCGAACCGCTCACCCGCCGCGACCAGGTCACCGCTCGACTGCTGCCGGAACGTCACACCGGTCGGGGACGACCGTCGTGCCGCGGCGATGGCGCGTTCGTCCGGGTCGACCCCGACGACCTCGAGGTCGAAGCCGTCGCTCGCCGCCCACCGCACCAGCGAGCGGGCCAGGTCGCCGCCGCCGCACCCCAGGTCGAGCACCCGCCCACGGCCGTTCGCCGGCAACGCGGGCACGACGTGCGAGCGCCAGGCTGCACGCCAGCCGCTCACGAGCGCGTTCACGACGGCGAAACGCCGGAAGGTGCGGGCGAGCGCGCGCGGGTCGCAGTCCGGGTCGTCCATCAGTTCGGTCAGGTCGAGCGCGCGGGTGCGCAGGTCGACGGCCGGGAGGCCCGGGTCGTCTCCGGTGCGACGGCTCACGCCACGCCCGTGGTCGCGACCGGCACGCGCGCGGGTTCGACGGCCGGCACGCGAGCGGGTTCGACGGCCGGCGACGCCTCGGTCCGGACGGCGGTGAGCCGGGCGCTCTCCACCGTGAGGCCGGGGCCGAAGGCGAGCGCGACGACGGGGCTGCCGTCCTCGAGACCGGCGTCGACGGCGTCGCGCAGCACGAAGAGCACGGTGGCGCTCGACATGTTGCCGTGTTCGCGCAGCACCCGCCGGCTCGACTCCATCGCACTGTCCGGCAGGCCGAGCGACTCCTGGGTGCGGTCGAGGATGGCCCGGCCACCCGGGTGGACCGCCCACACCGGCACGTCCGAGGCGGGCCCGCCGTCGAGCAGCGGTTGCACGGCGCTCGGGACGTGCAGGCCGACGAGCTTCGGCACGGCGGTGGACAGGACCATCTCGAAGCCCTCGTCCCCGATGTTCCACGCCATCTCGGACGCTCCCTCGGGCACCACGGCCGTCGTGAAGTCGTCGAAGCGCAGACCGGCTCCGTCGCGGGCGACCACCGCGGCGGCCGCACCGTCGCCGAAGACGCTGTTCGCGACGATCTGGTCGGGGTCGTTCGAGGCGCGGACGTGCAGGGTGCAGAGTTCCCCGCAGACCACGAGCACGACGGCGTCCGGGTCCTGGTCGACGAACGCCGCGGCGATCCGGAGCGCGGGGAACGCGGCGCAGCACCCCATGAAGCCGATGTGGTGCCGGAAGACGCCACCGGGGAGCCCGAGCTGCTCGACGACGTCGATGTCGGGCCCGGGCTGCGTGAACCCGGTGCACGACACGGTGACCAGGTGCGTGACGGACTCCGGTGCGATGCCGGCGCGTTCGACGGCGTCGCGGGCGGCGGCGACGAACAGCGGCGGGGCGAGTTCGCGGTAGCGGTCGTTACGGGAGCCGGTGGACGGCGAGCGCAGGGTGCCGTCGTCGTCACGGAAGGCATCACCGGCACGTGCGGAGTCGAGTTCCTCCAGGACGGTGTGCCGCTGGTCGACCGCCGACCCGTCGAACGCGGCGGGGACGAGCCGTTTGCCGAGCCGCCCGAGGTCGGGTTGGGCGGAGAAGAGGTCACGCACCCGGGGCTGGTCGAGGGTCGTCTCGGGGACGGCGGTTCCGATGGCGCGGATCGTTGCGGACACGACTCATCCTGTCACCCGATCGCTGACGCGTCCCCAGGATGCACACGGCGACCGGGACGCACGGAGGGCACGGCACCGACCGGTGACGTGCCCTCCGTGGTGGGACTGCCTACGACTGCTGCGCGCGCTCCAGCACGAGTTCCCGCACGCGGGCGGCATCGGCCTGGCCCTTCATGGCCTTCATGACCGCACCGATGATCGCGCCGGCCGCCTGGACCTTGCCGTCCTGGATCTTCGCCAGCACGTCGGGCTGCGCCGCGAGTGCGTCGTCGACCGCGGCCGTCAGGGCGGAGTCGTCCGAGACGACCTTGAGCCCGCGGGCCTCGACGACCTGGGCAGGCGAACCCTCGCCCGCGATGACGCCCTCGAGCACCTGGCGTGCCAGGCGGTCGGTCAGGTCACCGGACTCGACGAGCGCGATGACCTCGGCGACGTGCTTCGGCGACACCAGGTCACCGGGAGCGGCGTCCTGCGCGTTGGCGACGCGGCTGATCTCACCGGTCCACCACTTGCGGGCGGCCTGTGGTGCGGCGCCGGCGGCGACGGTGCCCTCGACCTCGTCGAGGAGCCCGCCGTTGACGACGTCCTGGAACTCCAGGTCGGCGAAGCCCCAGTCACCCTTCAGGCGACGGCGACGTGCGACCGGGGCCTCGGGCAGCGAAGCACGGAGCTCCGCGACGACGGCCGGGTCCGGCACGACGGGCAGCAGGTCGGGTTCCGGGAAGTACCGGTAGTCGTCGGCGTCCGACTTCGGACGACCGGCCGAGGTGCGGCCGGTGTCCTCGTGCCAGTGGCGGGTCTCCTGCGTGATCGTGCCACCGGCGGCGAGGATCGCGGCCTGGCGCTGGATCTCGTAGCGGATCGCACGCTCGACGGCGCGGAACGAGTTGACGTTCTTGGTCTCGGTGCGGGTGCCGAGCTTCTCCTGCCCGCGGGGGCGCAGCGAGATGTTCGCGTCGCACCGCAGGTTGCCGCGCTCCATGCGGGCCTCGGAGACACCGAGCGCCCGGACGAGGTCGCGGATGACCTGCACGTAGGCGGCACCGAGCTCGGGGGCACGGTGCTCGGCGCCGAAGATCGGCTTCGTGACGATCTCGACCAGGGGCACACCGGCACGGTTGTAGTCGACGAGCGAGTACTCGGCGCCCTGGATGCGGCCGGTGGCACCACCGACGTGCGTCAGCTTGCCGGCGTCCTCTTCCATGTGGGCGCGCTCGATCGGGATGTTGTAGATCGTGCCGTCGGCGAGCTCGACCTCGACCTCGCCCTCGTAGGCGATGGGCTCGTCGTACTGCGAGACCTGGTAGTTCTTCGGGTTGTCCGGGTAGAAGTAGTTCTTCCGGGCGAACCGCGAGGACTCGGCGATCGAGCAGCCGAGCGCGAGCCCGAGCTGGATCGAGTACCGCACGGCCTGTGCGTTCACGACCGGCAGCGACCCGGGCAGCCCGAGGTCGACCGGGGTGACGTTCGTGTTGGGCTCGCCGCCGAAGAAGTTCGGGGCGTCCGAGAACATCTTGGTCTTCGTCGCGAGTTCGACGTGGACCTCGAAGCCGAGCACCGGCTCGTAGCGCTCGAGCGCCTCGTCGAAGTCCATCAGCGCGTCCTTCTGGGCCATCAGATCACACCTTCCTGCGCAGCGGACTGCTGACTCTGGTCGAGGTCCGGGACGGACGCGATGAGCGGCGCGCCCCACTGCTGTTCGAGCAGACGCTCGAGGGCGGCACCGTAGCGGTACAGCCGGGCGTCCTCACGCTGGGGCGCCATCAGCTGCACGCCGACGGGCAGGCCGTCCTCGGGCGCGAGGCCGTTCGGGATGCTCATCCCGGGGACGCCGGCGAGGTTCGCCGGGATCGTGGTGAGGTCGTTGAGGTACATCGCCAGGGGGTCGTCGATGCGCTCACCGATCGGGAACGCAGTCGTCGGCGCCGACGGGCTGACGAGCAGGTCGACCTGCTCGAAGGCGGCCTGGAAGTCCCGCTGCACGAGCGTGCGGACCTTCTGCGCCGAGCCGTAGTACGCGTCGTAGTAGCCGGCGCTCAGGGCGTAGGTGCCGAGGATGATGCGCCGCTTGACCTCGGGCCCGAAGCCGGCTTCGCGCGTGGCTGCCATGACGTCCTCGACGGTGGCACCGTTCTCGGGCGTGACCCGGAGGCCGAAGCGCACCGAGTCGAACTTGGCGAGGTTCGACGACGCCTCGGCCGGGAGGATGAGGTAGTACGCGCTGATCGCGTACGCGAACGACGGGGCGTCGATCTCGACGACGACCGCACCGGCCGACTCGAGCAGCGCGACCGTCTCCTGGAAGCGCTGGGTGACACCGGCCTGGAACCCGTCGCCCCCGGCGAGCTCCTTCACCACGCCGACGCGCAGGCCGCGGAGCGTGTCCGCCTGCAGCCCTTCGCGTGCGGCGGCGGCCATCGAGGGCCAGGCGTCCGGGATGGACGTGGAGTCCTTCGGGTCGTGCCCGCCGATGACGTCGTGCAGGAGCGCGGCGTCGAGGACGGTGCGGGACACCGGACCGATCTGGTCGAGGCTGGACGCCAGGGCGATGGCGCCGTAGCGGCTCACCCCGCCGTAGGTCGGCTTCACGCCGACCGTGCCCGTCACGGCACCGGGCTGGCGGATGGAGCCACCCGTGTCCGAGCCGAGAGCGAAGGGTGCTTCGTGCGCGGCGACCGCAGCGGCCGAGCCACCGCCGGACCCGCCGGGGATCCGGTCGAGGTCCCACGGGTTGCGGGTCGGACCGTAGGCCGAGAACTCGGTGGTCGAGCCCATCGCGAACTCGTCCATGTTGGTCTTGCCGAGCGGCACGAGGCCGGCGGCGCGGAGCTTCGCGACGGGGGTGGCGTCGTACGGCGGCACCCAGCCCTCGAGGATCCTGGACCCGGCGGTCGTGGGCATGTCCTGCGTGCACAGGACGTCCTTGACGGCGATCGGCACACCGGCGAGGGGCCCGAGGTCGTCGCCGGCGGCACGGCGGGAGTCGATCGACTTCGCCACGGCCAGGGCGTTCTCGTTGACGTGCAGGAACGCGTGCACGTCGCCGTCGACGGCGGCGATCCGGTCGAGGTGGGCCTGGGTGGCCTCGACGCTCGAGACGTCGCGCGCCACGAGGGCGTCGGCGAGCGCCGCGGCGCTCAGCTTCGTGATGTCGTCAGTCACTGTTCTTCGCCCTACTGTTCTTCGCCGAGGATGGCGGTCACGCGGAACCGTTCGCCGTCGGAGTCGGGCGCCCCGGAGAGCGCCTGCTCCTGCGTCAGCGTCGTGCCGACCACGTCGGGTCGGGTGACGTTGCCGAGCGGCACGGGGTGGCTCGTCGCCGGGACGTCGTCGGTCGCGACCTCGGCGACCTTGGCGACGCTCTCGACGATGTGCGACAGCTCCCCGGTCAGCTTCTCGATCTCGTCGGGCGTGAGTGCGATACGTGCGAGGTTCGCCAGGTGCGCGACCTGCTCGCTCGTGATGTCAGGCATGGTGCTCCGTCGATCGGTTCGTGGAATGCCCCACAGTCTATTGGCTGCGTCGGGCGCGCAGGCGCGGCTGTGGACAACGGCCCGGAGGCCCGGTGCCGGTCCGCCGGACCGACACCGGGCCTCCAGAGGGTCACTTCCGGTTCTGGTCTCCCGCAGCCGGCACCGCCGGAGCAGGGGGTGCAGCCTGCGCACCTGGAGCGGCAGGCGCAGCCGCCGGCGTCGTCTGGTCGTCCTGCGCGGTCCGCTGCCCGGACGAGGAGCTCGACGACGAAGAAGACGACGAGGACGAAGACGACTTGCTCGCCTGCCCGATCATCGCCTGGCTCGGTGCGGGCAGCGCTCCCCCGCCGACGGTCTGGTCCAGGTACGCCATCATCGACTTCCCGACCCCGAACTTCGCGCTGTACCCGGTGGTGCCCTGCAGGAACGGCCAGTTCGCCAGGCTCACGCTCCCCTGCACGTTGCCGACCCAGGTGGCGTTCGTGTACTTCGTCGACGACGCGACCAGCCAGTTCTGCACGTCACCGTCGGTGGTGCCGGTCTTCGCGAACTTCGCCACGCTGTCCCCGGGGTTCGCGCTCGCGGCCGTCCCCGACCCGGACAGGACACCCTGCAGCGCGTAGTCGACCGTGCCCGCGACGTCCGCCGAGACACCCTGCGTGCAGGACGACGGCGTCGGGTTGATCTTCGTGCCGTCCGCATCGGTCACCGAGTCGATCGCGGTGGGCGTGCACACGATGCCGCCGTCGGCGAAGCCCGCGTAGGCCTCGGCCAGGTCGATCGGCGAGAGCTCGTTCACGCCGAGGATCGAGGACGGCGTCTGCGTCAGGTCACCGCCGTCGGCGCGGTGGATGCCCATCGACTGCGCGAGCTGGGCGATCTTGCACAGGTCGAGCTGCTTCCCCATCTGGGCGTACGCGGTGTTGATCGACTCGACCGTCGCCGCCTCGACCGACATCGACGACGGCACGCTCTCGGCGTTGGCGACGTTCCAGGTGCCGCCCGCGACGTTCTGGCAGGTGTTGGTGAACTCGGCGTTCTCGAACTGGTGCTCCGAGGTGGTGACCGAGTCGGACAGGGTGTGCCCGCTGGCGAGCCACTCGGCCAGGGTGAACACCTTGTAGGTCGAGCCGGTCTGGAACCCGCCCGAGTTGCCGTACCCGGAGTCGGCGCTGTAGTTCACCGCCGTGGCGCCGGCCGCGGCGTTGTCCCCCTGCGTGTACGTGGTGTTCTGGACCATCGACATGATCCGGCCGGTGCCGGGCTCCACGGTGACGTTCGAGCCGCCGACGTCGACGCCGGCCATCGTGGCCGGCACGTAGGTGGACAGGGCGGACTGTGCCTGGCCCTGCAGGTCGAGGTCGAGCGAGGTGTGGATCTGCAGCCCCTTGGTGTCGAGCGTGGCGATGCGTGCCGCCGCGGTCTTGCCGAACGCGGGGTCCTGCAGCACCTGGTCGCGGACGTAGTCGCAGAAGTAGCCGGCGTCGTAGTTCGTCGCGGCGGTCGAGCACCCGTTCGCGGTCTCGGTGATCTTCGGCGTGACCGGCGTCGCGATCGCCTCCGTCATCTGTGCCTTCGTGATCGAGCCGTGCGCCTGCATCCGGCGGAGCACGTAGTCGCGGCGTTCCTTCGTCAGCTCGTACCCGTTGGCCGTGCCGTTGTCCTTGTCGCTCGGCACGTCGATGCGCAGGTTCGACGGGTTGTTGAGGATCGCGACGAGCGTGGCCGACTGCACGAGCGACAGGTCCTTCGCGTGCACGCCGAAGTAGTGCTCGGCCCCGGCCTCGGCACCGTAGACCCGCCCGCCGAGCCCGACGATGTTGAGGTACCCGGTCAGGATCTCGTCCTTCGAGTACTTCTTGTTCACCGCGATGGCGTACCGCATCTCCTGCAGCTTGCGCTGCGGCGTGATGCCGGCCGCGTCCTCGTAGCAGGCTTCGACCTTCTTCTCGGTGGCGGCCTGGTCCGTGCCCGTGAGCTCCTCGCACTGCTGCACCAGGACGTTCTTGACGTACTGCTGCGTGATGCTCGAGCCGCCCTGCACGTCCCCGCCGACGACGGTCGCGGCGACACCGCGGAGCGTGCCGAGCACGTCGATGCCGCCCTCGTCGTGGTAGCGCGGGTCCTCGGTGTCGATCGCCGCCTGCTTGAGCGAGTCCGCCATCTGGTCGGCCGTCACGTTCGTACGGTTCTCAGCGTAGAACGAGGCGATCTTGACCTGCTTCCCGCCCTTCTCCGCGTACACGGACGACACCTGCTGCGGGGTCTGCACGTCGAGGTAGGTCGGCAGGTCCTCGAAGAACGAGACCGCCCCGGAGGTCCCCTCTCCCACGACGGCGACCGCCGGGGTCACCGCGACGGCGACGAGCATGCCGGCGAGCACGGACATCACCACGAACATCAGGAGAGCACCAGGCCATCGCACCACACGCATGACGGCACCGTAGGCAGCAGGGCTGTACTGGTTCTGCCCTGGAACGAGTGCAGGCTGCGGTCGCGTTCAGGTTGCCCCCAGCCCGTTCCGGGGACGGGTCGCGATGCGCACGGGCGTACCGATCCGGCCGGGAGGCCCACGACGGCTCCGGCACGTCGGCCGCCGGTCACGATCGGGTCACGCCCACCGCGTCGCCACGACCGGCGGGTCCGCCCGGTCGGTCAGGGCCGCTCAGTCACGGGGCTGCAGGTCCTGCGGGCGCACGAGGTACATGTCCGGCGAGGCGCCGACGATGTCGTCACCACCCGACTTCCCGCGTCGGACCTGCTCGCGCACCAGGTCGCCGCGCCCGATGCCGATCAGGGCGACGTCGTGCAGCGATGCCGTGCCCGGCTTGAGGTAGTCGTTGTGCCCCACGGGTCGTCGGAACACGTCACCGGCCGACAGCGCGTCGGCGCCCCCGGCCAGGTCGAGCACGGTCGACCCGAACGACGCCCCACCCGGGTCGGTGCCGAAGTACCCGGAGCCCGCGATGGGGTCGCTGTGCGCACCGCCGACGAAGACCTGCCCGGTGGCGACGGCGAGGTCGGCCGCCGTCCGGACGTCGCTGCCCGGCGACCCGAGCACGGTCAGGGTGTCGGCGGTCATCCGCCCCGACGCCAGGGCCGTCATCGCCGTGGTCGACCCGTACGAGTGCGCGACGATGTTCACCCGCGGTTGGTCGCCCGCGCGGATCACGCGCAGCCCTGCGACGGTCCGTTCGAGCCGCTCCGCCCCGGTCCGTGCGAGCCCGAGCGACAGGATGTTCGACAGGTCCGGCGTCCGGTACCCCATCCACGCGACGACGGCGGCACCCGACCCGTTGCCGGTGGCGGCGAGCGGCGCCAGGGTGGCCTGCTCGCGGGACAGGTCGTTGGCGGTGTTCGTGAAGTCGGTCATCTGCCCGGTGACCGTGAAGAACATGCCCGGCACCACGACGGTGACGTCGGCCGCGGTGTCGAGGTCGCCGATGCTGATCGCCGCACGCCCGGAACCCCGGATGTCGAGCGCCACCAGGAAGCGCCGCGGGTCGCCCGGCTCCTGCACCAGGGAGTCCCGGACCTGCCCGAGCATCGCGGCCCGGGCAGCACCGAGGTCGGCGTCGGCGAGGCCGGACGTCAGCGTCGCGCGGTTGGCCTGGTCACGGACGGCGTACGGCACGCCCTCGAGGTTCCCCACCAGGGCGGGTGCGTGCACCCGGAGCCGGTCCTGCTCGTCGGCCGGCAGGTGCGACCACCACTGCGCGACGGTGTGCGCGGGCGGCGGGTCGTCCTGCACCGTCGCCACGACACGACGGTCGGTGGCTGCGCTTCGCAGGTCGGCGGCGCCGAGTGCGCCGAGGTCCTCGACGAAGGCTCGTCCGTGCGCGGCGGCGAGGTCGTCGACCCCCACCCCCGACGTCGACGCCGACGCCGCCGCTGGTGCCGCCGGTGCCGCCGCTGGTGCCGCCGGTGCCGCCGGTGCCGCCGAGAGCGTGGCGACGACGGGGTCCGCGACCGGGACGATGCGGGTCGTGGCGGTGCTGGAGACCGTGACCTGGTGCGCCGGGGGCATGCCTGGGGCCTCGATCACTCCGAGCGAGTGCACCGAGGCGGTGAGCAGAGCCGCAGCGATGAGCAGCAATCGGGTCTCCCCCGGGAAGGCCGTCCCGACGTCCCCCTGCAGACGACGGGTGATGCTCGGTCGAGTCTATGGAGATGTCCGTCGATCATCCATGCGCGATGCAACTTGTCCCCCGAACTGGGCACGTCCGACGGCGCGCCGCGCTCAGCGGATGCGACCGGGCGTGCTGTGCATCCCGCTCAGTCCTCGGTCGTCGGCGCTTCCGGTTCGGCGAGCGCCGCCGGCCCCTCGGTCACGAGCAGGTGGAACTGCTCGGCGTCGATGATCCGGACGCCCAGCTGCTCGGCCTTCGTGAGCTTCGAACCAGCCCCCGGACCGGCGGCCACGAAGTCGGTCTTCTTGCTCACGCTCGAGGCGGCCTTGCCGCCGGCGGTGATGATCGCCTCTTGTGCACCTTCTCGCGTGTAGCCCTCGAGTGACCCGGTCGCGACGACGGTGACGCCGCTCAGCACGCCGCCCTCGACGTCGGCACTGCCCGGGCCGGGGTGGCCCGGGGTGGCGAACTGCACGCCGGCCGCGGTCCAGCGGTCGATGATCTCGCGGTGCCAGTCGACGTCGAACCAGGCGAGCAGGGCGTCGGCGATGATGCCGCCCACCCCGTCGACGGCCGCGAGGTCCTCGCGCGAGGCCGAACGGATCGCGTCGAGGGAGCCGAAGTGGTTCGCCAGGGCTCGGGCGGCGACGGGTCCGACGTGGCGGATGCTCAGGCCGACCAGGATCCGCCACAGGGGCTTCGTCTTCGCGGCGTCGATGTTCGCGAGCATCTCGAACGCGTTCTTCGACGGGTAGCGGCTCGGCTCACCGGTGTAGTCGGCGCCCCGCGCCTCGGGGTCGAACGGCGGGTCGGTCTTCTTGCGCGCCCGGCTGAACGGTGTGACGCGCTTCGGGGTGCCGTCGTCGTCGACCTTCTCCATGCCCGTCTCGGCGTCGCGGACGATGACCTCGATCGGGACGATGTCCTGCATGGTCAGGTCGAACAGTCCGGCCTCGGTGACGAGCGGCGGGGTCTCCGGGCGGAGCGGCTGCGTGAGCGCCGCGGCCGCGACCTCGCCGAGCCCCTCGATGTCGAGTGACCCGCGCGAGGCGATGTGCTCGACCCGACCGCGCACCTGTGCCGGGCAACTCTTCGCGTTCGGGCAGCGCAGGTCGATGTCGCCTTCCTTCGCGGGGGCGAGCTCGGTGCCGCATTCCGGGCAGTTCGTCGGCATCACGAACTCGCGCTCGGAGCCGTCCCGGAGCTCGACCACCGGGCCGAGCACCTCGGGGATGACGTCGCCGGCCTTCCGCAGCACGACGGTGTCGCCGATCAGCACACCCTTCGCCTTGACGACCTGCTGGTTGTGCAGCGTGGCCTGGCGGACGACGGACCCGGCGACCTCGGCCGGGGCCATCACCGCGAACGGGGTGGCACGGCCGGTGCGGCCGACGCTGACCACGATGTCCGTGAGCGTCGTGTGCACTTCTTCCGGCGGGTACTTGTAGGCGATCGCCCATCGCGGCGCCCGTGACGTCGACCCGAGTTCCTCGTGCAGGGCGAGGTCGTCGACCTTCACGACGACACCGTCGATCTGGTGCTCGACGGCCGAGCGGCGCTCCCCCGTGGTCCGGACGAAGCCGTTGACCTCGTCGATGGTGTCGAACACCCGGTAGTGGCTGCTCGTCGGGAGCCCCCAGGTCTGCAGCAGCTCGTACACCTCGGACTGGCTGCGGACGTCGGTGCCCTGCTCGAGTTCACGCACGGGCCACGCGCCGATGCCGTGCACGAGCATCCGCAGACGTCGCAGCCGGTCGACCATCAGGGCACGCTTCGCCTCGGACTTGCCCTCTTCCTTCTGGCGGAGGGACCCGGCGGCGGCGTTGCGCGGGTTGGCGAACACACGCTCCCCCGCCTCGCGCTGGTTCGCGTTGAGCTCGTCGAACTCGGCGACCGGGAAGAAGATCTCGCCCCGGACCTCGACCAGGGGCGGGTGCCCGGTGCCCGACAGGCGGTCCGGGATCGTGCCCATCGTGCGGACGTTGCCGGTGACGTCCTCGCCGACCACGCCGTCACCGCGGGTGGCGGCCGAGACGAGCCGACCGTGCTGGTACCGCAGGTTGATCGCCAGGCCGTCGATCTTCAGCTCGGTCAGGAACCGCACCCGCTCGGCACCGGCGTCACGCTGCACCTTGAGGGCCCACTCGGTGAGCTCGTCAGGGCTGAAGACGTTGTCGAGCGAGAGCATGCGCTCGGCGTGCTCGACCGGCGCGAACTGCGTGGTCTGCGCCTGCCCGCCCACGGTCTGCGTCGGGCTGTCGGGCGTCAGGAGCTCCGGGAACCGCCGTTCGATCGCGTCGAGGCGGTGCACCAGGGCGTCGTAGTCGGCGTCCGACAGGGGCGAGGCGTTGCCCTCGTAGTAGTCGTGGCGCAGCTCGTTGACGCGGGCGCGCAACCGGTCGACCTCGCGCGCGGCCTGGGCGGCGTCGAGCCCGTCGGGGTCGATGGTCTCGAACGTCGCGTCGGTCTCGCTCATGGCATCAGTTCTACCGTGCACCACCGACGCGGCGTGCAGCGAGCATGTGCCCCGGGAGCGGCGGGGTCAGGCGTCGACGGGGACGGCGCTGACCGTGGTATCGATCGTGCACTGGCCGAGCACCCGCGTGCCGACGTAGACCACGGCGGTCTGCCCGGGAGCGACCCCGTGCAGCGGCTCGTCGACGTCGATCACGAGCACGTCGTCCTGCACCCGGGCGGTCGCGGGCACCGGGTCGGCGTGCGCGCGGATCTGCACGTCGCAGGCGAACGGCGTCGCGGGGTCGGCGGGGGCCGTGCCCGCCCAGGTGAACCGCGAGCCGGACATCGAGGTGACGGCGAGGGCTTCCTTCGGGCCGACGACGACGGTGTTGTCCTTCGGACGGATCTCGAGCACGAACCGGGGCTTGCCGTCGGGTGCCGGGCGTCCGAGGGCCAGGCCGCGGCGCTGTCCGACGGTGTAGCCGGTCGCGCCCTCGTGCGAACCGACGACCGTGCCGTCGCGCTCGACCACGTCCCCGGGGGCGGTGCCGACGCGGTCCGCCAGCCAGCCGCGGGTATCGCCGTCCGGGATGAAGCAGATGTCGTAGGAGTCCGGCTTCTGGGCGACCGTCAGCCCGCGCTCGGCGGCCTCGGCCCGGACCTCGTCCTTCGACGGGGTGGCTCCGAGCGGGAACATCGCGTGCTGCAGCTGCTCGGCGGTCAGGACCCCGAGCACGTACGACTGGTCCTTCGCCCACGCGGCCGACCGGTGCAGTTCACGGGAGCCGTCGGGACCGGTGACGATCGAGGCGTAGTGCCCGGTCGCGACGGCGTCGAACCCCAGGGCGAGCGCCTTCTCGAGCAGCGCCGCGAACTTGATCCGCTCGTTGCAGCGCATGCAGGGGTTCGGGGTGCGGCCGGCCTGGTACTCGGCCACGAAGTCGTCGACGACGTCCTCCTTGAACCGGGCCGAGAAGTCCCACACGTAGTAGGGGATCCCGAGGGCCGACGCGGCGCGCTGGGCGTCCATCGAGTCCTCGATGGTGCAGCACCCGCGGCTGCCGGTGCGCAGGGTGCCGGGCATCCGGCTCAGGGCCAGGTGCACGCCCACCACGTCGTGGCCGGCGTCGACCGCCCGGGCTGCGGCCACCGCCGAGTCGACACCACCGCTCATCGCCGCAAGAACACGCATGCCTCCAGGGTAACCCGCCGACGAAGCGGTACCGCTGGCGTACCGTTGGTCGGGCGATGGCCACGACGGGGAACGACTCATTCGACTTCCGGTCCGTCCTGCTGTCCGGGTTCCTGCCCGCCGCGCTGTTCGCGATCGGCGAGGGTGCGATCATCCCGATCATCCCGATCGCGGCCGACTCCCTCGGCGCCAGCCTGGCGTTCGCGGGCTTCGTCGCCTCGCTCATCCTGGTCGGGGAGCTCATCGGCGACGTGCCGTCCGGCATCGTCGTCGCCCGCATCGGTGAGCGGAACGCGATGATCGGCGCCGCGCTCGTCTCGGTGGTCGGGCTCGTCGTCGCCACGACGGCCGCGAACGCCTGGGTCCTGGCGCTCGGGGTGTTCCTGGTCGGCGTCTCCACCGCGGTGTTCGCACTCGCCCGGCACGCCTACATGACCACCGCGATCCCCCTGCGGATCCGGGCACGGGCGCTGTCGAGCCTGGGCGGCGTCTTCCGCTTCGGCTACTTCGTCGGCCCGTTCATCGCTGCGGGCGTCATCCACCTGACCGGGACCACCAGCAGCGCCTTCTGGATCCACGTCGTGTGCTGCCTGGCGGCGGCGACCGTGCTCCTGGTGCTGCGCGACCCGGCGACGGGCACACGCGGCCTGCGGTTGCCGCCACGGGCCTCCCGGCTGTCGGCCGACCACGCGACGGACGCGACGGACGCGAGCGACCAGGCGACCGAACCGCCCGCCGACACCGGCGCGCAGTTCGTCCAGCAGGAGGCGCAGGGCCTCTTCCGCACCATCCGCGCGAACGGGGCGGTCCTGCTGCGGCTCGGCAGCGGAGCAGGCCTGATCGGCGCCATGCGCGCCGGGCGGCAGGTGATCCTGCCGCTCTGGGCGGTGAGCGTCGGCCTCGACGACTCGACCGCGGCGCTCGTGATCGGCATCGCCGGAGCCGTCGACTTCGCGCTCTTCTACACGAGCGGGCAGATCATGGACCGGTGGGGACGGCTCGCGAGCGCGCTGCCCTGCATGCTCGGCCTGAGCATCAGCTACTTCCTGCTCGCCTGGAGCGGCCACCTGGACGCCCGGGTCGGCTGGTTCGTCGCGATCGCGATGGGCATGTCCCTGGCCAACGGGGTCGGTTCCGGCATCCTCATGACGCTCGGCGCGGACCTCGCACCGCGCGACGCCCCGGCACCGTTCCTGGGGGCCTGGCGGTTCACCGGCGACTTCGGGTCGGCGGCGGCACCGCTCCTCATCTCCGGCGTGACCGCCGTCGCGTCCATCGCGGTCGCCAGCGGGGTGATGGGCGTGCTCGGCCTGGTCGGCGCGGGCATCCTGCTCCGGTACGTCCCCCGGTACCTGCCGCGCCCGCTGCGCTGACACACGGCGGCGCCTGCGGACCGCGCACGGTCCGCACCACGGCCTGGAGGCCCGGCGCACGTCCGCCCCGCACCCCGCGCTCGGTAGACTGCCGCTGCTCGCGGGAGTGGTGGAATCGGTAGACACGCAGGATTTAGGTTCCTGTGCCCCAGGCGTGAGGGTTCGAGTCCCTCCTTCCGCACCGAGTCCCTCCGGCCGCACCGTTGCGGTCATCCGCACGCCTCGAGCGGGTCAGCCCTGCGAGGGATGGCCCGGTCACTTCCGGGCGGTACCCTCGTCCCGCGGGAGTCCTCCCCGTGATCCCCGCCTCCACGACCGGAAGAACCATGCACTCCGTCGCACTCGCCCTGATCCCGTGGCTCGATCCGCAGTACATCCTCGACCACTTCGGGGCCATCGCCGTGCTCGTGGTCTGCGCGATCGTGTTCGCCGAGACCGGTCTGCTCATCGGCTTCATCTTCCCGGGCGACAGCCTGCTGGTCATCACCGGCCTGTTCGCCTTCGACCGCGGCGGCGAGATCGGCGGCATCCCGGTGTGGGTCGCGGCGCTGATGATCGGCGCCGCCGCGTTCCTCGGCGGTGAGCTCGGCTACTACATCGGCAAGAAGGCCGGGCCACCGATCTTCGAGCGCAAGGACAGCGGGCTCTTCTCGAAGGCGAACGTCGAGCGCACCAACGCGTTCTTCCACCGCTTCGGCCCCCTCGCCGTGATCCTGGCGCGCTTCGTGCCGGTCGTCCGCACCTTCGCCCCGATCGCCGCGGGCGTCGGCCGGATGGACTACAAGAAGTACTCGCTCTACAACGCGATCGGCGCCGTGGTCTGGGGCGTCGGCGTGACGTTCCTCGGGTACTTCATCGGCCACATCCCCTTCGTGGCGCACATCGTCCGCGAGTACATCGACATCATCCTGCTGGCCGCGGTCGTCGTGACCGTCGTGCCGATGGCGCTGACGTACCTGCGCAACGCCCGCAAGGCGAAGCACACGAACGAGGCCGAGGCCACCACGGCCCCGACGATCGACCCGACGCTCTAGCCGCAGCACCGGCTGTACCGGCGCTCCCGCGCTCCAGCGCACGACCGAAGTCGCCCCGAACCACGTGATCACGTGGTCCGGGGCGACTCCGGTTGTGCGGAACGGAAAGAGCGCTGGCGCTCAGACGCCGAAGTGCTCCCGAACTATCGGCGCGATCCCCCGGAACGCCTTGCTGCGGTGCGACAGGGCGTTCTTCTCGTCGCGGGTGAGTTCCGCCGACGAGCGGTCGGCGTCGTCCGGTCGGAACACCGGGTCGTAGCCGTGCCCGCCGTCGCCGACGGGCTCGGTCAGCACCTCGCCGTTCCAGACCGCCTCGACCACGTGCTCCTGACCGTCGGGCGTCACGAAGGCTGCTGCGCACACGAACGCGGCGGTCCGCTCGACGACACCCTGCAGGTTCGTGAGCAGCAGCGCGATGTTGTCGGCGTCCGAGCGGGTGCCGGCGTACCGGGCCGAGTGGATGCCCGGTGCGCCCCCGAGGGCGTCGACCGCGATCCCGGAGTCGTCGGCGAGCGCCGGCAGCCCCGTGTGCGCGACGGCGGCACGCGCCTTGATCAGGGCGTTCGCCGCGTAGCTGTCGCCGTCCTCGACCGGCTCGGGGCCGTCGTACCCGACGAGTTCGACACCCTCGCCCAGCGCCGACCCGAGGATCTCGCGCAGTTCGACGACCTTGCCCTGGTTGTGGGTGGCCAGCACCACCTCGCGGGACGTCACGCCAGACCCAGGACCGAACGCTGGATCGCTGCGAGCGACTGGTTGCCGGCCAGGCCGAGGTCGAGCAGGACGTTCAGCTCGTCACGGTCGAACGGCGCGTGCTCGGCGGTGCCCTGCACCTCGATGAACTTGCCCGACCCCGTCGTGACGATGTTCATGTCGGTGTCCGCGGCGGAGTCCTCGGTGTAGGCCAGGTCGAGCATCGGCTCCCCCTTGACGATGCCGACCGAGATCGCCTGCACGCTGTCGGTGAGCGGCGTGGCCTTCTTCGCGATGAAGCCCTTGGCGCGGCCCCACTCGATCGCGTCGGCCATCGCCACGTACGCACCCGTGATCGACGCCGTGCGGGTGCCGCCGTCGGCCTGCAGCACGTCGCAGTCGATGACGAGGGTGTTCTCGCCCAGGGCCTTCGTGTCGACGACCGCGCGGAGCGAACGCCCGATCAGGCGGGAGATCTCGTGCGTGCGACCGCCGACCTTGCCCTTGATGGACTCGCGCTGCATGCGCTCGTTGGTCGACCGCGGCAGCATCGAGTACTCGGCGGTGACCCACCCGGTGCCCTTGCCGGCGAGCCAGCGGGGCACGCCGTTGGTGAACGACGCGGTGCAGAGCACCTTGGTGTTGCCGAAGGAGATGAGCGCGCTGCCCTCGGCCTGCGTGCTCCACCCCCGCTCGATGGTGACGGGACGGTGGTCGGTGGCGGTGCGGCCGTCGACGCGGAGGTTGTCGGTCATGGGGTCCTTTCGGTGCGGGGCAGCGTGATGGCCCCCGTCTGGAGGTGGCCGACGCTCGAGACCTCGGGGCCGAGGAAGCGCCGGGCGAGCCGGATGAAGCCGTTCTTGTCGTCGCCCGTCGCCTCGAACGAGTACGTCGGGGCGGTGGTCGCGGTGCGCTCGAGCCCGTGCTCCACGAGCCGGCGGTAGACGTCGTTCGCGGTCTCCTCGGCGCTGGAGACGAGCGTGACCTCCGGACCCATGACGAACTGGATCGCGGCGGACATGAGCGGGTAGTGGGTGCAGCCGAGCACGAGGGTGTCGACGTCGGCGGCACGGATCGGGTCGAGGTACCCGGCCGCGATCGCGCGCAGCGACGGCGACGAGGTGTCCCCCGCCTCGACGAACTCGACGAACCGGGGGCACGCGGCGGTGGTCAGCGTGACGTCGGCGGCGACCGCGAAGGCGTCCTCGTAGGCGCGCGACGCGATGGTGCCGACGGTGCCGATGACCCCGATGCGGCCCGTGCGGGTCTGCTTGACGGCGGCGCGGGCCGCGGGCTGGATGACCTCGACCACGGGGATGCCGTACGCCTGCTCGTACCGTTCGCGGGCGTCGCGGAGCACGGCGGACGAGGCGGTGTTGCACCCGATCACCAGGGCCTTCACGCCCTGCTCGACCAGGTCGTCCATGACCTCGAGCGCGTAGCGGCGGACGTCGGCGATGGGCTTCGGGCCGTAGGGCGAGTGCACGGTGTCGCCGACGTACCGGATGCTCTCGCGCGGGAGCTGGTCGATGATGGCGCGGGCCACGGTGAGGCCGCCGACCCCGCTGTCGAAGACTCCGATCGGTGCATCCGTCACGGCACCAGCGTACCGACGCTCGCCGACGAGCCCGGACGCGACCACGCGCGCCACGCTTGCCGGGCGCCCGAGGTGATCCGGGCCTCCCGAGGGTCACGTCACTAGTGTCGGAGACGTGACCAGCGCGCTCCTCACCGACCAGTACGAGCTCACCATGGTGGACGCCGCCCTGAAGGACGGCACCGCCGACCGCCGATGCGTCTTCGAGGTGTTCGCTCGGCGGCTGCCGGACGGCCGCCGCTACGGTGTCGCGGCCGGACTCGGTCGCTTCCTCACCGCCCTCGGCGAGTTCCGCTTCGGCGACGAGGAGATCGGGTTCCTGCGCGACCGCGGCGTCATCGACGCCGGCACCGCCTCGTGGCTCGCCGACTACCGGTTCAGCGGCGACGTCCGCGCCTACCGGGAGGGCGAGGTCTACTTCCCGAACTCGCCCATCCTGCAGATCGAGGGCACCTTCGCCGAGGCCGTCGTGCTCGAGACCCTCGCCCTGAGCATCTTCAACGCGGACTCCGCGATCGCCTCGGCCGCCGCCCGCATGGTGTCCGCCGCCGACGGCCGCCCGCTCGCCGAGATGGGCTCCCGCCGCACCGGTGAGTGGAACGCGGTCGCCGCTGCCCGTGCCGCGTACGTCGCCGGCTTCGGTGCGACGAGCAACCTCGAGGCCGGCCGCACCTGGGGCATCCCCACGATGGGCACCGCCGCGCACGCCTTTACGCTGCTGCACGACTCCGAGGAGCAGGCGTTCCGGTCGCAGCTCGACGCGCTCGGCAGCGGCACGACCCTGCTCGTCGACACCTACGACATCGAGGCCGCGGTCGAGACGGCCGTCCGGCTCACCGACGGCAAGCTCGGCGGCGTCCGGATCGACAGCGGCGACCTGCCGTCCGTCGTCGCCGCGGTGCGCGCCCAGCTCGACCGCCTCGGCGCGACGGGCACGAAGATCACGGTGACGAACGACCTCGACGAGTACACGATCGCCGCGCTCCGAGCTGCCCCGGTCGACTCGTACGGCGTCGGCACCTCGGTCGTCTCCGGCTCGGGGCACCCCGCCGCCGGCATGGTGTTCAAGCTCGTCGCGCACCGGGACGCCGACGGCGGCGAATGGGTCCCCGTCGCCAAGAAGTCGGCCGACAAGGCGTCGATCGGCGGCCGGAAGGAGGCGGGCCGACGACTCCGCAACGGCGTCGCGACCGCCGAGATCGTGCTCACGGGTGCGCAGGTCGGCCCGGACGAGCGGCCGCTGCTGGTCCCCGTCGTCACCGGCGGCGAGGTCGACCCGGCGTTCCTCGGCACGCAGGGCGTCGAGGCCGCACGCGCGCACCACAAGCGCGCGAAGGCGGAGCTGCCGGCCGACGCGTCGCGCATCGGCCGCGGCGACCCCGCCATCCCCACCCTGGTGATCTAGGGCACGCGCGCACGTGCGTCGCGTCGCGTCGCCGCTTCGTGAGCAGCGATGGTCGGGTGTCCGAGGGCGACCCGACCTCTTCTGCTCACGACGTCCGGCCAGCTGACGCAGACGACGGACGGGAGGCCCGTGGCGGCGTCGCCACGGGCCTCCTGTCCGTCTGCTGGTCGCGTCTACTCGGCCTTCATCTTCTCGTAGATGGCCTTGCAGTCCGGGCAGACCGGGAACTTCTCCGGGTCGCGACCCGGGATCCACTTCTTGCCGCACAGGGCCTTGACCGGCTTGCCGGACAGGGCCGACTGCAGGATCTTGTCCTTCTTCACGTAGTGCGAGAACCGCTCGTGGTCACCGGGTTCGATCGCTTCGTCTTCGAGGAGCTTCTCGAGCTCCCGGTCCATCACGTCGAGGCCGCCGCCTGGTTCCGTCATGCTCATGGGTCCAGGGTACGACGGTCCGCCCTCGGGTGCGCCGCTCGTTCGTTGCGCTGTGCCGTCAGTTGCGCTTCGCCGCTCGCTGCGGTGCGGTGCGGTGCGGTGCGCCCCTAGTTGCGCTGGGCCGCGGCGAGCAGGTCCGGGCCACGGCGGTCGAACAGGCGTCCACCCGCGGACACACCGATGACGAGCACGACGGCACCGATCCCGACGCCCACCAGGAGCGTCAGCACCGACCAGGGCTCCGGTCCCTGCACGGCGGTGAGCACCGCGAGGCAGACAGCGGGGACCGTGCAGAGCACGATGCCGATCACCATGGTCGCCTGCGCGACCGTGGCGGTCACGCCGGCGGCCTGCGGCTGCTGGAAGGGGTGGTCGCCCGGGCGCACCGTCGGGTAGGGCATGAGCACGGACACGACGCTCGACAACCCGAGCCCGGACAGCAGCGCACTCGCACTGACGCCGATGAGCAGCGGGAAGGCAGCCCGGTCACCGAACAGCCACGCGGACAGCGCGGCCCCGGCGACGATCGCGGGCGCCCCCGCGACCAGCACGGGCACGACCCGACCGAGCCGGTCACTCCACCCGGGTGCACCGGAGGCGACGTGCAGCCACACGGCGGTGTTGTCGTACGAGACGTCGTTGTGCGGCAGGAACCCGGCGATCAGGGCCATCAGCGGCAGCGGCACGAGGGCGGTCCACTGCCACGGCACCCCGGCGACACCGAGCGGGATGACGACGATCGGCACGAGCAGGATGATCAGGTACGACGTGCGGTACCGCGGGTCGCGGACCCAGTAGGTGAGCGCCCGGGCGGCGACGGCCGACACCGGGGCCGAACCGAACCGGTCGAACCAGCCCAGGCCCTGGTAGCGGCGGGTGCGGGCGCGGTCGTCGACGGTCTCGAGCGCAAGGCTGACGAGTGCCCACCACGCCCAGGCGAGGAGCGCGACGACGGCGACCGCGACGAGGAGCTTCACGACACCGGTGCCGACGTGGCCGCTCGCGACCTCGGCGGGCACGGCCCACGCGGCACCCCACGGGGTCCAGCCGGCGACGTCCGCGACGCGCTGCATCTCGGCGCCCTGCGGGTCGAGCCAGTCGACCCGCAGCAGCAGCGCCACCGTCGGGATCGAGAGCGCGATGATGACGAGGGCCACCAGCCACCCGGCGTCGCGGGAGCGGTCCGGCCCGATCAGCCGGGAGCCGACGGTGCAGCAGACGCGGATCAGGAGCGCGCAGGTCGCGACGCCGAGCACCCCGCCGAGCACTGCGAGCAGGCCGAGACCGGGATTGCGCGCCCAGGCGACGACCTGGCCGACGGCGACGATGACGACGCCGATCACCGGGATGCCGACGAGTCCGGCGACGACGAGCCCGATCGCCAGGCGACGGCGCTCGATGCCGAACACCGCGAAGCGCCGCGGGTCGAGCTGGTCGCTCCGGCCGACGACGAGCGGCACGACCGTGAACCCGAAGGTGATCAGGGTGCCGACGGGCACGATGACCGCGCGTGCGACGTCCGGGTCGGCGTCACCGAGGGCGATGGTCTGCGACGCGACGAACACGGCGGCGAGGAGTCCGACGAGGCTGGCGAGCACGACGGCGACGGACCGGCGGGCGGTGCCGCGGACCTCGCCCGCGAGCAGGTCCGCCCTCAGCCGGAGAAGCTGTGCAACCATTCCATGCTCTCCGCGACGACACGACCGCCGGCGAGTTCGACGAACTTGTCCTCGAGGCTCTTGCGCCCGCGGACCTGGGCCATGGTGCCGGACGCCAGGACCCTGCCGCCGACGATGATGGCGACCGAGTCGCAGGTGCGCTGCACGAGCTCCATCGAGTGGCTCGACAGCACGACCGTGCCGCCGCCCCGGGTGTACCGGCGCAGGATGTCCGTGATCGTCGCCGCGCTCACCGGGTCGACCGACTCGAACGGCTCGTCGAGCACGAGCACGCGCGGCGAGTGGATCAGGGTCGCGGCCAGGGCGATCTTCTTCGCCATGCCGACGGAGTAGTCGGCGACCTGGCGGCCGAGCGCCTCGCCCAACCCGAAGGCCTCGGCGAGGTCGGCGCTGCGCTTCCGTGCGGTGGCACCGTCGAGGCCGCGGAGCGTGGCCGAGTAGTAGAGGAGCTGCGCACCGGTCAGCCGGTCGAACAGACGGAGCCGGTCCGGCAGGACGCCGAGACTGCGCTTCGCCGCCGTCGGGTCGGCCCAGACGTCGTGGTCGAGCACGGTCACCGAGCCGGCGTCGGGGCGCAGCAGTCCGGTGATCATCGACAGGGTCGTCGTCTTGCCGGCGCCGTTCGGGCCGACCACGCCGAAGATCGAGCCCTGCCGGATCTCGAGGTCGACCTCGTCGACGGCCAGGGTCTGCCCGTACCGCTTGACCAGGCCACTCGCTGCGAGCACGACGGGCTGGAGCGTCTGCGGCTGCTTCGGTGCGGCGGAGCGGGGCGCACGCTTCTTGGTCGCGGGCGGGGCGGCGGCGGTCGCCCGGCCGGCGTCGTCCGTCGCGTCGTCCGCGTCGGTCGGGACGGGAGGCTCGGCGCCGGTCCGCGGGGCGGCCTTCGTCGGGCGCTTGGTGCGTCCCTTGCCGTTGCGCGCCTTCGCGGGGCGCGGCGCTGCGGCCGTCGTCGCGTCGTCGGTGCGGTCGTCCGTCGTCGCGTCGGAGCGGGCATCCGTCGTCGCATCCGTACGGGTGTCCGTCGCGTCCGTGCGGGCGTCCGTCGTGGCGTCGGTCATGGCGTCATCAGTGGCGGCGTCGTCCGCATCGGTGTCCCCCGTGTCGTCGTCGGCTGCGTCGTCCTCAGCAGCCGCGGCGGTGTCCGCGTCGTCGGCGTCCCCCGCCTCGGTCATCCAGGCAGCGTCGGCCGTGGCGTACACGTCCTCGTTCTCTGCTCGCGCTGGCATCGACCCACCGTACCAACGCTCTCCGACCATCGGGAACCGTCGCGGCCAGGGTCACGAATTGAGTACGAAGCGCGCAGACCCGTACCCCGCGAGGGGGTGTTTCCGTATCATTCACCAGGGCACGAAGGAGTGTTCACCACTTGGAAACCTGCTCCAGCAGGCGATCCCGGCGGCCTCTTCGCAGCGACGACCCCGTCGACACGAACGGTTCTCGGGCAACTCGGACGTTGGAAGCGCAGACTCGACGAGGCCCGCCCGTACCCCAGGGTGCGCGGGCGGACACCAGAAGGGACCAGCATGACCACGCAGATCGTGATCCTCGCAGCGGGGATGGGCAGCCGTCTCGGCCGCAGCCTGCCGAAGCCGCTCACGGAGCTCAGTGACGGCCGCACCATCATGCAGCAGCAGTTCGACAACATCCGCGCCGCGTTCGGTTCGAGCGCCCGTGTGACGATCGTCGTCGGCTACAAGTCGGAGCACATCGTCGAGGCGTTCCCCGACGCGAACTTCGTCTACAACGAGTCGTACGACTCCACCAACACCTCGAAGAGCCTGCTGCGCGCCCTCAAGGCCACCGGCAAGAGCGGTGTGCTCTGGATGAACGGCGACGTGGTCTTCGACCCGATGGCGCTCGTCCGTGCTGCCGACATGATCGACGAGGGCCGTTCCTTCGTCAGCGTCAACACCGACAAGGTCTCCGACGAAGAGGTCAAGTACACCGTCGACGCCGAGGGCTTCATCCACAAGCTCTCCAAGCAGGTCGTCGGGGGTCTCGGCGAAGCCGTCGGGATCAACTACGTCTCCGCCGCCGACAAGCAGGCCCTCATCCGGCAGCTCGGTCGCGTCGACGACCAGGAGTACTTCGAGGGCGGCATCGAGGCTGCCATCGCCGAGGACGGACTACGCTGGACGCCGATCGACATCTCCGACCTGTACGCGGTCGAGATCGACTTCGCCGAGGACCTCGAGCGCGCGAACAACCTGTTCGCCTGAACCACCGTCAGGATCCCTCGGCGGTTCCGCCGGAAGGGAAACCGTGACCACAGCGAGTGCGCCGACCGCGCCCGTGGCTCCCGCACCCGCGAAGGCCCGGAGCGCCGGTCGGCGCTATCGTCAGGCCCTCTGGCTGCTGACCGTCCGCGACCTCCGCGTCCGCTACTCGACGTCGGCGCTCGGCTACCTGTGGTCGATCCTCGACCCGCTCGTGATGTCGGGGATCTACTGGTTCGTCTTCACGCAGGTCTTCCACCGCGGCTCGGTCGGTGAAGATCCGTACATCGTGTTCCTGCTGTCCGCGCTGCTGCCGTGGATGTGGTTCACCGGTGGCGTCTCGGACTCCACCCGGGCGTTCATCAAGGAATCGAAGCTCATCCGCTCGACCACCATCCCCCGCACGATCTGGGTGGCGCGGATCGACGCGTCGAAGGGCATCGAGTTCCTGCTGAGCCTGCCGGTCCTGGCCGCCTTCGCCATCGCGACGGGTGCGCACCTGCACTGGCAGGTCGTGTTCTTCCCGCTGGCGATCGTGCTGCAGTGCGCGCTGGTCTACGGCCTGGGGCTCATCGTCGCCCCGCTCGTGGTCTTCTTCCGTGACCTCGAGCGCGCCACCAAGCTCGTGCTTCGGTTCCTGTTCTACGCGTCCCCGATCATCTACGGCACGCACGCGCTGCCGCCCGCCCTGCGGGACATCGCCGCGATCAACCCGCTCACCGGCATCTTCGGCATGTACCGTGCGGCGTTCTTCCCCGGCCAGCTCGATTGGCTCGAGATCGGCGCCTCGGTGGTCGTGACCGGCATCGTCCTGGTGATCGGCTTCGCGGTGTTCCGCCGCAGCGAGCACCGTGTGCTGAAGGAGCTGTGATGACCGCGACCGACCAGACCCGACGCACCGAGACCGTCTCCCCGGTCATCTCGGTGCGCGACGCCGGCATCTGCTTCAAGCGCAACCGTCGCGCGAGCCGGAACTTCAAGGACCTGTTCGCCGGACGCGGGCGTCGCAAGCGTGCCGATGAGTTCTGGGCGCTCCGCAACGTGTCGTTCGACGTCCGCCCGGGCGAGGCGATCGGCGTCGTGGGGCGGAACGGCCAGGGCAAGTCGACCCTGCTGAAGCTCGTGGCCCAGGTCATGCTGCCCGACGAGGGCCGCGTCGACGTGGGTGCCGGAGTCGCCCCGCTCATCGAGATCACGGGTGGTTTCGTCGGTGACCTCACCGTGCGCGACAACGTGTACCTGACGGCGGGCCTGCACGGCATGTCGCGGGCCGAGATCCGCGACGCCTTCGACGAGATCATCGACTTCGCCGAGATCGCCGACTTCGTGGACACCCCTTACAAGCACCTGTCGAGCGGCATGAAGGTCCGCATCGCGTTCGCCGTGATCTCGCGGCTCGACGAGCCGGTCATCCTGGTCGACGAGGTGCTGGCGGTGGGCGACAAGGCCTTCCGCGAGAAGTGCTACAAGCGGATCGAGCAGCTCCTGGCCGGCGGCCGGACGCTGTTCTTCGTCTCCCACAGCGACAAGGACCTCCGCCGCTTCTGCGACCGGGGGCTCTACCTCGACAAGGGTCGTCTGCAGCTCGACGGCACCATCGAGGCCGCGCTGGCCCGGTACGCGGCCGACTACGGCTCCTGACCGGCCGAGGTACTCCCCCTGCACCAACACGGGTGCCACTGGCTCCCTCCACAGCCCCGGCCCTCGTGGGCGCCCCCGGGGTCCCGCCGTCGGACCCTCCCCCTAGCGTTCCCCCCATGCACCACCCACCAACCGCGTACGCCGTCCCGTTCGCCGTCGACCGATCGCACGCACCGCGTCGGTACGACCTCGTCAACACCGGCCCCGAGCCGGTCGACGGGCTCTCCCTCACCCACCTGGGCAACGGCTACTGCCCGCCGCTCGCGGTGCGCCGCCTCGACCCGGGTCGATCGTTGTCCCTGGCGGTCTTCGGCGCCGACCCCGAGGACACGGGGGTCGTCATCGTCCGGTGGCGTCGACCCGACCGGTCCGAGTACCTCTGGCGGATGTCACTCGTCGGGCCGGGGATGCAGCCGTGACGCCGCACCGGCCTCCGGCACGGAGCACCCGGGGTGACGAGCGCCCGTCAGCGCCCGTCGCGTTCGGCGGCGACGGTCCGCCACCGCTCCAGCAGCCACTCCACGGCTGCGTGGAACCGTTCCGTGGCGGCGCCCGGCGTCGTGTCGCCGAAGTACCGGGCGACCCAGTGCTGCAGGCGCGCGAGCTCCTCGGCGTCGCTCGCGGCCGCGTCGACACGGGCGAGCACCGACGGGGCGTCGGCCGCGGTCAGCCAGTTCGCGGCGCTCAGGTAGCCCCGCTCGTCGACGTCGGCCTCGGGCGACACCGGCCGCGTGACGATGAGCGGCTTGCCCACCGCCAGCCGGTCGTAGATCATCGCGCTGATGTCGGTGATCGCCACGTCCGCGTCCGCCAGCTGCCAGCCGAGGTCACCGCCGTCGTCGTACAGGTGGTGCGCAGCCGGGTCGGCGGCGTTGGCCGTGCTGATCGCCGCGACGATCCGCTCGTGCGCCGCGCGGTAGGCGGGGTCGAGCACACCGCTGCGCGGGTGGGGGCGGTACACCAGACGGTGGCGGGGCGATGCGAGCACCTGCTCGGCGATGACCGTGCCGTGCGACGCGATCGACCCGTACGCCGCGGCACCGCGGTCGCCCTCCCACGTCGGGGCGTAGAGCACGACGGTCCGGTCGTCGTCGGGGTACGGGGCCGCTCCGGCGAAGTGGTCGGCCTGCGGGCGTCCGATCGCGATGGTCCGGACGTCCAGGTCGTAGTCCCACAGCGCCTCGGCCAGACGGTCACGTGCGGCGTCCCCCGCGATCAGGGCGTAGTCGTACGCCTTGAACTGGTTCGTCGTCATGTACATCTTGTCGCTCTCGCCGTGGTTGACGAAGACGTGCCACATCCGCCCGTACCGCATCATCTGGAAGTTGCGGGCGTTCTGGTTGACGTACAGCACCACCTTCGGCGCCTGTGTGTCGACGAAGTGTTCGAGGTCGACCACCTGCCGGGCGTAGACCGCGGGCACGGGCGACTCGTCGAGCAGGGTCAGCATGGTGCCCGGGCTCCGCGAGATGATCGCCACCGGGTGCGTCTTCGCGAGTTCGGCCAGCGGCGCGTACCACTGGCGCACCTGGTACATGTTGACCGGACCGTCGGCGAAGTACACGGCGATCTCGACCGAACCGGGCGCCGGCTTCGGCGCGGACGGCAGTCGCTGTGCGAGCTGCCGTCGGCTCCGGCGGGACGTCAGGAGTCGGTCGACGAGCCGCAGCGCGGTTCGCAGGTCGCTGATGATCGACATGGTCCTTCTCCGGGTCTGCTCTGGTGGGACGAGGCGTGCGGGTCAGACGACCGGCGGCCGCCCTGCGATGGTCATCCGTGCGACTGTGAGCCAGCCCATCGGGCGGACCGGACCGCAGTCGGTCGTCCATCCTTCACGGATCCCACCGAACCAGGTGGCCAGTCGGCGGGGGTGACGCCACCAACGCGCGATCTGGATCGCGGCCCACGACCCCACGTACACCGGGCGCAGCACCGGGGGCAGGTTGCGCCGAGCCAGCCACACCCGGTTCCGGGCGTTCAACCGGTAGTACTCGGTGTGCCGCGCCGGGTCGATCGCGGGGTGGTGCGCGACGAGGTCGCCGGCGTACCAGGTCCGACGGCCGGCGTCCCACACGCGCCAGGCGAGCTCGATGCCCTCGTGGGCGTAGAAGTACTCGGCCCCCCAGCCGCCGACGGCCCGGTAGACGTCCATCGGCAGCACGACGGCGCCTTCCCAGACCGAGAAGACCGGCGACGAGTGGTCCGGCTCGCCCTTCCGGATCCGCGGCACCCATCGGCGGGGGTTCGCGGCACCCGTGGGGTCGACGACCCGGGGCTGCACGAGGCCGAGCGACGGATCGTGCTCGAACATCGCGATCGCGTCGCGCAGGAACGTCGGCGACGGCACCGACGCATCATCGTCGAGGAAGAACACGTAGTCGCCGTCGACGACCTCGGCCCCGGCGTTCCGACCGGCCGGGATCCCGATGTTCTCGGGCAGGGCCAGGGCTCGCACGCCGTCCGGCAGGCCCGTGGGTTCCCAGCCGTTGCCGACGCAGGCGACGTCGAGCTCGACGTCCTGCTGGGCGAGCACGCTGTCCAGACCGCGGCGCAGGTCGTCCGGCCGGGTGCCCTGCGACAGGCTCACCACGGCGACGCGTGGTCGTCCGTGGTGCACCACCGCGTGACGGCGCAGGGTTCCGGGCACGGTCGTGTCGTCGGTCACGCCTTGACTCGCTTCGAGGCGATGATCGCCAGGAAGTGCCCGATCGTCGCGAGCACGGCGAGCGGCAACAGCGCACCGACCAGGATCCGGCTGGCGAGCGGGTCGCCGATCACCAGGGCGAGCAGGGCGAAGACGAACGCGAGCATGCTCAGCTCGACCGAGTGGTACAGGCGGTGGAACGGCAGGAACCGTGCCACGCGGCGGAGCGAGGCGAGCTTCCGACCGGACGGGGCGGTGGAGGCATCCCGCCGGTCGACCAGCTTGTCGAGCCCGGCGTTCGCGCGGGCCACGTGCACCATGTCGTTCAGGGCCTTGTTCAGCACGATGACCAGGCCGAGCGCGCACCCGATCGTGGTCCACATCCAGTCGGCGCCGTGGATCGGCCAGGTGGCTGCGCGGACGCCGAGCGCGACCGGGATCAGCCCCTCGGTCGTGTAGTGCCCCACCTTGTCCAGGAACACCCCGGCGGGCGACTTGGTGCCGCGCCACCGGGCGACCTCGCCGTCGGAGCAGTCGACGAGCATCTGCAGCTGGCCGAGGACCAGCGCCAGCGCGGCGCCCCAGATGCCGGGGATGAGCAGGGCGGCGGCGACGCTCCAGCCGACCAGGATCATCAGGCCGGTGACCTGGTTCGCGCTGACGCGGGTCTTCAGGAGCACCCACGTCAGGTACGGCGAGACGTCGCGCAGGTACAGCGAGGCCGTCCAGTGCTCGGCGTTGGCGCGCGCACGGACCTCGTCCGGCTGGGCGACGGCCCGGAGTTCGGCGATCGAGGTCGGCCGTGCGGATCCGCGGCCGGTCGTGGGGTGGTCGGTCATTCGGTCACCGTCCCGTGTGGGTGGTCAGCTCGGACGTGCGGGTCAGGAACCCGATGATGAACCCGAGCCCCCAGCCCACGTGGATGCAGGGCAGCACGACGAGCAGCCAGAGGAGCGTCGGCAGCCCGGAGCGGCGCGCCACCGCGATCGACCCCAGGACGACGAAGAGCAGGTAGACGACGGGCACCACGAACCCGAGCAGCGCCCAGGCGAGCGGGGTGCCGAGCGCGGCGCCGACGATGCCGACGAGTCCGGCGACGATGCCCAGCGCCATCGCCGCGACCATCGCCGGCGGCACGAAGTAGCGCAGGCCGTTGTTCGCCGGGAACCGACGCGCGAGCTCACCGCGCCAGAGCCCCGTGGCGACGAACTGCCGCACCAGGCGCTTCAGGCTCGGTCGCGGGCGGTAGGTGACGACGAGTTCCGGCGTGAACCAGACGGTCCCACCGGTCTGGCGCAGCCGCCGGTTGAGTTCCCAGTCCTGGCCGCGCTTGATGCCCTCGTCGAAGAGTCCGACGTCGAACAGCCGCTCGCGTCGGAACACGCCGAGGTAGGCGGTCTCGGCCGGGCCGGCGGTGCCGCCCACGTGGTGCGGCGTGCCGCCGAGGCCGACACGGCTGCCGTAGGCCAGGGCAACGGCACGCTCGAAGGGGGTCCGGCCCTCGGCGCGCATGATGCCGCCGACGTTGTCCGCCCCGGATTCCAGGAGCGTGCGCACCGCGATGCGCGTGTAGTCGGTGGGCAGGACCGAGTGCGCGTCGACGCGGATGACGACGGGGTGCACGGACGCACGGATCGCGACGTTCAGCCCGGCGGGCGTCGAGCCGACGGGGTTGTCGATCGCGCGGATCCGGGGGTCGGCAGCGCTCATCTCGGCGACGAGTTCGTTCGTGCCGTCGATCGACGGCCCGAGCGCGAGGATGACCTCGAACGGGCCCGTGTAGTCCTGGTCGAGCAGACTGCCGACGGCGGCCCGGACCTCGGTGACCTCGTTCAGCACGGGCATCACGTACGAGACGCCCGGCAGGGGCTGTCCGTCTGACTGCATGCGTACCTCGGGGTGCTGGCTGGCGGCACGGGACGCACCGGGGCGGTGCCGCCCCGCAGAGCGACCATGAGCCTATCAAGAGGCCGAACCGCCCACCTGCGACGGCGCGGGACGCGCCCCCGGGACGGACTGGAGGCCCGGCGCACGTCGTGCCCCGGGCCTCCTGTCCGTCCTGTGGTGGCGTCAGCCCTTGCTGTCGTACGTTCCGAGCTTCACGTCGGCCTGACGGGTCTGGCCGTCGCGCAGGTAGCTGATCGTCGTGGACGCGCCGCCCGCGAAGTAGCGCACCTGCGCGGTGAGGTCGGTGGCGTCGGAGACCGTCGCCGAACCGATCTTCGTGACGACGTCACCCTTCTGCAGACCGGCCTTCGCCGCGGCTCCGCCGGACGAGACCGACTTGATGAGCGCGCCCATCTGGGTGGCGTTGGCGTCCTCGGAGGCATCGCCGACGGTCGCGCCGAGCAGCCCGTGCGTGGCCGACCCCTTCTCCTTGATCTCGTTCGCGACCCGCTTCACCAGGTTCGACGGGATCGAGAAGCCGACGCCGATGCTGCCGGCGGCCGACTCGGACGACGAGGAGCTGCCGGCGGACGCGATCGCCACGTTGATGCCGATGAGCTTGCCGTCGGAGTCGAGCAGCGCACCGCCGGAGTTGCCGGGGTTGATCGATGCGTCGGTCTGGATGACCGGGAGCGACACGGTGGTGTTCGCGGACGAGCTGCTGCCGTTGTCCCCGTTGCCCCAGAAGTCGAAGGGACCCGAGCCGCCGTTGCCGCCCTCGTTCGAGTCGCCACCCTCGCTGGGGGCGCTCGAGGTGACCTGGATGCTGCGGTTCAGGGTCGAGACGATGCCGTCGGTGACGGTGTTCGACAGGCCCAGCGGCGCACCGATCGCGACCGCGGTGTCCCCGACGTTGAGCTTGGACGAGTCCGCGAACTCCATCGGCTTGAGGTCGGTCGCATCGATCTTGATGACCGCGAGGTCGACCGTCGGGTCGGTGCCGATGAGCTTGCCCGCGTAGATCTTGCCGTTCGAGGTCGTCACCGTGATCCGGCCGTTCGAGCTGTCGCCGTCGAGGGTGACCACGTGGGTGTTCGTGACGATGTAGCCGTCCTTGCTCATCACGACACCGGAACCGGTGCCGGCCTCGTTGCTCGCCGACACGTTGATGGTGACGACGGACGGGGTCGCCTGTGCCGCGACCGCGGTGACGACGGTGGCGGAGTCGTAGTCGTTGACGGTCAGGTTGCCGCCCTGCGACGAACCTGAGGACACCACGCTGCCACCGTCGTTCGCCGCCGACGATGCGAGCCATCCAGCACCGCCACCCACGAGCCCGGCCACGACGAGACCGGCGATGATCGGCAGGAGCAGCCTGTTGCGGCCCGAGCGCTCCTTGGTCGTCGTGGTCGCCGCGGCACCCGAGGCGTCGTCGCTGAAGTAGTGCCCGTTGCGCTGGTTCGCGCCGTCGACGTCGCCGAAGGCGCTCGTGGCGGACTGCGGGGCCTGCGCGGATGCGTTCGCGTACTCGGAGGACGAGCTCGGAGCGGACGAGGACGTCGGCTGGGCGTACTCGCCGTAGCGGGGGCGTTCGGCGCCCGGCTGGCCGTACTGGGACTGCTGGCCGTACGGGTTCTGGGACTGCTGGCCGTACGGGTTCTGGGCCTGCGGCGCCTGCTGGCCGTACTGCGACTGCTGGCCGTACGGGTTCTGGCTCGGCTGGGACTGTTGGCCGTACTGCGACTGCTGGCCGTACGGGTTCTGACTCTGCTGGGACTGCTGGCCGTACGGGTTCTGACTCTGCTGGGACTGCTGGCCGTACGGCGACGTCTGCTGGCCGTAGCCGCCCTGCTGCACGCCCGAGGACTCGCCGGAGACGGCGGGGTACGGCGCGGTGTAGCGGTCGGTCGGGTGGTCCGTCGACGACGGGATCACATCCGTGTGGTCCGGGGTCGTCTCGTCGTTCTGGTTCGGGCGAGGGGTCTCGTCCGGCTGGTCGGAGTCGTTCGGCATCGACGTGTTCCCTCTCGTGGCCGCTGCTGCGGCGTCCTCACTGGCGGCAGGCGGAGCCGCATCGTCCGGACGGCGGTCGTCGCCCTGCCCGTCGGGCGTGGTGTCGGTCATGCTGGACGTGCTCCTTTCAAGCTCGTGCAGTCTGTCGCAAGCACCTGAGCGGTCCTTCTGGCGAGGCTGCGAGCCACCCCTGGCGATCTTATGCGTGCGCTGCACACGGCGACCCGGTCCGCCGCGGGACGGACAGCTAGGTTGGGGTCCGTTCAGCGCGACACGTCGTCGCCCGCACGGGAGGGAACCACATGCGCCAGGCAGGACCGTGGCTGCGAGCCGCCGACGGAGCGATGCTGCTCGGAGCCGACGGGGTCCCCGCACCGACGGTGTTCGCCGAGATGAGCGCCCTCGCCGCCAGCACCGGCGCGGTCAACCTGGGGCAGGGGTTCCCCGACGAGGACGGGCCGGCCGAGGTGCTCGAGGCCGCCGTGCAGGCGATCCGCGACGGCGTGAACCAGTACCCGCCAGGCCGCGGCACCCCCGACCTGCGGGCGGCGGTCGCCGAGCACCAGCAACGGTGGTACGGGCTCGACGTCGACCCCGACCGCGAGGTCCTCGTCACCGCCGGCGCCACCGAGGGGTTGGCCGCGACGATCCTCGCGCTGGTCGAACCCGGCGACGAGGTGATCACCTTCGAGCCGTTCTACGACGCCTACGGGGCGCTCATCCGGCTGGCCGGCGGCGTGCACGTCACGGTCCAGCTCACCGCGCCCGACTTCCTGCCCGACGAGCGAACGCTCCGTGCCGCCTTCACCGACCGAACCCGCGCCGTGCTCGTGAACACCCCGCACAACCCGACGGGCCGGGTCCTGCCCACCGAGGTCCTGCAGGCGATCGTCGACCTGGCCACCGAGCGCGACGCGGTGATCATCACGGACGAGGTCTACGAGCACCTGACGTTCGACGTCCCGCACACGCCCATCGCGACCCTGCCGGGTGCCGCGGAGCGGACGGTGTCGGTGTCGAGCGCCGGCAAGACCTTCAACACCACCGGGTGGAAGGTCGGCTGGCTCACCGCTCCCCCGGCGCTCGTCGACGCGATCACGACGGTCAAGCAGTACCTGACGTTCGTGAACGGCGCGCCCTTCCAACCGGCCGTCGCCGTGGGACTCCGCCTGCCCGACGCGGTGTTCACCGGCATCGCCGCCGACCTGCGCGCGAAGCACGAGCTGCTCGCGAACGGGCTGACGGCAGCGGGCTTCGACGTGATGCGACCCGACGGCGGGTACTTCGTGCTCGCCGACGCCGCGCCGCTCGGGTACGACGACGCCCGCGCGTTCTGCCTCGAACTCCCGGCGCTGGCCGGAGTCGCCGGCGTGCCCGTCTCGGCGTTCGTCCGACCGGACCGTGTCGCCGGCTACCGGTCCCTGGTGCGCTTCGCGTTCTGCAAGCGCCGGAGTGTCCTGGAGGACGCCGCCGCGCGCCTGGCGACCCTCGGAGCGCGTCCCCGCGCCTGAGACGCGACCGCATCGGGGACGCGACGGACGCGTCAGCGCTGCCCCGGGCCTCCAGGCGGGGTGCGCAGTGCGACGTCGTACCGCCGCAACGACAACGACGGGTTCAGCCGACGGACGGCGTCCGTGACGGTGGTGTCGATCGTGGCTGTGAGCGTGCCCGGCGAGGCACCCGCCGAGGCGACCGCGACGCCGGACGGGTCGAGGACGACCGAGCCGCCGATCCCGACGGGCGGCGTCTGGCCGACCCCGACGACCCAGACGGTGTTCTCGATCGCGCGGGCGGTGAGGAGCGTGCGCCAGTGGTGCTCCTTGCCGGGCCCGCGCACCCACTCCGCGGGGAGGACGACGACGTCGGCCGCGCCGGTCTCAGGAGCGGCGAGGCGCCGGGTGACCTCGGGGAAGCGCAGGTCGTAGCAGGTCTCGAGCCCGATGCGGACTCCGCCGAGCTCGAAGACCGGCAGCTGCTCCGGGTCGCCGGACTCGATGCGGTCCGACTCCCGCGAGCCGAAGGCGTCGTAGAGGTGGACCTTCCGGTACGTCGCCGCCACGTCGCCCGACGGGAGCACTGCGACCAGGGTGTTCCGGAAGCGCTCCGGCGTGTCCGCCGACTCGGCGACCCCGACGACCAGGGCGATGCCGGACACGCGGGCGACGTCGCGGAGGCCCGAGACGAACGGACCGTCCAGGGGCTGCGCCGCGGCGACGAACCGATCGTCGATGTCGGCGGTGAAGTACGAGGTGTACTCCGGCGTGACGAGGAGGTCCGCGCCCCGGGCCGCCGCGTCGACGGCGGCGGTGCGCACGGTGTCGAGGTTGGCGACGGGGTCGTCCACGGGGGCGAACTGCGCCGCCGCGATCGTGAGGGTGGCCATGCGGTGAGCGTACCCGGGGGTCCGTGGCGGGCGGGCCTGCGTTCGGTCGTCCTGCGGCCGGTCGTCCTGCGGCCGGACGTCCTGCGACCGGACGTCCTGCGACCGGTCGTCCTGCGGCCGGGGGCACGAAGAAGGCCCCGGTCCTGATGGACCGGGGCCTTCATGTGACGCTTGGTTGCGGGGGCAGGATTTGAACCTACGACCTCTGGGTTATGAGCCCAGCGAGCTACCGAACTGCTCCACCCCGCGGCACGTTTAGAATCCTACACGGGGCCGTGGCGGGACACAAATCGAGTGCCCCGCCACGGTGTGTCAGTTGCCGTTCTCGGCTGCCGTGGCGGCCTCGATCGCGTCCTGGAGGCGCTGGTCGGCTTCCGCCGCAGCGACCAGGTCGTTGTCGGCGTAGGCCTCCTGGCGGTCCTGCAGAGCTGCCTTGGCGTCGGCCAGGGCCGCCTGCAGGGCGTCGTTGTCGGCCGAGCCGGAACCCGTCGAGCCGGTCGAGCCGGAGCCCGTGTCGGAGTCGGAACCCGTGTCCGAGCCAGACCCGCTGTCGGAACCGGAACCGGAACCGGAACCGCTGTCGCTCTCGCCGCTGCCGTCGCCGCTCGCGCCGGAATCGCCGGCGGCCGCACCGGAGTCGCCGCCGAACAGCGAGTTCAGGGCCTCGTCGAGGGTGTCCTCGAACGCGATCTTGTCCCCGAAGGCCACGAGGACCTTCTGCAGCAGCGGGTACGAACCACTCGAGGTCGACTGGACGTAGACGGGCTGCACGTAGAGGAACCCGCCGCCGACCGGGAGCGTGAGCAGGTTGCCCTGCTTCACGGTCGAGTTGCCCCGCTTCAGGATGTTCAGCTCCTGCGACACGGTCGAGTCACCGTTGAAGAGGCTCTGCACCTGTCCGGGGCCCGGGATGTTGTCGGTCTTCGGCATCGTCAACAGCGTGAGTTTGCCGTAGCCCGACGCCTTCTCGCCCTTGCCGGCACCACCCGCGTCGGAGTTCACCGCAAGGTAGCCGGTCAGCACGTTGCGGTTGTTCGCCCCGGCCGACTGCTGCGGGATGTAGGTCGTGTACAGCGAGTACGCGGTCCCCTGGCCCGGCACCTTCATCGTCAGGTAGTACGGGTCCTGCAGGTTCGCCCTGTTGGCCGTCGTCGTCGTCTGCGCACCGAGCGCGTTCGTCGACGTCGCCGCGGTGTCGGCGTCGCTGTCCGACGTCGCCGTGCTCGTCGGTTCCTGCGGGGTGTTCCACGCGTCGTCACCCGAGTAGAACGAGTTGGCGTTGGTCACGTGGTACGTGCCGAGGATCGAGCGCTGCACCTTGAACAGGTCGGTGGGGTACCGCACGTGGTCGAGGAGCTCGGCGCTCATGCTCGAAACCGGCTTCATCGACGTCGGGAAGATCTTCTGCCACGTCTTCAGGACCGGGTCCTTCGTGTCCCACGTGTACAGCGTCACCTTGCCCGTGTACGCGTCGACCGTGGCCTTCACCGAGTTCCGGATGTAGTTCACCTGGTCGGTACGGTACGTCGAGGACTCGGCGCCGGCGATGCTGTCCGACAGGCTCTGGCTCTGCGAGTACGGGTACGCGTCGCTCGTGGTGTAGCCGTCCACCACCCACTGGATGCGGTGGTCGACGATCGCCGGGTACGCGTCGCTGTCGACGGTCAGGTACGGCGCGGCCTTCTGCACGCGGGTGATCGGGTCGCGGTCGTAGAGGATCTGCGAGTCCTTGTTCACCGCGTTCGAGAGCAGGATCTGCTCCGACTGGAACTTCGCGGCGTAGACGAGCCGGTTGAAGAAGTTGCCGAGGCTCGGACCGCCGTCGCCGGCGTACGTGGTGGTCGCGTTGCCACCGTTGTCGTCGTCGGAGCCGGACGGGTAGTCGAGCTCGACGTCCTTCGTGCCCTTCGGTGCACCCACGATCGAGTAGGGCGGCGAGGTCTCACCGAAGTACACGCGCTGCTGGAAGTCGCCCAGGGCACCGTTCGACGGGATTCCGGACTCGAGGAACACCGGCTTGCCGTCGCTCGCGCGCTGGTTGCCGTAGGCCGCGGTGACGCCGTAGCCGTGGGTGTAGACGAACGCCCGGTTGTACTGCGTGTTCGCGGCCGAGCTGAGCCCGGCGAGGTCGATGTCGCGGACCGCGATCACGGTGTCCTCGGTCTCGCCCTTGACGTCGTAGCGGTCGACGTCCAGCTCCTTCGGGAACTGGTAGTACTGCCGGTACTGCTGCAGCTGGCTGAACGTGTCGGAGACGATCTTCGGGTCGATGAGACGGATGTTGGCCGTGGTCTGCGCGTCCTTCGCGAGCGCACCCGAGCTCGTCTCGGTCGTGGCGTCGTAGTTCTGCTCCTCGACGCCGGCGACGCCGTAGGCGTCACGCGTGGCCTTGATGTTCCGCTCGATGTAGGCGGACTCGAAGGTGCGCTCCGAGGGCTTCACCTGCAGTCGCTGGACGACCCACGGGTAGATGCCGCCGACGACGATCGCGGCGACGAGCAGCAGGCCCGTGCCGACGATCGAGATGCGCCAGCGGCCGATGACCGCCGTGACGATGAAGAGCAACGCGACGATCGCCGCGATGCCGGCCATGATCTCGCGGCCCGGGATCACCGCGTTGACGTCGGTGTACTGGGCACCGGTGATGAGCGAGTTCGACTTCGTCAGGGCCGCGTACTGGTCGAGCCAGAGGCTGACGGCCTGCAGCGCGATGTAGAGCGCCGCCGTGACCGCGAGCTGGATGCGCGCGGCGCGGGAGATCCGGACCTCACGACCACCGAAGCGGAGCGCGCCGTAGAGGTAGCTCGCCGCGAGTGCGGCGAGACCGGCGATGAGGACGACGGCCGACGAGTACGCCACGATCGAGCGCCAGAACGGCAGCTCGAACACGTAGAACCCGATGTCCAGTCCGAACTGCGGGTCGGTCTTGCCGAACGGCGTGCGGTTGAAGTACTCGAGGACCATGCTCCAGCGCCCCGCCGTCGAGAGCCCGGCGAAGATGCCGAGGACCACGGGGATGCCGATCATCACGGCGCGCCGCAGGGGCTCGATGACCTGCTGGTAGCGGTCGAGCTGCGAGTTGAGCTTCGCGTAGACCGGCCGGAACCGGAACGCGAGCGCGATGCTCACGAAGACCGGGACCGCCATGCCGAGGAAGCCCGCCAGGAACATCAGGGTCCCGGCGATCCACCGGGTCGTGAGGACCTGCTGGAACCCGAGCTGCGCGAACCACGCGTAGTCGGTGTACAGGCTGGCGAAGATGAAGAAGGCGATCACCAGTGCGGCCAGCACGATGATCGTGACCACGATCGGGACCCGCGGCGAACGCCGCCCCGAGGTGGACGAGGTTGTCGTCACTTGATGTGCTCCAGACGTGTCGGACCGGCGGGCCCGGCTCGCGGCGGGCCGTCAGTGACACTGATCCTATGGGACCGGACCGGACGTGAAGCTGTACGGGGGCTCAGGACCGGGTCAGGAACCGCAGCGGGCGAGCTTCGCGGTACTCGTGCCGTCGGCGATCGTCTGCAGGTCGGTGACGGCCTGGTCGAGCGTGGAGACGCTGTAGACGTCGAGTCCGTCCGGCACGTGCCCGACGACCTCGTCGCAGTTGTCCGCGGGGGCGAGGAACACCGTGGCACCCGCGTCCGCGGCCCCGTAGAGCTTCTGCCGGATCCCGCCGATGGGGCCGACCTCGCCGTCTGCCGTGATCGTGCCGGTGCCGGCGACGTGCTTGCCGCCGTTGAGCTCGCCCGGCGTGATCTCGTCGATGATCCCGAGCGCGAACATCATGCCGGCCGACGGACCGCCGACGTCCTGCAGTCGGATCGACACCTTGAAGGGGAACTCGTAGCGCTCGGTGACGCCGACCCCGAGCAGCGCCGTGCCCTGCTCGCTGCGCGGTGTCACACGGATGTCCTTGGTCGCGCCGTCCCGTTCGACGGTGACGGTCGCGGGGCGCGAGGTGCCGTGCTTCGCGACGAGCTCCCGGAGGCTCGAGGCATCGGCGTTGGTCGTGAGCGACTCGCCGTCGAACGCCGTGATGACGTCGCCCTCCTCGATCACGCCGTCGGCCGCCGAGCCTTCCTGCACCGTGCCGACCTCGAGCTCCGTGGGCAGGTCGTTGCCCTGCTGGATGAGCGCCGCCGCGACGGCCGACTGCTGCGACGCCTGCATGTCGGCGGAGTCCCGCTCGTTCACCTGCTCGGTCGTGGTGCCGCTCGGGTAGATCGCCTCGACCGGGATGACCGCCTGTGACCTGGTGAAGATCGCGCGGATCACGCTGGTCCAGGACGGACGGTTCGTGGCGTCGCCCTGGATGCCGACCGTGAGCATGTCGAGGGCACCGGCCGTCGGGTACGTCTCGTGGCCGGACACCTGGATGAGCTTGACGTCCTTCGCGTCCTTGCCCGTCCCCTGCTTCTGCGTGCCGATGGTGTTGTAGACCGGCCCGGGGACCTCGATGAGGTACGGGCTGGGCAGCAGGCTCGCCAACAGGCCCAGTACGACCGCGCCGATCAGGAACGCCCACCCGATGGTCCGGGCACGCGAGCGACGACGGGGCGCGGGGGCGAAGAGGGTCACGCGGGGTCCTTCCGAGGTGGGCACCCGCGCCTGGCGGCAGGGTGGTCGCCCACGTCTCGCGACGGGGCTGTTCGCCCTGGGCGCAGCGCTTCGGGCGTTCCCACGGGGGCATCCCAGGTGCGGCCCCGTGAGCAGCGATTAGCGTAGTCGGCATGCCTGATGAACCACAGCCGGGGCCGGACGACGACTTCCAGGAGATGCTGCGCAAGCTGCTCTCGGGCGAGGGGCAGATCGACCCGTCGCAGCTCGCCGGTGCCGCCGGTCTGCCGAACGACCCGGCCTCCGTGGCGAACCTGATGAGCCAGCTCCAGCGCGCCGCCCAGTCCGGCGGTGACGGCATCGACTTCTCGGCCACCGCCGAACGCGCCACCGCGATCGCTCGCGACGGCGGCCACCCCGTCGACCCGGCCACCTCGCAGGCGGCCGACCAGGCGTTCCAGGTCGCCGCACTGTGGCTCGACGAGGTCACGACGGTCGCCGAACTGACCGCGACCCCGAGTCTCTACACACGTGAGCAGTGGGCCCGGGCGACCGTCCCGGTGTGGACGCAGATCGCCGAGCCGGTGGCCTTCAGCATCGCCGATGCCCTGACCGAGGCGATCGACCAGCGTGCTCCCGAGCAGCTCAAGGCGATGCTCGGCGACGTCTCGAAGGCGATGCGCGGCATCGGCGGTGCGCTGTTCGCGATCCAGCTCGGCCAGGTCGTCGGGCAGCTGTCGAAGGAGGTCGTGTCCGGCGGTGACGTCGGCGTGCCGCTCCTCGACGAGCAGGTCGCAGCGCTCCTGCCCCAGAACGTCGCCGAGTTCGCCGAGGGCCTCGACGTCTCCGAGGACGAGGTCCGCATCTACCTCGCGGTCCGCGAACTCGCCCACGCCCGGCTCTTCCGGTCGGCACGGTGGCTCCGGCTGCACATCATCTCGTCGATCACGGACTACGCACGGGGCATCCACATCCCCTTCGACCGCGTCGAGGAACTCGCGGCCGACATCGACCCGACCAACCAGGAGCAGCTGCGCGACGCACTCGCGTCGGGTGCCCTCATCCCGCCGCGCACCGCCGAGCAGGACGCCGCACTCGCCCGGCTCGAGACGATGCTCGCGCTGGTCGAGGGCTGGGTGGACACGGTCACCGCTGCTGCCACCGTCCGTCTCCCCAAGGCCGGGGCGATCGCCGAGATGGTGCGCCGTCGCCGTGCCGCCGGTGGCCCCGCCGAGTCGGCCTTCGCCACACTCGTCGGCCTCGAGCTGCGGCCGCGTCGTCTGCGTGAGGCCGCGGCGATGTGGCAGCGGGTGACCGACGAGCTCGGTGCCGAGCAGCGCGACGCCCTCTGGTCGCACTTCGACCTCGTGCCGACCTCGGACGACGTCGACGCACCCGATGCCCTCGTCGCACGGCTGCGGAACCCGTCCCAGACCGACGAGGACGACGCGTTCGACAAGGCGCTCGAGGACCTGCTGAACGACTCGACCGGTGCGCGCCCGCACGAGGACGAGTCCGGCCGCGTGGCCGACGACCCCGAGGGTGGAGCGGGCGACGAGCCCGGGAACGACACGGGCGACCAGCCCCGCTGAGTTCTCCACAGATCTCCCTGGTGACCCCACGCGTGCCGCGCACTCCGGCACCGTGGGGTCATGGGCATCCGCATCGATCCGACGCTCGAGTTCGTCTGGCGTGACCCCGCCACCGTCCAGCTCGGGGTCGATCCCCCGCGCGCGGTCGTCGCGGTACCCACCACGGGGGAAGAACGGTTCCTCAACGGGCTCCGACGAGAGACCGGACACGACGTGCTGTCCGGCCTCGCGGCCGCGTCGGGGTGTTCCCCGGAACGTGCTGCCGGGGTGCTCGGTGCCGCGTCGCCCGCGGTGGTCGAGGTCCTGCCCGAGCCGCTCGAACGCATCGAGGTGCACGGCGCCGGTGCCGTCGCCGACACCGTCGCGACGTTCCTGTCCGGCGAGGGCGTGACGGTCAGCCGCACCAACGCGCCCGCCGGAGGGCCGATCGTGCTGCCCGAGCCCGAACCGCGCCTCGCCGTGGTGGTGGCCGACCACGTCGTCGACCCGGCGCTCCGCGCCGCGTGGACCCGCCGGGGCGTGCCGCACCTGGCGGTCGTCGTCGGGGACGGACGTGTCCGTCTCGGTCCGTTCGTCGTGCCGGGAGCCGGGCCGTGCCTCCAGTGCGCTGAGTACGCACGCGTCGACGACGACCCTGCGTGGCCGGCCATCGCTGCCCAGGTGTGGGGGCGGCATCCGTCACCGCTGTCGCCGTGGCGGGCGGCGGCGGTGGCCGCCGCCACGACGCGGATGCTGCTGGAACGGCTCCCGCTCCGGACGCAACGGGCCGAGCCCGACCAGCTCGTCTTCGAGCGCGACGACCTGTCGGTCAGCCGTTCGCCGGTCCGACCCCATCCGCGGTGCGCGTGCCGAGCGCTGCCAGGAACCGACTCGGAGCCCGGGCTCCCCCACGCGTGGAGCCCTGTTGCGACCACGTGATCGTGACGGATCGGCGGGCTCGGGTCAGCCCGACGTAGAACAGGCGTCGTTCCTCGTCCACCTCGGTGTCGGTCGACGCGTGCGAGATCGGCAGGAGACCCTCGGCGGCGCCGGCGATGACCACGTGCGGCCACTCCAGACCCTTCGACGAGTGCAGCGTCGCGAGCGTGACGGCGTCGACCTCGGGCTCGTGGTGCGTCGCCGCACGGTCAACCAGGTCCTGGGTGAATTGCTGCATCGTCGTGCCGGCGGGGGCGTCCTCGGCCAGGCCCATGATCGCCTGCAGCGCTTCCCACTGCTCGCGCACTGCACCGGTGCCCTCCGGCGGCGTCTCCGTCCAGCCGCTGACCTGCAGCACCAGCCGGACCCGTCGGGTCAGCTCGTCGTCGGTCTGCCGGATCGCCTCGCCGCGCATGTGGTGGACGGCGAGCTTGACCTCCGGACGGTTGAAGAACCGGGTGCCTCCCTGCACGCGGTACGGGATTCCGTTCCGGCCGAGTGCGGACTCGAGCGCGGCGGACTGCGCCCCGACGCGGAAGAGCACGGCGCAATCCCCGTGAGATGCTCCGGCCCCGACGAGCTCGGCGATCCGACGGGCGATGGTCTGCGCCTCGTCGCCGTCGTGGACGCAGGCCAGCACGACCGGTTCTGGGCCCGGTTCCTGGCTCTGGGCCACCAGGTCGAGTGCCCCGGGCTGGCCGCGCATCAGCGTGTTGGCCGCGGACACGACCTCGCGGGTGGAGCGGTAGTTCCGCTCGAGGCGCAGGACCGACCCGCGCGGGAACTCCGACCCGAACCCGAGCAGGTAGTCGCTCGAGGCGCCGGCGAACGAGTAGATGGTCTGACTGGCGTCGCCGACGACGCACAGGTCGTCACGGCCACCCAGCCAGGCCCGCAGCAGGTCGTGCTGCACCGGCGAGACGTCCTGGTACTCGTCGACCACGAAGAACCGGTACTGCTGCCGCACGTACGACGCCACGCGGGGCTCGGACTCGACCATGCCGAGGGTCGCCAGCAGGACGTCCTCGAAGTCGAGTTGCCGCCGGTCGTCCTTCAGCCGCTCGTACGCCTTCATCAGGTCGATGACCCGGCGCGGTGTGGTGTCGCGCGGCATCACCCGGTCCGCGGCGGCGGCCTCGTACTCGTCGAGCGAGAGCATCTGCACCTTGCGCCACTCGACCTCGGCGGCCAGGTCGCGGAGCACCGGGGTGTCGACGTGCATGCCGACCGTGTCCGCAGCGTGGGCGATCATCCGCCCCTTGGACTCGACGATCTTGGGGGCGTGCCCGCCGACGGTGTCCGGCCAGAAGTAGCTGAGCTGCGCCATCGCGGCGGCGTGGAAGGTGCGCGCCTGGACCGTCCCGGCACCGAGCGCGCGCAGGCGCGACCGCAGTTCGCCGGCGGCACGGGTCGTGAAGGTCAGCGCGAGGACGTGGTTCGGGGCGTAGGTCCCGGTGGCGACCCCGTAGGCGATCCGGTGCGTGATCGCACGGGTCTTGCCCGTCCCGGCACCGGCCAGCACCGCGACCGGACCGAGCAGGGTACGGGCGACCGTCCGCTGCTCCGCGTCGAGCGCGGCGAGCAGTTCGTCGGGCGACGGTGGCCGGGGCTCGACTGCCCCTGTGCCCGTTGCGCCGCGGGGACCGGTGACGCTCACGGCAGGCCCAGCGGCCCGCCGTACCACTCCTCGATGATGGCGCGGGCGATCGAGGTGCGTCCCGGCAGCAGCAGGGTGTCGCCGGCGCGCTCACGGATCTCGTCGCGCGAGAACCACCGGACGTCCAGGATCTCCACGCCGTCGGGGCGGGCGGTCGTCGGGTCACCGCCGGCTGCACGGGCACGGAAGCCCACCATCAGCGACGCGGGGAACGGCCACGGCTGCGAGCCCAGGTACTCGGGCTCCTCGACGCGGACGCCGGACTCCTCCCAGACCTCGCGGCGGACGGCGTCCTCCAGCGACTCCCCCGGCTCGACGAACCCGGCCAGCAGCGAGTACCGGTCGGCGTCCCACGCGGCGTTGGAACCGAGCAGGATCCGGTCGTCGGCGTCGACGACCCCGACGATGATCGCCGCGTCGGTGCGCGGGAAGAGGTCGTGTCCCTCGGGGTCGCGGCGGACCCATCCGCCGCTCACGACGGCCGTGGGTGAGCCGGTCCGCGGCGAGAAGCCGTGCACGGCGTGCCAGTTGGCCATCGCGACGGCTTCGACCGCCAGGCCCTGGTCGCGTGGCGAGAGCTCGGTGCCGAACATCCGGAGGCTCTGCCAGGCGTCGTCGTCGGGTTCGATGGCGGTGGCCGTCACGCTGTCGATCAGGGCGGCGACGAAGCGGGTACCCGCCGGGGCGTCCGCGGCGTCCGACACCGCACGGCCGAGGTACAGGGTCACGGTCTCGACCGGGATCTCCGTCGCGGCCACGAAGCGCAGGGTGCCGTCGGCGTTCCGGAGCATCTCAGCACCCCGCACCGGCAGGTACCGGGTGTGCTCGTCCTCGCGCAGGACGCGCTCGACGTCGTCGGTCGTGCGGAACTCGGCGTCGCGGTCGAGTTCGTTGCGGGAGAGCGGGAGCCGGGCGGCGAACTCGACGGTCACGGCGGGAGAGCTCCTCGGATCGGGTGCGGACGTGCAGGAGACGTGCGGTGGGCGTGCGGGCCGCCCGACAGCGTGGCGTGCAGCCGTGCACGCTTCACGCGCCTACCCTGAGGGGCATGGCGGGATCCCAGTTCACTCTAGCCGCGTTGGCGACGACGGCCGTTCCAGGTCTCCTCGTCACGGGCACGCGCACGCTCGGCTCGGCCGCGGCCGGCGACTACGAGTCGGCGCTCCTCCGCGACGCCGACGGCACCGAGATCGTCATCCGCCGCCCCCGGAACCAGCGCGCCGAGGCCCGGCAGTCAGCCGACCTCGTCGCCATCCGTGCGCTGAGCGCCGGCATCCGCACGCGGCTGCCGTTCGGCGTCGCCGAGTACCGCGGCCAGGCGCCGATCGGGTCGACGCGCGCCATCGTCACGACCCGACTGGCCGGGACCCACCCGACCCTCGCGTCGCTCGTCGAGCGCCCCGACCTCGCCACGAGTGTCGGCCGTGCCGTCGCCTCGATCCACCAGCTGCCGACGAGCTTCGTCTCCGACGCCGGTCTGCCCTCGCTCACGCCGTTCGAGGTGCTCCGGTCCGCAGTCTCGGTGATGGACCGCGCCGTGGCGACCAAGCTCGTCCCCGCCGCGCTCGTCGAACGCTGGGAGGGTGCCGCTCGCGACCAGCAGTTGTGGCAGTTCACACCGACCGTCGTGCACGGCTCGCTCGGCACCGGCGCCCTGCTCGTCGACGGCGATGCGGTGACCGGGGTCCTCGACTGGGGCGAACTGCGGCTCGGCGACCCGGCGAAGGACCTCGCCTGGGTGCTCGCCGGCCGCCGAGACGCCTTCGACACCGTCCTCAGCGCCTACGAGGCGAACGGCGGCGGACGCGACCGCCAGCTCGCACAGCGTGCACGCGTGCACCACGAACTCGAGACGGCGCACTGGCTGCTGCACGGCGTGCAGGCGAAGAGCACCGAGGTCGTCGACGACGCCGTCTCGATGATGCACCGCCTGGTCGACGCGGTGCACGCCCCGAGCGCGGAACCGCTGCAGTCCGTGTCACCCGAGACGATGGAGATCGGCGAGGTGGAGCAGCTGCTGTCCTCCACCGAACGCCGCCACGGCTGACGCCGCCGCGTTCCGCAGCGCCGCACGGCGGTCACGACTTCCCGCTCAGTTCCGCCGAGCGGTCACGACCCGTCGGTCGCAGCGCGGCCGCCCGACGGTCTGTGACCACTCGTGGTGCATCCTGCGGGGTGTGGTGACCGGTCCCGGCCGCCGACCAGGCAGCTGACGCGACCGTCTGGAGGCCCGATGCCGGCCCGACGGACCGGCACCGCGCCTCCAGGGCGGAGCACGACACGGGCCCAGCGCGACACGGGCGTGGTGCGCGACCGGCGTGGTGCGCGACCGGCGCAGCGCGCGACCGGCGCAGTGCGCGACGGGCGCGGCGCGCCTTCCGCACGACCGCGGGACGTCAGCTGCCGATGGCCTCGGACCACGCACGCTCGAGTCCAGCGCGGTCGAGCAGCTCGGTCGGACGGACCTCGAGGTCGTCGGCGACGAAGTAGAACACCGCGTCGACCTGGTCGAGCGGTCGCCCGGTGAACTCGGCGTAGGCGACGCGGTACAGAGCGAGCTGCAGCGTGCGGCGGGCCAGGTCGTCCGCACCGGACGGCGCCTTGCCCGTCTTCCAGTCGACCACCTCGGCACGCCCGTCGATCTCGTACACGGCGTCGAGCTTGCAGACCACACTGTGCCCGAGGAACGGGATGTGGATCTCCCGCTCGACCTCGATCGGTGTCAGCCCGGCCCACCGGGAGCGGGCGAACGTCGCTTGGAAGTCCGCCAGTCGACGGGCGTCGTCGTCGGTGACCACGGCGTCCGGCGACGCGTCGGCGAGGTCGTCGGCATCGAGGTCGAGCTCCCCGTCCCACACGTCGAGCGTCTCGAGCGCGCCACCGCTCCGCGCACGCTGTTCCACCCACTGGTGGAAGAGCGTGCCGAGCCGGGTGGCGCGGTACGGTCGCTCCGGCATCGGCCGGCGGAGCCGCTCGGCGACGGAGTCGGGTTCGGTCAGGTAGTCCTTGAAACCCGAGGCCGGCACCCGGTGCGGGACGGCGACCGCGTGCTTCGCGTTCCGGGTGGCGTGCCGTTCGGCGAGCAGCAGGTCGATGTCGGCGGCGAAGCGCCCCGCCGCTCCGGGATTCGCGTTCCGCACCCGCTCCGCGGCGGCCAGGACGCGCGGCGCACGCTGCCCGAACGGCACGTGCGGCCAGGTCTGGGTCGCGCCGCTCTCCCCCATCGGGTTCTCGTCGTGCACCGTCGTCTCCGGGATCGCCGCACCGTCGATGACGCCGGCGTCCGCCAGGTCGCGCAGGTAGCGGCTCGGCTCCGTGGGTCGGACCCCGCCGGCCCAGAACGAGCCGGACACCAGCAGGTCGTGCTTGGCACGGGTCAGGGCGACGTAGGTGAGCCGGCGTTCCTCGTCCTCGTTGCGGGCCTTCACCTGTTCCTTGAAGGCGTCGATCGCCGTGGTGACGTCCTTCTGGGTCTCCTGCCCGCGCCATGCGAGTCGTGGCAGCTCGGCGGCGTCCCCGCGGAACTCGTACGGCAGCCGGCCGAACCCGAGCCAGCCGGACGAGCCCTCCTGCGGGCGTGCCGGCAGGCCGCCCTCGACCATCCGGGGCACCGCGACGGCGTCCCACTCCAGCCCCTTGGACCCGTGGATCGTCAGGATCTGCACGGTGCCGGCCTCGGGCTCCTCGGAACGCGGTCCCATGTCGTCACGCCGGGCTGCGGCGTCGATCCACCCGAGGAACGAACCGAGGTCGGCGCGGTCGTCCGTCGAGACGAAGCCGGCGAGTTCGTCGATGAAGGCGTCGAGGTAGGCGCCGCTCCCCTGTTCGTGCGCGGCGACCTCGATGTCGAGCCGCATCTCCTGCACGACGAGCGTCACGAAGTCGACCAGGTCGCTCCCCGCGCGTGACCGGAGCATCGCGAGCTGCCCACCGAGCGCACGCATCCGGCTGCGACCCGCGGCGGTGATGCCCTCGAGCGCGCCGTGCTCGTCGGGCGCGGTCGCGGTCGCGACGAAGTCGAGCGCGTCGACGATCGACCCGTGCTCCCCGGCGGCCACGGAGGCCCGGAACGCCGCGGTCAGGTCGTCGTCGAGCCGCTGCTGGGTGTGGTCGCGCTGGAACAGCCACCGGGCGAGCTGGTGCAGGGCGACGATGTCCGCCGCCCCGACCCGCCACCGGGCACCCGCGAGCAGCCGGATCAGGTCGTTGCCGGCCGCCGGGTCGTGCAGCACCCGCAGGCACGCCACCAGGTCGACGATCTCCGGGCGCTGGAGCAGTCCGCCGGTGCCGAGCACGTGGTACGGCACCCCGCGGGCACCGAGCGCCGCCGTGAACGCCGCGAGGTCCTTCCGCGCGCGCAGCAGCAGCGCCATCGAGCGCGTCGGGTCCTGGCGGCGGTGGTCCTGGAACCACGCCGCGACCTCGTCGGCCTCTTCCGGCAGGGTCTCGGGGAACACCACCCGCACGGTGCCGGCGTCGGCGCCCGGCCGCGGCGAGAGCCGTTCGACGTCGACCTCGGACGCCGCGGACAGCGGCGACACGATCGCGTTCGCCCCCGCGAGCACGTCCACCGGGTTCCGCCAGCTGGTCGACAGCGCGAAGGTGACGGGTTCGGCCACGCCGGGTTCGTCGCCGCCGAAGTCGTGCGGGAACCGGGCGAGGTTCGCGGCACTCGCACCGCGGAACCCGTAGATCGACTGGTGCGGGTCGCCGACCGCCATCACCGAGTGCCCGCGGAACAGCCGGGCGAGGAACCGGGTCTGCACCACCGAGGTGTCCTGGTACTCGTCGAGGAGCACCACCCCGTACCGGCTCCGCAGGTCCGCGACGACGCGTGGGGCCGACTCGGCCGCGGCGAGCGCGAGGGCGATCTGGTCGGAGAACTCCACGAACCCGCGGTCCACCTTCTGACGCCGGAACTCGGCGACCAGGTCGGCCAGGGGTTCGAGGGCGCCGATCGCGGCGACCGCGTCGGTGATCGCCTTGTACGGCTTGCCGCGGTTGCCCGGGAGTTCGAGCAGCTCGGAGAACTCGATCGCGAACCGGCGGAGGTCCTCCGGCTCGACGAGGTGTTCGGAGGTGGCTCCGGCGAGCGCGACCACGGCGGCGGTCAGGGTGTCGACGTCGCGGTCGAGTCCGGCGAGCCGGTCGTCGCGGGCGGCCACCACGACCCGACGGGCGAGCTGCCAGGCCGAGGGTTCGGTCAGCACCTGGGACTCGCCGTCACGGCCGACGAGCAGGGCGTTCTCGCGGAAGACCGCGTTGGCGAAGGCGTTGTACGTCGAGACGGTGGGCGCTTCGAAGGCGTCCCCGGGGGCGATCAGCCCGACGTCCTCGAGCGCGCGGATGCGGTCGTTGATGCGGACGGAGAGTTCACCGGCGGCCTTGCGGGTGAAGGTCAGTCCGAGGACCTCGTCGGGTCGGACGAGTCCGTTGGCCAGCAGCCAGACGACGCGTGACGCCATCGTCTCGGTCTTCCCGCTGCCTGCACCGGCGACGACCAGCGCCGGCACGAGCGGCGACTCGATGACGGCGCGCTGCTGGGCGGTGGGACGGGGGCGGCCGAGGGCGTCGGCGATGGCGTCGGCGCCGTGCCGGATGACGGGCGGAGCAGCGGCAGCCGTGCCGGCCGCGTCAGCCGCAGCAGCCGTGCCGGCCGCGTCAGCCGTGCCGATCGTGTCCGCCGTGTCGGTCGTGTCCGCCGTGTCGCTCACCAGGTCACCTCCGCCACCACGTGGATCCGGCACTCGACCCCGGTCCGGGCCTTCTCGCAGTGGTCGTCCACGTTCGCCACGAACGTCCGGCCGGCCATGCCCCGCGCCACCCCGTGCAACCGCTCGCGGTAGGCCTCGCGCGCCTCGGCGTCGAACGCGTGCTGCGTCCGCTCGGAGAACGCCTGTCCACCGCGGGGGTTCTGGACGAACACCAGCCGGGCGTCGGTCATCGGGGACCCCGCCGGCACACCCTCGACCGCGCCGTCCTCGACCGCGAGTTGGTAGGCGCCGAGCTGCGGGTGTTCCGGCATGTCGTTCTTCTCGCTGGGCATCGAACGGCCGGTCTTCAGGTCGACGACGCTGACCCGGCCCTCGGGGTCGACCTCGATGCGGTCGATGCTCCCCCGGATCCGGGCTGGCCCGGTCACGAGCGCGAACGAGGTCTCGGCGCCGAGCAGTCGGCGCCCGGCGCCGGCGAAGGTGCGGAGGTAGTCGCTCAGCCCCTCGATCATGCGCCGGGTCCGGGCGCGTTCGCGGTCGGCGACCCAGGGCGACTCGAACGTCAGCTCGTCCCACCGCGCCTCGATCCGCTCCCACAACGACTCGACGTCGATCTCGGTGGCGTGCTCCATCGCTTCGTGCACGATCGTGCCGATGCCCATCGCCGGGCTCGGTGCCCCGCCGCCGAAGGTCTGCGCGAACCAGTGCACCGGGCACTCCTCGAAGGTGCCGATGCGCGATGGCGACACCGACACGGCCGGAGCGACGGGCTCGCCGCCCTCGACCTCGGGCGCGGGCTCGGCGTCGAGGTCGACCAGGGGGTCGTCCGTGGTCGGTTCGGCGAGCCCGTACCACTCGTCCGGAGCCGCCCCGGGTACCTCGGCCTCGGCCAGGCGGGCCAGCGCGGACGCGGCCTCGTGGTCGCCCGAGCCCACCACCCGGCGGCGCAGCGACCCGGCGAGCCCACGCAGGGACAGCGGGTGGACGGTCGGCTGCCGGTCCGGCAGCACCGGGACGAGTCGGACGAAGGGTGAGGGCGACTCGTCGTCGTTCGCGACCGTGCCGATGACGACCTGGGTGGTGGCCCGCGACACGGCCCGGGCGAACAGCCGGAGTTCGTCGGCGACCACGGCGGCACGGTCGTCGATGGGCGAACGCTCGACCCCCGCAGCAGCGCGGACCAGGCCGTCCGGGTCGAGCAGACTGCCGCGCACCCGGGTGTTCGGCCAGACGCCGTCCTGCAGACCGAGCACCACGACCACGTCGCACTCGAGTCCGATCGTCGCCGAGGGCGTCAGCACCCGCACCCGGCCGGCGGTCCGGTCGGGGCCGATCGAGTCCTCAGGCAGGTCTGCGCCGAGCAGGTCGTCGACGAAGACCCGCGCGGGGGCGTCCGGCGTGCGCTCGACGAAGCGCTTGGCCGCGGTGAACAGGCCGACGACGGCGTCCAGGTGCCGGTCGGCTTCCCCGGCGCCGACCCCACCGGCGGCGGACTGGGCGCCCCACGACTTCGCGAGACCGCTGCGTTCCCAGAGGCCCCAGAGGATCTCCTCGATGCTCGATCCCGCCTGGGCGTCAGCACGCGCCTGCACCAGGCTCCGGGCCAGCCGGGTCGCCCGTCGTGCGAACCCGGCGTCCACCGTCGCCAGGCGCTCCGGTGCGCCCAGGGCATCGACCAGCAGTTCGTCGGCGGTGCGGCTACCGTCACCCGCGAGTTCCTCGCGCCGCAGTGCGAGCCGGAGCCGGCGCATCGCCAGGGTGTCGAGGCCGCCGAGGGGCCCGGTGGCGAACGCGGTGGCCAGGGCGGCGTCGAGCGGCAGGACGTCGAGCGCCACCGCGGCCGCGTCGAGCAGCGCCCGCGCCGCGGAGTCGTCGCGCGGACGGACGGGCGCGGCACCGGCGGTCGCCGGGACCTCGGCCACGGAGAGCGCCCGGACGAGTTCGGGGATGGCAGCACCGCTGCGGGTGACCACGGCCATCCGGTGCCACGGCACACCGTCGAGCAGGCGGTGTTCGCGCAGTCGACGGGCGATCGCCACGACGAGTGCGGACCGGCTGGCGGCCTCGAGGTGCACGACGGCGTCGGACCGCGCATCCTGGTCGCCCGCCGACGCGCTGCGCTGCCGACCGGCCGCCGCGGTGCCGATGCGACCCGTGACGCCGGTGACCAGGGCGCGGATAGGGGCGGGGTGCCGGTGCACCGCGCCGAGGAACAGCTCGTCGACGCGGTCCACCCCGAGTCGCACGGCCAGTCGACCGAGCACGTCCGGTTCGGCGCCGCGGAACGCCGAGGCGGCGATGTCCGGGTCGCCGAAGGCCACGACCTGCACGCCGGAGCGCGCGAGCGCCCCGAGCAGGGCGATCTCGCCCTCCACCAGCTCCTGCGTGTCGTCGACCACGACCAGGCGAAGGGAGGCGATGCCGGCGGGGAGCTCGTGCCGCAGCACAGCGGCGGTGGCGTACGCCACGAGTTCACCGGAGTCGAGCCCGGTCGGCCGGAACGCGGTGACCGATGCCCGGTAGTCGTCCACGAAGTCGCCGACGGCCCGCCACTCGGGCCGTCCGAGCTCGTCGCCGAGTTCCCGCATGTCGTCGGGCTCGACGCCGGCGGCCACCGCACGCATCATGACGTCGCGCAGGGCGGTGCGGAACCCCGCTCGCTCACGGACGACGGCGGTGATCGGGTCGGGCCAGGCCGGTCCGGCTCCGTCGAGTTCGTGCCCGGCGAGCAGGTCGGCGATGATCCGGTCCTGCTCCCCGCCGGTCAGCAGCGTCGGGGGTTCCTGCCCCTGCACCGACGCCGCGTGGGTGACGATCTGGAACGCCAGTGAGTTCACGGTGCGTGCGAGAGCACCCGGCACGACCCGGTCGACCGCCCGTGCGAGCCGGTCACGCAGGGCGGTCGCGGCCGTCCGCGCCGAGGTCAGGGCGAGGACCGTCGCGTGGCCGTCGGGGGTGATCGCGTCGGGTCGGGCCAGCCGGTCGGCGACGAGCCGTGCGAGCGTGGTCGTCTTGCCGCTGCCCGGTGCACCGATCACCGCAGCGTGACGGCCGTCCGGCAGCGCGAGTACCGCGGCCTGCGAGGGGTCGTCGACCAGAGCGCGCGCGAACCCGGTGTCCTCGGGAGCGGGCATCAGCGTGGTCTGCGGCACGCTCGTACGGTACCCAGGACCGCCGACAGCACCGCTGCGGACGCGCGGTGCACCGGTCGTCACGCCGTCGAGTGCGCCCGCGGCGAACGCCCGTTACCGCACGGGACCGCTCGGATACGCTGTGCTCGTGGACATCAAGATCGGCATCATCAACAGCCCCCGCGAGATCGCCTTCGAGACCGCCCAGACCGCGGACGAGGTCGAGAAGGCCGTGTCCGAGGCGCTCACCGCGCAGTCGACGCACCTGTCGCTGCAGGACGACAAGGGCCGTCGCTTCATCGTGCCCGTCTCGGCCCTGGCGTACGTCGAGGTCGGCGCGGAAGAGGCACGGCGCATCGGCTTCGTCGCCTGACGACGTGGAACTGCTCTTCGCCGTCCTCGGCGGCGTCATCATCGGCGCGGTCGCGCACGTGATCGTGCCGTGGCGGTCGAACCGTGGCGTGCTCGTCGGCCCCGCGGTCGGCGGCATCGCTGCAGCCGTCCTCTGGGAAGCGCTGACCTGGACCGGGTGGCGGTACGACGGCACCTGGATCTGGGTCGTGGCCCTCGTGGGGTCCGGCGTGGTCGCCATCACCGTCGAGTGGCTCCTCGGCACGCAGCGCGAAAAGCACGACGCCGAGTACTACGAGCAGCTCAAGACGCGCGGCGCCTGACCCTCGAGCAATCCTGACGCTCGAGCAGCCTGACCGCTCAGGCCGTCAGACCGAGCGCGTCCATCCGTCGGGTGTGCGCGGCGATGAGTTCGGTCCAGACCGGCTCGAGCCGCTCCTGGTCCTCGCGGGCGTGCGACGCCAGCGCCGACCGGGCGACCAGCAGGGTGTCGCCCACCAGGCGCCGTCCCCACATCGCCAGGCGTGAACCGATCCGCGGGTCGTTCTCGATGTGGGCCGTCAGTTCTTCGACGACCGCTGCTTCCTCGCGCGCGTCGAACACCGAACGCAGCCGCTGCCGCACGTCCGTCGGCAGGGAGCGGAGCAGGTTGCCGAACAGGTCGTTCAGGATGCCGGCCGTCACGTAGCCGGTCAGCATCGACTCGTACCAGTCGGCACCGCTCGTCCGTTCGAGGAACAGGTCGATCGCCTCGCGGTGCGGGGCCATCAGCGCCGCCGGGTCTCCGCCGCTGCGTTCGATCTCGGCCACGATCGTGCGGTGCCGCTCGAGCGCCGTGGTCGCGAGGACCCCGGTGACCAGACGGCCGGAGAGCGTCGGTGCCGAAGCACCGGCTCGTCCCATCGTCTCGTAGACGGAGAGCTGCAGGTACGCGGCCTGCCCCAGGTAGACGTCGAGCTCCGGGGTGACGTCGTCGAGCGCGAGCCGCTTGACCTGCGCGGCTCCGCGCGGGTTCCGCGACGCGAGCCATGCTGCAGCGAGCTGCGCCGCGCGCTTCCGGTTCCACCACGAGACCACCCGACCAGCATAGAGGGCGACTCCCGTGGCACCCGCCGGTCGCCCGCCGGGACGCCCCGACGCACCCCGGAGCGCCCCGGACCACGCGCCCGTCGGTAGACTGGCCGGGACTTCCACCAGAACTAAGGTGATTCTTTGACTTTCTCAGACCTCAACATCGACCAGGACATCGTCGATGCACTGGCCGGCAAGGGCATCATCGAGCCCTTCCCGATCCAGGAACAGACCATCCCGCTCGGCCTGACCGGCCAGGACATCATCGGCCAGGCCAAGACGGGTACCGGCAAGACGCTCGGCTTCGGCCTGCCGCTGATCCAGCGACTCGGTGCCGACCCGGCGCACGGCGTGAAGGCGCTCGTCGTCGTCCCGACCCGTGAACTCGCGGTCCAGGTCACCGAGGACCTCGAGCTCGCGGCCTCGAACCGCCCGACCACGGTCGTCTCGATCTACGGCGGCAAGGCCTACGAGGGCCAGGTGGAGCAGCTCAAGGCCGGTGCCCAGATCGTCGTCGGCACGCCCGGGCGGCTCATCGACCTGCAGCGGCAGCGTCTGCTCGACCTCTCCCACGTGCAAGAGGTCGTGCTCGACGAAGCTGACCGCATGCTCGACCTCGGGTTCCTGTCGGACATCGAGCGCATCTTCCAGGCCGTCCCCGAGGTGCGGCACACGATGCTGTTCTCGGCGACGATGCCCGCGCCGATCGTCGCCCTCGCCCGCCGGTTCATGAGCCGTCCGGTGCACATCCGGGCGACCGACCCGGACGAGGGCCTCATGCAGGCCAACATCAAGCACCTCATCTACCGCGCGCACTCCCTGGACAAGGACGAGGTCATCGCCCGCATCCTCCAGGCCGAGGGTCGCGGCAAGACCGTGATTTTCACCCGCACCAAGCGTGCCGCGGCGAAGCTCGTCGAGGAGCTGAAGGACCGCGGGTTCAACGCCGCAGCGGTGCACGGCGACCTCAACCAGGAGCAGCGCGAGCGCGCGATGGCGGCGTTCAAGGCCGGTAAGCGTGACGTGCTCATCGCCACCGACGTCGCTGCCCGCGGCATCGACGTGGACGACGTCACGCACGTGATCAACCACACGATCCCGGACGACCCGGACACGTACCTGCACCGTGCCGGCCGCACGGGCCGCGCCGGCAAGACCGGCATCGCGGTCACGTTCGTCGACTGGGACGACCTGCACAAGTGGACGCTGATCGACAAGGCCCTCGAGTTCGGCATCCCCGAGCCCGTCGAGACCTACTCGTCGTCGCCCCACCTGTTCGAGGAACTCGACATCCCCAAGGGCACCAAGGGCCGCCTGCCCGGCTCGTCGTCGCACGCCGCCTCGGCGGGCGCTCCCGTCGAGAAGCGCAGCAGCGACCGCCCGGCGTCGGGTTCGCGTGACGCGTCGCGTTCGCGGTCGCGCAGCCGCACCCGGTCAGGAGGCTCGGAGCAGTCCGCCCCGCAGGCTCCGGCCACCGAGTCGGTCGCCCCCACCGCCGCGGCGGGCACCGAGGACGGCTCGGCCGTCGAAGGTGGTTCCACCACCGACGGCGCCGCGAAGCGTCGCCGTCGTCGCCGCCGTCGCGGAGCCGGCACCGGCGATGCCTCGGCGACCGCCTCGGCACCGCAGGGTACGTCGGACGGCGAGTAGCGCCTCCAGACCGAAGGGCCCGTCGCTGACGCGACGGGCCCTTCGTCGTCTCCACCCGCGGACTGGCATCGCGCGCAGCGACAGTTCACGTGGACGCCGACGCGTGGACTGTCGGCCAGGCCGAAGACGCAGTGGCCAGTCGTTCGGTCGGCCGTCAGGCCAGACGCGAACCGGGGCCGACGACCGGGGCGCTGCCGGTGGCCTCGGACACGATCGCGTCGAACGAGACGCGTGCGGTGCGGTGCTCCCCCAGCCGGTTCGGCTTGCCGGTGCCGTGGTAGTCGCTCGAACCGGTGACGAACAGGCCGTAGCGCGTCGCCCAGTCGAGCAGGGTGCGCTTGCCGTGTGCCAGGTTCTCGCGGTGGTCGACCTCGAGCCCGCCGAGCCCGGCGTCGACCAGGTCGCGGAGCATCGGCTCGTCGATGACGATCCCGCGCGAGGACGCCGCGGGGTGCGCGATGACGGGCACGCCGCCCGCCTGCCGGATGAGTTCGACGCCGCGCAGGGGCGATGGTGCCTCGTGGGGTTCGTAGTAGCCGGATGCCGGGTGCAGGATGCCGCGGAACGCCGCGGACCGGTCGGACTCGAGCCCGCGGGCGACCAGGGCGTCGGCGATGTGCGGACGGCCGATCGTGGCACCGGGGCTGGACTGGGCCAGGACGTCCGCCCAGGTGATCGGGTGGTCCTCGGCGATGCGGTCGACCATGCGGTGCGCGCGGGAGAGCCGGCCGTCACGGATCCGGGTCGTCTCCTCGACCAGTCCGGGGTGCTCGGGGTCCACCAGGTAGCCGAGCACGTGCACGCTGCGGTAGCCGATCCGGGTGCTCAGCTCGAGGCCCGGCAGCAGGGTCAGGGGCAGCTCGTGTGCCGCGGCCGCGGCATCCGCCCATCCCGCGGTCGTGTCGTGGTCGGTCAGCGCGACGGCGTCGAGTCCGGCGGCCGCGGCCGCTCGGACGAGCTCCGCGGGACGCTCGGTGCCGTCGGAGACACTGGAGTGCGCGTGCAGGTCGATGAACGGGTCTGGCACGTGGACAATGCTATCCACAGGTGAGCAGCCGCACAGGCCGGGTGTCCCCGGGCGGTGCGATGATGGACGCATGGCCGACACGACTCCCCGCGCGACGAGCAACCGATCCACGACCCCCGGGTCCTCGACCTTCAAGGACTTCATCGGGTCGCAGTGGGCCGACCGTGGTGAGGAGCAGCCCGAACCCCGCGAGCAGGCCGCGTTCGCCGCCGAGCGTCGCGCGCGCATCTCCGAGCTGCACCCGGGCCGCACGATCGTGGTGCCGGCCGGGCAGGCCAAGGTCCGCTCGAACGACTGCGACTACCCGTTCCGCCCGCACTCCACCTTCGCGCACCTGACCGGCTGGGGCACCGACACCGTCGTCGGCTCCGTGCTCGTGATGACGCCGAACGGCTCCGGGCACGACGCCACGCTGTACTTCCGCGCCACCGCCGGCCGCGACTCGGAAGAGTTCTACGCCAACCCCGAGATCGGGGAGTTCTGGGTCGGTCCGCGCCCCTCGCTCGACGCCGTCGCCGCCGACCTCGGGCTGGCCACGGCCGACCTCGGCGCGTTCACGGCCGTCGCCGATGCAATCGACGCGTCGGCGCTGCTCGTGCGCGAAGCCGATGACGACCTGACCCGTTCCCTCGACGCCCGCATCGGCGCGGCGATCGGTGGCACGGACGAGACCGAGGGGTCGCCGGCCACCGACGACCTGCTCTCCCGCGACCTGTCCGAGCTGCGACTGGTCAAGGACGCGTACGAGGTCCGCGAGCTCCGCAAGGCCGTCGACGCCACGAAGCACGGGTTCGACGACGTCATCGCCGACTTCGACGCCGTGCTCGCGCACCCGCGCGGTGAGCGCATCGTCGAGGGCACGTTCAACCGCCGAGCGCGCGCCGACGGGAACACCGTGGGCTACGACACCATCGCCGCCTCGGGCCACCACGCCTGCATCCTGCACTGGACCCGCAACGACGGCGCCGTGCAGCCGGGCGACCTCATCCTCATCGACGCCGGGGTCGAGGTCGACTCGTTCTACACCGCCGACATCACCCGCACGCTCCCGGTGAGCGGCACGTTCTCGCCCGTGCAGCGCATGGTCTACGAAGCAGTGCTCGAAGCCGCCGATGCCGCGTTCGCGATCGTCAAGCCAGGCATCACGTTCCGCCAGGTGCACGCCACCGCGATGGAGGTCATCGCGCGAAAGACCGCCGAGTGGGGCTTCCTGCCGGTCTCGGCCGCCGAGTCGCTCGAGCCGGACAACCAGTTCCACCGCCGTTACATGGTGCACGGCACGAGCCACCACCTCGGGCTCGACGTGCACGACTGCGCCAAGGCCCGCCGCGAGATGTACCTCGACGGCACCGTGCAGGCCGGCATGGTCTTCACGATCGAGCCCGGGCTGTACTTCCAGCAGGACGACCTGACCGTGCCGGAGGAGTTCCGTGGCATCGGTGTCCGCATCGAAGACGACATCCTGGTGACCGAGGACGGAGCCGAGAACCTGTCCGTCGGCATCCCCCGGACCCCCTCGGAAGTGGAGGGGTGGATCGCCCGCTCGGGCCGCTAGCCTGATCGGGTGACCATGCCCGAGGCCTCCCCGAACACCTTCTCGATCGAGGTCGAGCACTTCGACTCGCCCGACGCCCAGCGACTCCGCGCTGCTCAGCGCCTGGAGATCGACCGGGCGCACGGCGGCGACACCGAACCGGGTGAGAAGCCGACCGCCGAGTCGATCGCGGTGTTCTTCGTCGCGCGGGACGAATCCGGTACTCCCCTGGGGTGCGGCGGCCTGCGCATCGTCGACGACGGCATCGCCGAGATCAAGCGGATGTACGTCCGACCGGAATCCCGCGGGACCGGCGTCGCGGCCGCGTTGCTGCGACGGCTGGAAGAGGCCGCACTCGACCTCGGGTCTCCGGCGCTCGTCCTCGAGACGGGCACGGAGCAGCAGCGCGCCGTCGGCTTCTACCAGCGCGAGGGGTTCCGGCGGATCGCGAACTTCGGACCCTACGTCGGGGCGCCCCTGTCGGTCTGCTACTCGAAGGTCCTCTAGTCGTACCGAACCTGCCCGGCGAGTCCGTGCCGTGTGGCGCCGTGCGCTGCCGTGCGGTGAAGTGCCGTGCGATTCCGTGCCGTGCCGTGCCGTGCGATTCCGTGCCGTGCCGTGCGGTGTGACGCGGTGCTCGCGGTGCCGCGCCCGGGACCCGCACCGCGCCCGGCCATGACGTGCCGTCTGCCCGAGGCCGAGCGGTCACGAGCCGTCGTCTGGGCCGACGCCGAACGACGATCTCCGACCGGTCGACGCCGTGCGCGCGGGGTGTTGCGACCGCCCGGACCACCCCGACCGCCCGGATCTCCCGGACCGCGCCGCTGAGGTCGCACGACGTGCCGCCCGCGGTGGTCGGCGGCGACAGTCCGCGTGACCTCGGCAGACGTGAACGGCGTGTCGAACGACCTGGCGCCCGACCGGGTCCCCGACCACGGAGCACTCCCGTCGAAGCCCGATCGCGCCAGCCGAAGCGCCGCTAGCGGCGGTCGCTGACCCCGTCCCCGTCACCGTCGCGCTGTGGGTCCGGCGAGGACGAGGGCTCCGGCGGCGTGGCACCGGCGACCCGCTCACCGTAGCGCGGCGGCTCCTCGGGCCGGCGCTCCGGCACCGGCGAGGCCGCGGGGGCGGCAGCCGTCTCCGGGGTCTCCCCGTACCGGGGTCCGTCGTTCGTGCCGTAGCGCGGCGGGCCCGAAGGCGCACCGGTCTGCGCGCCGGGGGCCGACGTGCCGGGGTTCTGCGGGCCTCCCGGCTGCTGGTGCGGCGTGGCGTGTCCGCCGTACGGCGACTGCTGCTGCGGCGGGACCCCACCGGGGCCCGGACGCCACGGCTGCTGCTGCTGCTGCTGCTGCTGCTGCTGCTGCTGCTGCTGCTGAGGAGCGTCGTTCCAGTGCGTGGACGGGGTCGCCCCGTGCTCGCCGAGGATCCGCTGCGCCTGCCCGGTCAGCTGCGGGTTGACGACGATCTGGTAGTTCGTGGCGAGCACCTGGTGCACGCTCGTGAAGTCGCGCTGCCGCTTCGTGATCGCGAACGAGACGATGCCGTAGAGCATGCCGAACGCGGCACCGATGATCGCGGCGGCCAGGATCAGGCCGCCGGCGCTCGGCGAGAACAGCGTGAGCACGATGCCGAAGAAGATGCCGAGCCACAGCCCGGACAGCGCGCCGGCGATGGCGGCACGGCCGTAGGTCATCTTGCCGGTGACCCGTTCGACCGTCTTCAGGTCGTTGCCGACGATCGAGAGCTGGTTGACGGGGAAGTCGGCCTCGGCCAACTTCGCCACCACGCGCTGCGCGTCGGGGTAGCTGTCGTACGTTCCCAGGACGTCGCCCTTGGGCAGCGTCGGGAACGCCTGGGCGGTCCTGCCGGCGAAGGGGCTCTGATTGCTCACACAGCCATCATTCACCGCACACCTTGCAATCGCACGTGCACTCTCAGGGAAGCCGCCGACCGGTCGGCGCCGACGGCGCCGTTGACCGCGCGAGCGAAACGCCCACACCCGAGCGACTACGCTGGGTCGGGTGAGCGCCACGAAGGTCTTCGTCGCCCGCCTCGCCGGGTGCTCCGTCTTCGACCCCGCGGGCGACCGCGTCGGCAGGGTCCGGGACGTCCTGGTCGTCTACCGCCGGGCCGATCCCCCGCACGTCGTCGGGCTCATCGTCGAGGTGCCCGGCAAGCGCCGCATCTTCGTGAGCATCGGCCGCATCACCTCCATCGGTGCCGGGCAGGTCATCACGACCGGTCTGGTCAACATGCGCCGCTTCGAGCAGCGCGGCGGCGAGGTCCGCGTCATCGCCGAGATGCTCGGCCGCAAGGTGCTCATCAAGAACCAGCGGATCCGCGCCACGATCGAGGACGTCGCGATCGAGGACCGCGGGCAGGGCGACTGGGAGGTTGCGCAGCTCTTCCTCCGCAAGCCGAAGACCACGCCGTCGCCGTTCGGCAAGGGCCCCACGACGTTCGCGACGTGGAACGAGGTCACCGAGGACGAGCTCCCCGGCGAGGCCCAGTCCGCCGAGCACGTGATCGCCGCCTACTCCGACCTGCTGCCGGCCGACCTGGCGTCGACGCTGCTCGACCTGCCCGCCGAGCGCCGGTTCGAGGTCGCCGAGGAACTTCCCGACGACCGCCTCGCCGACGTGCTCGAGGAGATGCCCGACCAGGAGCGCATCGAGATCCTCACCCGGCTGGTGGACGCCCGTGCCGCCGACGTCCTCGACCAGATGCAGCCGGACGACGCGGCCGACGTCCTCGCCCAGTTCTCCGACGAGCGGAGCGAAGCCCTCCTGCAGCTCATGGAGCCGGAGGAGGCACAGGACGTCCGCATGCTCCTGGAGTACGAGCCGGACACCGCCGGTGGTCTGATGACCACCGAACCGGTGATCGTCTCGGCCGACGCCACCGTGGCCGAGGGCCTCGCGCTGGTCCGCCGCCACGAGCTCGCGCCGGTGCTCGGCGCCGCCGTCTGCGTCACCCTGCCGCCGTACGAGCCGCCGACCGGTCGGTTCCTCGGGCTCGTGCACTTCCAGCGGATGCTCCGCTACCCGCCGAACGAGCGGCTCGGCACGCTCATCGACCAGCAGACCGAACCGGTCCGGGTCGACGCAAGCGCCGCCGAGGTCACCCGCATCATGGCGACCTACAACCTGCTGTCCGTCCCCGTGGTCGACGACGCCCACCGTCTCGTCGGGGTGGTGACGATCGACGATGTCCTCGACCACGTCCTGCCGGACGACTGGCGAAGTCAGGGCGAGGGGGAACCCTCACCGCTTCCACGCCAACGCCCGCGCAGGACACCCGTGACGACGGGAAGGAGGACCACCCGTGGCCCGAACGGATGACAACCGTCGCGACCGTGACCGGCAAGAGGTCCGGCTCGACTCCCCGAAGGGCATGCGCACGCGTGTGCTCCCCAGCCGCCGCCGTGGTCGCGGGGACACCTTCGGTCGCGCGACCGAGGGCATCGCCCGCGGCATGGGCACGCCCTGGTTCCTCATCGGGCTCACGCTGTTCTGCGTGGTCTGGATGGGCTACAACACCCTGGCGCCGAAGCCGTGGCAGTTCGACTCGGCGGCCATCGGCTTCACGGCTCTGACGCTCGTGCTCTCGCTGCAGGCCTCGTACGCCGCCCCGCTGATCCTGCTCGCGCAGAACCGGCAAGACGACCGCGACCGCGTGCAGTTCGAGCAGGACCGCCAGCGCGCAGAACGCAACCTGGCCGACACCGAGTACCTGGCCCGCGAGGTCGTGGCCCTGCGCCTGGCGATGCGGGACATGGCGTCGAAGGACTTCATCCGCGCCGAGCTCCGCTCCCTGCTCGAGGAACTCGACCGCCGCGACGCCGACGAGGCCGGCTACGCGGACGAACACGACAGCTCCACCCGTGGCTGACGCCGCCCCCACCGACGAACAGCTCGGCACGGCGGTCCTCGCCGCGCTCGGCCGCGTCATCGACCCCGAGATCCGCCGCCCCGTCACGGAGCTCGACATGATCCGCGGTGTCGACGTGCAGCCAGGAGGCACGGTGCGCGTCGACCTGCAGCTCACGATCGTGGGGTGCCCCGCCGCCGACACCATCGAGCGCGACGTCCGCGTCGCCGCCGGGTCCGTCCCGGGGGTCGCGGCAGTCGATGTCGACGTGTCCGTGATGGCCCCGGCCACACGCGCCGCGCTGACCGAGCGGCTGCGAGCCGGTCGGCCGAAGGGCGTCCAGTTCACCGCGGACTCGCTCACCCGCGTCATCGCCGTCACGAGCGGCAAGGGCGGCGTCGGCAAGTCCACCGTCACCGTGAACCTCGCCGTCGCGCTCGCCCACCGGGGCTTGCGGGTCGGGGTCGTCGACGTCGACGTGCACGGCTTCAGCGTCCCCGGCCTGATGGGCCTGACCGACGAGCACGGGGTCGCACCCCGCCCGACGCGGGTGGACAGCATGATCCTGCCGCCGGTGGCGCACGACGTGAAGGTCGTCTCGATCGGCATGTTCGTCGACGACGTCTCGACCGCGGTGTCGTGGCGCGGACCGATGCTGCACCGCACCGTGAACCAGTTCCTGACCGATGTGTGGTTCGGTGACCTCGACGTCCTGCTGCTCGACCTGCCTCCGGGCACCGGCGACGTCGCGATCTCGGTGGGGCAGCTGCTGCCGCACGCCGAGGTCCTGGTCGTGACGACCCCGCAGGCCGCCGCCGCCGACGTCGCCGAGCGCAGCGGGATCGTCGCTCGGCAGACCGGGCAGCGGGTCATCGGCGTGATCGAGAACATGGCCGGGCTCGTGCAGCCCGACGGCTCGGTCCTGCACCTGTTCGGCGAGGGCGGTGGCGCCGAGACCGCCGCACGACTCTCCCGCGGGCAGGACACCCCCGTTCCGGTGCTCGGCAGCGTGCCGCTGTCCGTGCCGCTGCGCGAGGGCGGCGACGCAGGCGTCCCGGTGGTGCTCGGCGCCCCGGAGGACCCGTCCGCCGTTGCCCTGACGGCGATCGCCGACCGGATCACCACGATGGGACGCGGGCTCGCCGGCCGGAAGCTCGGGTTGTCGCTGTCCTAGGCTCGAGGTCATGAGCACCGATCACGTCGATGTCGACTGGGACCAGGCACGCGCCACCAACCGCGCGAACTGGGACGACCGGGTGCCGATCCACGAGGGCGCCTACGCGATCGATGCCCTGTCCGACCCCGGCCACCGCTCCGACGTCGTCCGCGAAGACCTGCCGGCCCTGACGCCCTGGTTACCGAACGGCTCGCTCGCGGGCCTCGACGTCTGCCACCTGCAGTGCCACATCGGCACCGACACGGTGTCGCTCGCCCGCGAGGGCGCCCGACTGACCGGCGTCGACTTCTCCCCCGCCGCTCTCGCCTCGGCCGCCGGACTCGCATCACGGCTCGGCCTCGACGTCACCTGGGTCGAGACCGACGTCCTCGATGCCCGGGCCGCCGTCACCGGTGACTTCGACGTCGTGTACACGAGCATCGGCACCATCTGCTGGCTCCCCGACCTCGACCGCTGGGCTGCGCAGGTCGCTGGCCTGCTGCGCCCCGGCGGCGTGTTCTTCATCCGCGACGGCCACCCGGCGATGTACGCCCTCGACGAGGAGGCCGACGAGCTCGTCACCCGGTACCGGTACTTCCCCGACGGCACGGCCCAGCAGTGGGACGACGCCGGTACCTACGCAGGCGACGGCACGGTGGCGAACACCCGCACCTTCGAGTGGCCGCATCCGCTGTCCGAGATCGTGAACGCCCTGCTCGGCGCCGGACTGCGGCTCCGACGGCTCGACGAGGGCCGGACCCTGCCGTGGCGGTTCAGCCCCCGCATGGTCGAGACCGGCACCGGCTCGTGGGCCTGGCCGGAGCACGACCGTGACCGCATCCCGACCACGTACTCGATCATCGCGACGCGAGACTGATCTCGACCCAGGGTCCGTTCGACGCATACTGTGCGTTCGTTCATGGACAGGTCGTTCTACCGCGGCGCATTATGCAAGGGCATTACACAATGCCCTTGCGGAATGTCTCGTGAGGGCTCCACCCGCCGGACGACGACGTCCGACCGAGGACAGGAGAACCGTGTGAACCAGAACACCCGCGTGCGATCGGGCCTCGTGGCCGCCATCGCCGCCGTCATCGTCGCAGGGGGCTCGCTCGCTGCGGCACCCGCCCTCGCCGCGACGACCTGCGCGACCGCCTGGAGCGCCGGCACCGCCTACAACGGCGGAGCAACCGTGAGCGAGAACGGCTCGAACTACACCGCGAACTGGTGGACACAGGGCGACGAGCCGGCGACCCACTCCGGGGCGACCGGCAGCGGTCAGCCGTGGACGTCGGCCGGCGCCTGCACCGGCGGCAGCACCGGCGGCGGGACCACGACCCCGGGCGGTGGCGGGACCACCACGCCCGGCAACGGCAGCACCGGCACCGCGAGCGGCCTGGTGTTCAGCCCGTACAAGGACATCACCGTGAACCTCGACTGGAACACGAACGTCATGAACACCGCGGTCACCGGCACGCGGATCCCGGTCGTCGGGTCGAGCAACAGCCTGGTGTCGACGCGGGAACCGGGCCTCGAGGCCATCACGCTCGCCTTCGCGACCGGCACCTGCGGCAGCGAGAACTGGGGCGGAGTCGCTGCCGACGCGTTCGCCAGCGCCAACATCGCGAAGCTCGACGCGGCCGGGGTGAACTACATCGTCAGCACCGGTGGCGCCGCAGGCTCGTTCAAGTGCTCCGGCGCCGCGCTGCAGTCCTTCATCGCCCGCTACGCCTCCCCGCACATGATCGGCGTCGACTTCGACATCGAGAGCGGGCAGTCCGCGGCGGACGTGCAGAACCTGGTGAGCGCTGCGGCCCTGGCGCAGTCGAAGTACCCGGGCCTGCGCTTCTCCTTCACGCTCGCAACCCTGGCCGCGTCCGACGGTTCGTTCGGCGGGCTGAACAGCACCGGCGACGCCACCGTCAAGGCGATCAAGGCGTCGACCCTGTCGAACTACACGATCAACCTCATGACGATGGACTTCGGACGCGCGACCACGGCCAACTGCGTCATCGTCGGGTCGACGTGTCAGATGGGGCAGTCCACGATCCAGGCGGTCACGAACCTGCAGCACACCTACGGGATCGCCTCGTCGAAGATCGAGGTCACCCCGATGATCGGCGTCAACGACACCACCGACGAGGTCTTCACCCTCGCGGACGCCGACACCGTCGCCGCGTACGCCAAGTCACACGGGCTCGCCGGGGTGCACACCTGGTCGCTCGACCGGGACACCCCCTGCCCGACGGCGCAGAGCACCGCATCGCCGACCTGCAACTCCGTGGCCGGGTCTGCGCCGCTCGCCTGGACGGACCGCTTCCTGGCGGCCCTGAAGTAAGGCAGAGCCCGGCGTACCTGGTCGGATCGGGCATACCTCGTCGTTCCTTCCGACCAGGTACGCCCGATTCCACTCGCCATCGGGATCGCCACGCGACCCCGCGACGGACTGGAGGCCCGGTGCCGGCTGGCACCGGGCCTCCAGTCCGTCGCGTGGGGACGTGACGGGCGTCAGGTCGCTTCGGCGTCGAAGGGTGCCGGTTCACCGGCGGCCAGGGGCACGACGGGAGCCGTTGCGCGCACCTTCGAGGCCGTCACCTGCGCGGTCTGGACGGCTGCGGCACTGGTGCCGGAGTCGAGCAGGGCGTCTCGGATGATGCGGCGCGGGTCGTACTGGCGCGGGTCGAGCTTCTGCCACTCGATGTCGTCGAACTCGGGACCCATCTCGTCGCGCATCCGCTCCTTCGCGGTGTCGGCGAACCGACGGACGGCCTTGACGAACTCGGCCAGCTTCTGGGCGTACATCGGCAGGCGCTGCGGCCCGAGCAAGAGGACGCCGATGACCCCGATGATCAGGATCTTGTCGAGCGGGATGTCCACGCGAGCGAGCCTAACGCGTGCTGCTGCGTTGCACCTCTAGAGTTGTCTCCCGAACGGAGTGTGCGTGTCAGAGAAAGAGTCGAACTGGAAGTTCGCCGAGGACATCGTCTCGGAGACCGAGGCGATCGCCCGTGCTCGTGAGCACTCCCTGGAACTCGGGGTCGAAGCGATCTCGCCCGCGATCGGTGCGCAGATCGGGGTCATCGCCGCAGCCTCGCGAGCCACGAGCATCATCGAGATCGGCACCGGTCTCGGGGTCTCCGGCCTGTACCTGCTCGCCGGCGCCCCGAACGCGACCCTGACGACGATCGACGTCGAGGTCGACCACCAGCAGTTCGCCCGCGACGCGTACATCAGCGCCGGCACCGCTCCCGCTCGGATCCGGCTCATCCCCGGTCGGGCGAACCAGGTGCTCCCCCGCATGAACGAGGCCTCGTACGACGTCGTGCTCGTCGACGCCGACCCCGAGCACGTGATCGAGTACGTCGAGCACGGGCTGCGGCTCGCCCGTCTGGGTGGCACCGTCCTGGTGCCGCACGCCCTCTGGCGCGGACGCGTGGCCGACCCGGTGAAGCGCGACCGCGCCACCACGGACTTCCGGCTGCTCCTGACCGAGGTGTCGACCTCGGGTGCGGTGCGCAGCGCGCTGTCGCCCGCCGGTGACGGACTGCTGCAGTTGACGAAGGTCACCAACTAGCGCTCGACCCGCCGGCGTACGCGCAGGTCAGTCCAGGTGCCGCAGGTACCGCTCGGGCGACTCGAGGAACGCACGCTCGTTCCGCACCAGGTCGAGGTCGCGCCATTCCGTGCGCCGCAGGCCCCACTCGCCGACCTCGTGGATCTCGGCCCCGGGGAACGCGGCGAGCACGGGTGAGTGGGTCGAGAGCACGACCTGGCCGACACCCGTCTCGACGATGGACTGCAGGAGCCCGATCAGCGCCAGGCACCCCGAGAACGACAGGGCGGACTCCGGCTCGTCGAGGATCCAGAGCCCGGGCCACTGCGACCGGTGGATCACGAAGTCGAGGAACGACTCACCGTGGCTCCGCTCATGGAACAGCGGCTCGGCTCCCCCGGGGTGCTGTTCGAGGTAGGTGAAGACCCCGTGCATGGTCTCCGCGCGCAGGAAGAAACCGGACCGCACCGCGCCGGGCTCCCGGTGCAGGGCGATGTGCTCCCAGAGCTGCGATTCGCTCGGGCGGGTGCTGTGCCCGGACTTCGTCGAGCCACCCTCTGGCCCCATGCCGAAGGCGAGCGCCATGGCCTCGACCAGGGTGGACTTGCCGGCACCGTTCTCACCGACCAGCACCGTCACCGGAGCGAGGTCGAGCCCGTCGTCGAGCAACTGCCGCACGGGCGCGAGCGTGGCCGGCCAGACGTCGCGCCGCATCGGGTCGGGCGCGTACTCCTCGACACGGCGGATCGGCAGTCTCGTCCTCGGCACGGCCCCATCCTGCCGGAGCCCACCGACAGGGCCGCGGATGCCCCCGTCGCGGGATCGGCAGCGGACAGACGGAAGGCCCGGAGCGTACACGCTCCGGGCCTTCCGTTCTGGTGCTTCGACGTACTAGGCCGAGACGACCTCAGCGAGTGCGTCGTGGAGTTCCTTGGCCTCGGCATCGTTGACCGAGACGACCAGGCGGCCTCCACCTTCGAGCGGAACCCGCACGATGATGAGTCGACCCTCCTTAACAGCCTCCATCGGCCCGTCACCGGTCCTCGGCTTCATGGCTGCCATCAGATGTCCCCTTTCGTGCAGTAAATGCAGCCCCATTATCCCGTACGGAGGGGGCAACTGCGAAACCGCCCAGGTTGGGGGTGTCGGATGTGCCGTCCGGATGCTCCGCAGAACGCGGATCCACCGGCCTCCGGCGCCCCGCATCGATCACGGCGGGGTCCAGTCGTAGCCGTCGATCCACCACGTGGAGTACAGCCAGACCCACTGCAGCCCGACGAACGCGACGACGACGGCCACGCGGTACACCCGCGACCGTGGCAGCGCGACGATACCGAGCAACGGCGCGATCGGCACGAGGATGCGCCACGTGCTCGACTGCGGGAAGAACACCGCGAGCAGGTACACGAGGTACGCCACGCCCCAGAGTCGGAGCTCGATGCCGATCGAGCGTGCGGCGGGCATGCACACGAACGCGGCGAACCCGGCGAGCACGACGACGAGCAGCACCGTTCCGGCCGGCTGCCCGAACCACCACCCGAACCCCTGCACCCACGGCGCGAACGGCACGAGTTCCTTCCACCCGATGTACGACGACCGCCAGGCGAGCTCGGTGTCGGTGTAGGCCTTCGGCACTCCGGTGACCGCCCACGCGATCGCCGGCCAGGCCAGACCGACCAGACCCGACACCGTGGCGACCACCGCGGGCGGTACGAGCCGGCGGAGGCTCAGCGGTTCCGACGAGCGCACCCACGCCGGGCGGATCGCCCACGCGGCCACGAAGAGCACCACCAGGAACGCGAAGGCGAGCCCCGTCGGCCGCGTCATGCCGAGCAGCAGCACGACGGGCAGCATCGCCCACCACCGCCGGTCCACCATGAGCAGCAGCGCGACGAGCAGCAGGAACAGCCCCATCGCCTCCGCGTAGGCCACCTGGAACATCGCCGACACCGGTGCGACGCAGAACAGCACCGTGGCGAACGTCGCCCGTGCGGGGTCGAGGAACCGGCCCATGAGCCGGCGGAACACCAGCGCGGCCCCGAGTCCGGCGAGCAACGACACCGAGACCGCCACGAACTCGAACGACGCTCCGGTGAGCGTCATGAGCGCCCGCACCAGGAACGGGTACGCGGGCATGAACGCCCACGCGTTCTCGGTCACGTGCCCGGCGGCATCGACCGGCAACGTCGACGGGTACCCGCCCGTCGCGATCACTCGGTACCAGGCGCCGTCCCAGATCGCCGCGAACGACAGGTAGCCCGGGCTCTGCACGGTGAACGAGTTCGCCGCTTGCACACCCGCGAACGCGAGCATCATGGCACCGGTGACGAGCCGCGCCAGCACGTAGACGACCGTGATGCGCACCCACCACGGGACGACCCGGTACCGGGCCCGCCAGCGGCTCCGAGCAGGGGTCCTCCGGGTGGCCCCCGCCGTCGTCAGGCCGTCAGCCACCGACGCAGCCCGGCCTCGACCGCGGTGATCTGCGCGACCGGCACCTGCTCGTCGTCGTGGTGGGCGAAGACCGGCTCGCCGGGGCCGTAGTTGACCGCGGGGACCCCGAGCGCCGAGAAGCGTGCGACGTCGGTCCAGCCGTACTTCGGACGGGGCTCCGGTCCGCCGACGGCGGCGACGAAGTCCTGCGCGAGCGGGGCGTCGAGACCGGGGCGGGCACCGGCGGCGAGGTCGACGATCGTGACCTCGTACCCGTCGAACAGCTCGCGGATGTGGGCGACGGCCTCGTCGGCCGAGCGCGAGGGGGCGAACCGGTAGTTCACGTGCACCATCGCCTCGTCCGGGATGATGTTGCCCGCGATGCCGCCGCTGATGCCGACCGCGTTCAGGCCCTCGCGGTACTCGAGCCCGTCGACCGTGACGGTACGCGGCTCGTACTCGGCCAGGGTGGCCAGGATCGGGGCGGTCTTGTGGATGGCGTTGTCGCCGATCCAGCTCCGGGCGCTGTGCGAGCGCTTGCCGAACGTGCGGATCTCGGCGCGGAGGTTGCCGTTGCACCCGCCCTCGATCTGCGCCCCGGACGGCTCGCCCAGGATGGCGAAGTCGGCGGCGAGGAGTTCGGGTCGCGTCCGGGCCAGGCGGCCGAGACCGTTCAGGGCGTCGCTCACCTCTTCGTGGTCGTACCAGACCCACGTGACGTCGACCGAGGGGTCGACCAGGTCGTACGCGAGCTTGAGCTGCACCGCGCAGCCCGCCTTCATGTCGACGGTGCCGCGGCCCCAGAGGATCTCGGTGCCGTCCTCGGCGGTCCGGAACTCGGTCGGCAGGTTGTCGTTGAGCGGGACGGTGTCGATGTGACCGGCGATGACGACCCGGCGGTCGCGGCCCAGGTTCGTCCGCGCCACGATCGCGTCGCCGTCACGGATCACCTCGAGGTGCGGAAGCGGTGCGAGCACGGCCTCGATCGCGTCGGCGAGGGCCTGCTCGTTGCCGGACACCGACTCGATGTCGCAGATGGCACGGGTGATGTCGATGGACGAGGCGGTGAGGTCGAGGTGCTCCGGCATGCGGGCAGCCTACCGGCCACCCCTCGCACCGCCCCGGCAGTCCGGACGGTCGGCAACCCAACCGCCCCGGCAGTCCGGACGGTCGGCAACCCGACCGCCCCGGCAGTCCGGACGGACGGTGCCTGCCGACCGGCGCTCGGTACCCTGGAGCCGTGACCGACACGACTGCCACCGACCGCCCGACCCACGCCTGGGGCCACGGCCTCGCGACGATCGCCGCCGACGGCACGACGCTCGACACCTGGTATCCCGAGACGCACCTCGGCGCGCTTCCCTCCGACGCCGTGTTCCCTGCCGAGCTGCAGGCGCACGTCGGTGACGACCCCCGCCGCGAGGTCCGGATCGAGGCCGTCACCACCGAGATCACGATCGACGCCGGCCCGACGAGCACCCCGGACGCGTACCTCCGCCTGCACCTGCTGAGCCACCTGCACGTCCGCCCGAACGAGGTCTCCCTCGACGGTGTCTTCGGCCACCTGCCGATCGTCGCGTGGACGAACGCCGGCCCGGTGCACCCCGAGTCCCTGACGCGCCTGCGCCCGTCGCTGCAACGCGCCGGCATCGCCGTGCACGCGATCGACAAGTTCCCGCGCCTGGTCGACTACGTCGTGCCGGACCGCGTGCGGATCGGCGACGCGAACCGCGTCCGCCTCGGCGCACACCTGGCGCCGGGCACGACCGTCATGCACGAGGGCTTCGTGAACTTCAACGCCGGCACCCTCGGCGACGCCATGATCGAGGGCCGCGTCTCGCAGGGCGTCGTCGTCGGCAACGGCACCGACATCGGCGGCGGCGCCTCGATCATGGGCACCCTGTCCGGCGGTGGCACGCACCGTGTCTCGCTCGGCGAACGCGCGCTGCTCGGCGCGAACGCGGGCCTCGGCATCTCGCTCGGCGACGACTCCGTCATCGAGGCCGGTCTCTACGTCACGGCAGGCACGAAGGTGGTGCTGGTCGGCGCGGCCCCGAACGCCGACGGCACCCCGAAGACCGTCAAGGCCGCCGAGCTCTCCGGAACCCCGAACATCCTGTTCCGCCGCAACAGCGTCAGTGGCGCCGTCGAGGCGCTGCAGCGCAAGGGCGAGGGCATCCAGCTGAACACCGCGCTGCACGCGTAGCGTCCCGCGGCCGACGCACCCGCCTGGAGGCCGGCGCCGGTCCACGAGACCGCCACCGGGCCTCTAGGCTGTTGCGTCCAGTGCCCCACCCCGCCCCGCGAGCGGTCACGACACGCCGCCCGCGGGCGCCGAGAGCGCACGAACCGTCGGTTCGACACCCGCCGGACGACAGTTCGCGACCACCCGGCGAAGGCGAGCGGCGCGCCCCGCCTCCCCGCGCCCGACGCACCCGCCTGGAGGCCCGGCGCCGGTCCACGAGACCGCCACCGGGCCTCCAGGCCGTTGCGTCCAGAGCCACGCCCCGCGAGCGGTCACGACACGCCGCCCGCGGGCTCCGAGAGCGCACGAACCGTCGGTTCGACACCCGCCGGACGACAGTTCGCGACCACCCGGCGGACGCGAGCGGAGCGCCCCGCCTCCCCGCGCCCGACCCGCCCGCCTGGAGGCCCGGTGCCGGTCCACGAGACCGCCACCGGGCCTCCAGGGGGTTGCGTCCAGTGCCCACCCCGCGAGCGGTCACGACACGCCGCCCGCGGGCGCCGAGAGCGCACGAACCGTCGTTTCGACACCCGCTGGACGACAGTTCGCGACCACTCGGCGGAGGCGAGCGGCGCGTCCCGCCTCCCTGCAAGCGGGCGGAATACCAACCGGCGCACACGCACGAGCGCCCCGCGCCACGGAACCGTGGGGCGGGGCGCTCGGAGTCGGTCAGCGCGTGGGGACGTCGCGCTCGGGCGCGCCCACGTAGAGCTGCTGGGGGCGACCGATCTTGTTGAGCGGATCGTTGTTCAGCTCGCGCCACTGGGCGATCCAGCCCGGCAGACGACCGATGGCGAACAGGACGGTGAACATCCGCGGCGGGAACCCCATCGCCTTGTAGATGATGCCGGTGTAGAAGTCGACGTTCGGGTAGAGCTTGCGGCTGACGAAGTACTCGTCCTCGAGCGCGATCTGCTCGAGTTCCATCGCGATGTCGAGCAGGTCGTCCTGCACACCGAGGGACTCGAGGACCTCGTGCGCGGACTCCTTGACGAGCTTGGCACGCGGGTCGTAGTTCTTGTAGACGCGGTGTCCGAAGCCCATGAGCTTGACGCCCTGCTCCTTGTTCTTCACCCGCTCGACGAAGCGCGTCACGGGCTCGCCCGAGTCCTTGATCTGCTGGAGCATCTCGAGCACGGCCTCGTTCGCACCGCCGTGCAGCGGGCCGTACAGGGCGTTGATGCCGGCCGAGATCGAGGCGAACATGTTCGCCTTCGTCGAGCCGACCATGCGCACCGTCGAGGTCGAGGCGTTCTGCTCGTGGTCCTCGTGCAGGATGAGGAGCCGCTCGAGCGCCTTCGAGAGCACCGGGTTGGGCTTGTAGGTCTCGGCCATGGTGCCGAAGTTCAGCCGCAGGAAGTTGTCGACGAAGGACAGCGAGTTGTCCGGGTACAGGAACGCCTGCCCGATGGCCTTCTTGTGGGCGTAGGCCGCGATGACCGGGAGCTTGGCGAGGAGCCGGACGGTCTGCAGCTCGACCTTCTCGGGGTCGTCGACGTCCATGTCGTCCTCGTAGTACGTGGACAGGGCGCTCACGGCGCTCGAGAGCACCGACATCGGGTGCGCCGAGTGTGGCAGGGCGTCGAACAGGCGGCGGAGGTCTTCGTGCAGCAGGGTGTGCCGACGGATGCGGGCGTCGAACTGCTCGAGCTCGGTGGGGGTCGGCAGCTCGCCGTAGATCAGGAGCCACGCGACCTCGAGGAAGGTGCAGTTGCCGGCGATCTGGTCGATCGGGTACCCGCGGTAGCGCAGGATGCCCTGGTCGCCGTCGATGTAGGTGATCGCGCTCTTCGTCGCACCGGTGTTCACGAACCCGTAGTCGAGCGTGTTCATCCCGGTCTGCTTCTTGAAGGTCGAGATGTCGATCGCGGACGCGCCGTCGACGCTCTGCAGGATCGGGAACTCCGCCGTGCCACCCGGGAACGTCAGCGTCGCGGTCGCGCCCTGCTGTTCGGCGGCGGGACTCACGGGGACGGGCGTGGTGGGCGGTGTGGCCGTCTTCTGAGCGTCATTGGCAGTGTCAGTCACGAGGACAGCCTAATCGCGGCACCTGTCGGTCGTGCACACATCCCAGGTGACGATTTGGTGGTTCCCACGGATTGCGGGTCCCACCCGGAGTACTCGTGTCCGTGCTACGCGGTGCCGAGGCGACGGCTGCTCGCCAGTCGCTGCGACGCTGCGGCGATGCGTTCGTCGGTCGCGGTCAGGGCCACGCGGACGTGTTCGCCCCCTGCTGCGCCGTAGAACGTGCCCGGTGCGACGAGTACCCCGCGGTCGGCGAGCCAGGCCACGGTGTCGAGTGCGGGTTCGCCGCGGGTGGCCCAGAGGTAGAGCCCGGCCTCGCTGTGGTCGATCCGGAACCCGGCGTCCTCGAGTGCTCCCCGGAGCATGTTCCGGCGCGCCCGGTAGCGGGCCTTCTGCTGCTGCACGTGGCTCTCGTCCTGCAGCGCGACGACCATGGCCTGCTGCACGGGCAGCGGCGGCATGAGCCCGGCGTGCTTCCGGACGGCCAGGACGTCGGCCAGGATCGCGGCGTCACCGGCGACGAAGGCCGCACGGTAGCCGGCGAGGTTCGACTGCTTCGACAGCGAGTACACGCTCAGCACGCCGTCGAGCGAATCACCGACCACCCGGGGGTCCAGGATCGTGGGCGTCGGGGTGGTGGCGTACTCCGGGTCCCACCCGAGCTCGGCGTAGCACTCGTCGCCGACGATGACGGCCCCGAGCTCGCGGGCGCGCACCACGGCGGCACGGAGTTCGTCGAGGGTCAGCACGCGGCCGTCCGGGTTGCCCGGGGAGTTCAGCCACACGAGCTTCGTGGTGGACGGCCACGCCGCGGGGTCGTCCGAGGCGAGGGCATCGGCCCGGACCAGTGCGGCGCCCAGCTCGTACGTCGGGTACGCGGCGGCCGGGAACACCACGGCGTCACCGGGGCCGATGCCGAGCCAGAGCGCCAGGCCCGCGATGAACTCCTTCGAGCCGATCGTCGGCAGCGCGTTCGCCTCGGTCAGGGCGACACCGTGCCGGCGGCCGTACCAGTCGGCGATGGCCTGCCGCAGCGCCGGGGTGCCGGCGACCTGCGGGTAGGCGTGCGCGTCGGTCGCGGTGGCCAGGGCGGTGCGGACGACCTCGGGCGTGGGGTCGACGGGCGATCCGACGCTGAGGTCGACGATGCCGCCCTCGTACGCCGCGGCGCGCTGCTTGAACGGGACGAGCTGGTCCCAGGGGAAGTCGGGGAGGTCGAGCGCCACGAGGGGTCCGGTCAGCCGCGGACGGGCTCGGCCGCGACGACGGGGTGGTCCTTGTGGATCACGCCGACCTTCGCGGCGCCACCGGGCGACCCGACCTCGTCGAAGAACTCGACGTTGGCCTTGTAGTAGTCGGCCCACTGGTCGGGCAGGTCGTCTTCGTAGTAGATGGCCTCGACGGGGCAGACCGGCTCACACGCACCGCAGTCGACGCACTCGTCGGGGTGGATGTAGAGCGAGCGGTCACCCTCGTAGATGCAGTCGACCGGGCATTCGTCGATGCAGGCTCGGTCCTTTACGTCGACACAGGGCTGGGCGATCACGTAGGTCACGGTTCGGGTGCTCCCTTCGACGAGCGGGTTCGAGTCTACTCGCGGCCCGGGGCCGTCCGGGACCGCAGCCCCGACAGGTCCGGCCACGCGAGGACCAGGGCGGCGATGACCGCGGGGGCGAAGGTCCACACGTACCCGGCCGCGTTGGCGAGGACGAGCGGCGAGCTCTCCCCGCCGACCGACACGAGCACCTGCGTCGCGACGAGGATCCCGATGCCGATCGCGGCCACCATCGCCCGCGAGCGGTAGACGAGCCGCACGCCCACGGTCAGACCGAGCACGATGAGGGTGGTGACGACGAGTCCGACCGGGAACACGCCGATCGTCTGCTGGTGCGTGACCGTCCCGAGGCCGCCGGCGAGCAGCCCGAGCAGCAGCGAGACGACGACCGCCGCGGCCTTGCCCTGACCGGACATCTCAGCGTAGGTCTGCGGCGCCGCCGGCTGCGGGGCCGCGTCGTGCCGGAACGCCTCGACCGCCGGGGCGTGCTGCCGGACGCCGTGCGGCATCACCCACGACAGGGCCGCGGGGTCGGCGGGGTCCACGGGGTCGACGGCGACCTGGGAGCGGTACTGCTCGACCGCCGCACGCACCTTGGCCCGGACCGGCAGGACGTCGACCGTGACGTCGGCCTGACCGCCGGCGGGGTCGACGATCATCGAGAACGGGACTTCCTCGGCTCGGGCCGCGTACCGCGCCGCGTGGTGCACGCGCACGTGGTCGGGGTGCCCGTAGCCGCCGTCGTCGGCGTAGCTGATCACGGCGTCGGCGCCGGTGGAGCGGATCGCGGCGCGGACGTCGTCCACGACCTCGCCCAGGTCGGCCGCGGTCAGCGAGTCGGCCGGGGCGTCGTCCGCGGCGGTGGCCCGCCCGTCCGGTCCCCACTGCATGCCGGAGTCGACGTAGCGACGCTCCGGCAGGTCGGTCGGCCGGGCACCGCGCCCGCCGAGCCACAGGTGCTGCGGACCGCCGAGGGCGGCGAGGGCCGCGGCGATCTCGGTCTCCCGGTGCCGTGCCACCCGCGCGGGGTCGCCCGCCAGCGGGGCCAACTGCTCCGTGAGCATCTCGCCGCGCTCGCCCCGGGTCGCGGTGAGCACGGTCACCTCGGCGCCGCGCTCGAGCAGGGTCGCGATGGTCCCGCCCGACGAGAGCGTCTCGTCGTCGGGGTGGGCGTGCACGATCAGGACGCGCTCGGGGCGCGTGGCGGGGGCCTTCGACATCGTCCCCCAGGGTACGGGACTAGCGGGGCGTGACGATGTAGGTCGCCGTGACGCCGCCGCTGTCCTTGCCCTCCGAGAAGGTCAGGACGACGCGGTGGGCGTCGCTCCGGAACATGCCGAACGCGCTCGACGAGTCCACACGCTTCGCCGACTCGGTGTACCCGGCGTCGGTGAGCTGCTGCACGGCGGCCTGGAAGTCGTCGACCGAGGCCGCCCGGACCTGCGCGACCCACCCCGAGCCGTTCGGTCCGGCTCCCCCGCCGAGCACGGTGCCGTCGACGAGCGGGACGTCGGCCGACGGGAACCCGTCCGGCACCTTGCCGTCGGAGGTCACGTCCGCGCCCTTGAGCGCCGTGTCGAGCGCGCCGTCGATGCCACCGGCGACCGAGGACATGCCGTCCTGGATCGCCTTGCCGTCGATGCCCGCGACCCCGCCGGCCACGTTCGACGCGACGGAGGACCCGAGGTCGGTGGCCTGCTGCACGGCCTGGGTCGAGCAGCCGGTGAGTCCGGCCAGGGCGATGCCGGCAGCGACCGCGGCGATCAGCGGGGTACGGAGGGAGCGCATGGCGCGACCGTAACGGACGAGCCGGGAGGCCCGGCGCGAGTTGGCTGTGAACGTGCCGTCCCCGGGGCGGTCAGGTGCGCGGCGGGGCCGCCCCGGGCCTCCTTCCCGACGAACGGGTCAGGCGACGTACGCGCGCGTCGCCGCGACCAGGGCGTCGACGCCGACCGGGATCGCGGTCTCGGCCTGCGGCGCGTAGAACGGCGAGTGGTTGCTCGGGATCTCCTCGCCGCGGCGGAAGCGCTCCGGGTCGGTGATGCCCGTGAACCAGTACACGAGCGGCGCTCCGGCGGCGGTGGCGAGCTGGCCGACGTCCTCCGACGCCATGGCGAGCCCGATCTCCAGGTCGCGGGCTCCCGGCACCTCGGCGCGGATGGCCTCGAGCACGGTGGCAGCGGCCGCGGCGTCGTTCACGGTGACCTCGGCGCCCGGTGCACGCACGATCGTCGGCTCGGACAGGCCGCCGGCCGTGCTCTCGGCACGGACGATGCGCTCGATCGAGGCGATGATGCGCTGGCGGGTCTCCTCGTTGCGGGCCCGGGTCGAGATCTCGATGACGGCCTCGTCGGGGATGATGTTCGCCCGCGTGCCGGCGTGGAAGCTGCCGACGGTGACGACTCCCGCGTCGCTCGGCGAGACCTCGCGGGCGATGACGGTCTGCAGCCGCACGACGGCCGAGGCCGCGGTGACGACCGGGTCGAGCGAGGCCTGCGGGGCCGAACCGTGCGCCCCACGACCGTTGAAGGTCACCGTCAGCCGGTCGCTCGACGCCATCACGGGGCCGGTGCCGACGGCGACGATGCCGACCGGTGCGGGCGCGGAGTGCTGCCCGAGCACGACGTCCGGCTTCGGGAACCGCTCGACCAGGCCGTCCTCGACCATCGCGCGGGCGCCGGAGATGACCTCTTCCGCGGGCTGGAAGACGGCGACGACCGTGCCGCGCCAGTCCCCCGTGGTCGCGACCAGGCGCTCCAGCGTGCCGAGCAGCCACGTGACGTGGATGTCGTGGCCGCAGGCGTGCATGGTCGGGACCTCGCGGCCCTCGTCGTCGGTGCCGACGTGCTCGCTGGCGTAGGCCAGGCCGGTCCGCTCCTGCACGGGCAGGCCGTCCATGTCGGCGCGGAGCCAGACCACGGGGCCCTCGCCGTTCGACACGACACCGACGACACCGGTGCCGCCGACGCCCGTCGTCACCTCGATCCCACCGATCTCGGCGAGCTTCGCAGTGATGACACCGGCGGTGCGGTGCTCCTGGAAGCCGAGCTCCGGGTGGGCGTGCAGGTCCTGGTAGATCGAGAGCAGGTCGAGAGTCACGGTGCCCACGGTACAACCGCGAACGGCCCGGCCACCTGCTGCAGGTGACCGGGCCGTCGGACGGAGGACGGGCCTCCGCGGGTGTTGCGCGTGCTGGTGCCTACGCGTCCTGACGCTTCAGGCGGGCGTAGGAGCGCTGGCGGGCCTGCGCGTCGAGCTCGACCTTGCGGATGCGGACGGCGTCGGGGGTGACCTCGACGCACTCGTCCTCGCGCGCGAACTCCAGGCACTCCTCGAGGGAGAGCTGGCGCGACGGCGTCATCGACTCGAAGGAGTCGGCGTTCGCCGAACGCATGTTCGTGAGCTTCTTCTCCTTCGTGATGTTGACGTCCATGTCGTCGGCGCGCGAGTTCTCGCCGATGACCATGCCCTCGTAGACCTCTTCGGTCGGGTTGACGAAGAACGTCATCCGCTCCTGGAGGTTCGTGATGGCGAACGGCGTGACGACACCCGAACGGTCGGACACGATCGAGCCGTTGATGCGGGTCTGGATCGAGCCGGCCCACTCGTCGTAGCCGTGCGAGATCGCGTTGGCGATGCCGGTACCGCGGGTCTCGGTCAGGAACGACGTGCGGAAGCCGATCAGGCCACGCGACGGGACGATGAACTCCATGCGCACCCAGCCGGTGCCGTGGTTCGTCATGTTCTCCATGCGGCCCTTGCGAGCGGCCATGAGCTGCGTGATCGCGCCGAGGTACTCCTCCGGCGTGTCGATCGTCATGTGCTCGTACGGCTCCAGCAGCTTGCCGTTGTCGTCACGCTTCGTGACCACCTGGGGCTTGCCGACGGTGAGCTCGAAGCCCTCACGACGCATCTGCTCGACGAGGATGGCCAGTGCGAGCTCGCCGCGACCCTGGACCTCCCACGCGTCCGGACGACCGATGTCGAGGACCTTGAGCGAGACGTTGCCGATGAGCTCGCGGTCGAGGCGCTCCTTGACCATGCGGGCGGTCAGCTTGTGGCCCTTGACCTTGCCGACGAGCGGGCTGGTGTTCGTGCCGATCGTCATCGAGATCGCCGGGTCGTCGACCGTGATGGTCGGCAGCGGACGGACGTCCTCGGGGTCGGACAGGGTCTCACCGATGGTGATCGTGTCGAAACCGGCGACCGCGACGATGTCACCGGGGCCGGCCGACTCGGCCGGGTAGCGCTCGAGCGCCTTGGTGATGAGGAGCTCGGTGATGCGGGCGTTGACGACGGTGCCGTCGTGCTTGACCCACGCGACCGTCTGACCCTTCTTCATCGTGCCGTGGAAGATGCGCAGCAGCGCGAGGCGACCGAGGAACGGCGACGCGTCGAGGTTGGTGACGTGGGCCTGCAGCGGGTGCTGGTCGTCGTACTTCGGCGCCGGCACGTGCTGCAGGATGGCCTCGAACAGGGGCTCGAGGTCGTCGTTGTCGGGCAGCTCGCCGTCGTTCGGCTTGTTGCGCGACGCGGCACCGTTGCGGCCCGAGGCGTAGACCACGGGGACGTCGAGGATCGCGTCGAGGTCGAGGTCGTCGACCTCGTCCGACAGGTCCGAGGCCAGGCCGAGGAGCAGGTCCTGCGACTCGGAGACGACCTCGTCGATGCGGGAGTCGGGGCGGTCCGTCTTGTTGACGAGCAGGATCACCGGGAGCTTCGCTGCGAGGGCCTTGCGGAGCACGAAGCGGGTCTGGGGCAGCGGGCCCTCGGACGCGTCGACGAGCAGGACGACACCGTCGACCATGGACAGGCCGCGCTCGACCTCGCCACCGAAGTCGGCGTGGCCGGGGGTGTCGATCACGTTGATGGTGATGGGACCGCCCGCGCCGAACTCACTGGCGTGCTTGCCGTTGTAGAGCACCGACGTGTTCTTCGCGAGGATCGTGATGCCCTTCTCGCGCTCGAGGTCGTTCGAGTCCATCATCCGGTCTTCGCCCTCGAAGTGGGCGTCGAACGAGTTGGTCTGCGTGAGCATCGCGTCGACGAGGGTGGTCTTGCCGTGGTCGACGTGTGCCACGATGGCGACGTTGCGCAGGTCGGACCGGGTGGCGAGCGCCATACAGGACATCCTTCAATTTCTGGGAGAGTGTCGGGCCAGTGTTTTCACAGCACCGCACCCGTGGGCAGAACGCCCGACACGCCAGTCTACCGGTAGTTCGCAAGCGACAGGAGTACAGCGCATGAGCCGTCGGCGAACGTGGGTCGAGATCACCATCGTCCTGCTGCTCTCGCTCGGTGCCAGCGCCCTCTACTCGATCCTGCAGATCATCGACGACCTGTCGCAGACGACCCCGCTCGGCGAGCAGTCGACGGCCCTGAACACCTCGTCGACGACGGTGCAGTACGTCGACCTCGCCCGGCAGCTCCTCGGCATCGCGGTGGACCTGGCCCCGGTCGCGCTCGTCTGCTACCTGCTGTGGAGCACGTCGCGGCCGCACCTCGGCCGGCTCGGGATCGACCGGTTCCGGGCGAAGCCGGACCTGGGTGGCCCGGCGCTCATCGCCCTGTGCATCGGGATCCCGGGGCTGGCGCTGTACTTCACGGGGCGGGCGCTCGGCATCACGGTCGCGGTCGACCCCGCCGCGCTCAACTCGTACTGGTGGACGGTCCCGGTCCTGCTGCTGTCCGCGATCCGCTCGGGCCTGCAGGAAGAGGTGATCGTGATCGGGTACCTCTACGCCCGACTCGGCGACCTGGGCTGGGGCCGCTGGCAGATGATCCTGTCGACCGCCCTGCTGCGCGGCAGCTACCACCTGTACCAGGGGTTCGGGGCGTTCATCGGCAACGCGGTGATGGGCATCGTGTTCGGCTGGATCTACACGAGGTGGGGCCGGCTCCTGCCACTCGTCATCACGCACGCCCTGCTCGACGCGGTGGTCTTCGTCGGGTACCCCTGGGTAGCGCGCGCGTTCCCGCAGATGTTCTCGTAGACCACGGCAGCGGCGCGTCGACGCGCCGCTGGCCGTTCAGCGCGTCACGGAGCGCATCCACAGCCCCCGCACAGCGCGCCGAGGGGCAACCCCCGCCGGGCCGCCCTACCGTTGGACCCATGAGCATCCCCGCGATCGGCGAGTCCGCCCCGTCGTTCACCCTGCCGGGGATGGTCGTGCGCGGCGGCGTCCGCACCGACGACGAGTACGACCTGTCCGCCGAGATCGGCCGGACCGTGGTGCTGGCCTTCTACCCGGGCGACGCGACGGCGGTCTGCACGGCCCAGCTCTGCAGCTACCAGGCCGAACTCGACGAGTTCACCGACCTCGGCGCGACCGTGTGGGGCATCAGCCCGCAGGCACTCGACTCGCACGAGGGGTTCGCCCGCGGGTCCTCGCTCGCGTTCCCGCTGCTCAGCGACACCGAGGGTTCGGCGATCCGCGCCTACGGGGTGCAGGCACCGGGCATCGGCCTGCGCCGATCGGTCTTCGTGATCGGCCCCGACGGCGTGGTCCGGTGGCGGCACATCGGCCTGGTCGGCCTGCGGTTCCCGAAGGCCGAGACCATCCGCGAACAGATCGAACTGCTCGTTTCGTGACCCTCGGCGTGGGAGTCCGCTGAGTGCGCCGAGATGGGGTATTGACACCCAAACTGGGGGCGACGACCATGGACGGCACGAGGGTCCGTCCAGGATCTGCCTCCCCGGGGAATCGGGTCGTCCGGAGATACGCGCCGGTGTGTCACACCCGCTCCCCGGGCGTCTCCGGGGAGGCATCTCGTACCCTCGTCCGGTGCCCACCACCATCGTCGCCCCCGGCCTGCGCGCCCTCGCCGTCGTCCTCTGGGTCGTGGCCGTCGTGCTCGTCCCACTGGCCCTGCTCGGCGGCGGCGTCCCCTGGCTCGTGCCGATCCCGAGCATCGCCGTCGCGTTCGTCGCGTGGGCGGCGCTGTGGCGTCCCCGGATCGAGCTGACGCCCGAGCACCTGCGCATCGTGGACGTCCGGCGGACCAGCACCTACACCTGGTCACGCATCGGCGAGGTGCGCACGAAGTACGGCATCGAGGTGGTCACCAGCGAGGGCGTCCGTCGCGTCTGGATCGCGACCCGCCCGACGGCGCGTCTCGCCGCGCACACCGGTGACCAGCCGGGAGGCCCGGATCGCCTGGACGTCGACGCTGCGGCCGCGCGGATGCTGGCCCACGTGCCCGCCCCGGCCGAGCAGGACGGCCCGCCCCCGTCGACCGTGACGGCTGCGCCGATCACGCACCGCACCCACGGCTGGACGATCCTGGCGATGGTCGTGCTCGGGGTCGCGGCGTCGCTGGCAGCGGCACGGTTCTAGCGGTCGCGCAGCTCTGGTCGCCGTGCCGGTCGGACGGTAGGCCGACGCAGGACGACACCCCCGACGTCGTGCGACGTCGGGGGTGTCGTTCGTGCGCGCTGTCGTTGGTGCGCGCGGTGCCGACTACTTCGTGTAACCGACGTCCTGCCACTTGACCGAGGACTGCTGGAACTGCGCCGGACCGTAGTTCACCAGGTCCTTGCGCACGCCCCAGGCGTACGGCTCGGCGAACAGCGGGATGGTGCCGGCGACCGCGACGATCTTCTTGTCGATGGCCTGCGCGTCCTTGATGCGGGCATCCGGGTCGAGCTCGCCGTTCGCCTTGTCCCAGGCGGCACCGAGCGAGTCGTCCGTCACGCCGGTGTAGTTCTGGCCGGCGTCGGCGGGGTAGTAGATCGACTTCAACGACGAGATCGGGAACGGCGTGCCCTGCCACGCGAAGTACGTGGCGTCGAAGTCACGGGTCGTCGTGGTGATGTACTTCGTGAAGAAGTCGTCGGTGGGCACGGTGTCGATGGTCACCTTGAAGCCGGCGAGCTTGGTCTGCTGCTGCACGAGCTGCGCGACGTTCGCCGAGTTCGGGTTGTCCGACGGGATCACGAAGCGGACGTCGAGCTCCTTGCCGCCCTTGGTCGCGTAGCCGTCCGAGCCGATCTTCCAACCGGCGTCCTCGAGCTTCGACTTCGCCTTGTCGGTGCTGTAGCCGTAGACGCTCGACACGTCGTCCTGGTAGCCCTGCTGACCGGGCAGGTACGTCAGGTTGTTGAGCACGTCACCCGGGCTCTTCACCGGGGACAGGATCGCCTGGGCGAGCACCTTGCGGTTGATCGCCTGCGCGAACGCCTGGCGCACGTCCTGGTCCTTGAAGACGTCCGACGTGCCGTTCAGCGTGATCTGCCGCTGCGTGGTGCCGAGCGACCGCTCGATCTTCGAGTCGGAGCGCGAGTTCGCCGTCTTGAGGTTGTCAGCGCTGCCGTTCAGGTTGAAGGCATCGAGCTCCTTGTTGCCGTACGCCTGGGCGACACCGTCACGGGAGACCGTCTTGAAGACGATCGTGTCGAGCTTGCCCTCGTCGCCCCACCACTTCGGGTTCTTCTCGAAGGTCACGACGCCACCGTTGGCGTCGAAGGACTTCAGGATGTACGGGCCACCGGAGACGTAGGTCGTGCCGTCGGCGGCGTACGGTCCCTTGGCCCAGGCCTTGTTGAAGTGGTCCGGGGTGTCGACGGCCCAGTACGGGTAGATCGCTGTGAAGACCGACGCCCAGTCGGCGTTGGTCTTCGAGAACGTCATGATGACGTCACGCTCGTCGGAGCCCTGCTTGACCGAGTCCACGTCCTCCCACACGTTGGTGGCGAGGGGCGCGAAGGCCTCGTTCGTGCCGTTCAGCGCCTTCCAGTTCGCGATGACGTCCTTCGCGCTGATCGGGGTGCCGTCCGACCACACGGCCTTCGGGTTGATCTTGATCTCGACGGTCTGGGGCGAGTCCTTGGTCAGCTCGATGGAGTCGACGAAGTCCTTGTTCGCCTCCCACTCGCCGTTCTCCTTGAACTGGATGAAGCTCGGCAGGTAGGTCTGCGAGATGGTGGTGTCGTCGACCGTCCCCGAGTCCAGGTTGAGCAGCTGCCAGTTCGCCGGAGCGGTGTCGATCGGCAGGGTGATCGACCCGCCGTCCTTGACGTCAGCGCGGTCCGCGACGGTCCAGCCGGTCGACTTCAGCGACGACTCGGCGACCGCGGAGCTGCTGTTGCCAGCCTGTCCGCCGCCGGAGCAGCCCGCCAGCACGACGGCGGCAGCCGCAGCGGTGGCGAGGACGGCGATGCCCTTGATCCTCTTTCGCATGGCGAGGATTCCCTTTCCTTGTGGTTCGCGCAGATCGCGCTGGACCGCGTACGGCCCCCGCCGTCGCGTCTGTTGGTTGAGAACCCTAGCCACATCCGAAGGCGGCACAAGGGTCTGTGCGACGAATCGAAACACGCTCGTAACGAATGTTGCATAGCGTCACTTCCGTTGTCCCACCCGGTCGCCCGAACGGCTAGCCTGTCGCCACCGACAACGCCGTCCGGTCGGACGGCCGCACCCAGAGGTCATGAACCACATGCTCGCCTTCATCGCAAAGCGGATCGTCAACTACATCGTCCTGACGATCGTGGCGACCACGCTCGGGTACATCCTCGCCAGCACGACGCTCAACCCGGCCGCCCGGTTCCTGGGGCGCAACCCGGCCGTGCCGCAGGGCACCATCGAGGCGTCGCTCCGCAAGCTCGGTGCCGATCCGGGTACCCCGCTCCTCGTCCGCACCTGGGACTGGTGGGTCGGCCTGGTGACGCACGGCTCGCTCGGAATGAGCACCCGCGGCACCGAGGTGACGGCCGACATCATCGCCCGCTCCGGCACGAGCCTGCGGCTGCTCGTGATCGGCACACTGCTCGGCGCGATCCTCGGGGTACTGCTCGGCGTCTGGAACGCGGTCCGGCAGTACCGCACCTCCGACCAGGTGTCGACGTACCTGTCGTTCGCGGTGCTCGCCACCCCGACCTTCGTCATCGCGGTCGTGCTGATGATCCTCGCGACCTCGCTCAACCAGGGCGTCGGGACGCAGGTGATCCGGTTCACCGGCGAGTACACGCCGGGGGTGACCGGGTTCTTCCCGGTGCTCGGCGACCGGCTCGTGCACCTGTTGTTACCGACGATCTCGCTGACCATCGGCGCCGTCGCCACGTACTCGCGCTACCAGCGCTCAGCGATGCTCGACGTGCTGTCGAACGACTTCATCCGCACCGCACGGTCGAAGGGCCGCACCCGCGGGTCGGCGATCATGCGCCACGGTGTGCGGGTCGCCCTCATCCCGATGTCGACCTTCTTCGCGTACTCGTTCGGACTCATCCTGACCGGCGCGAGCATCACCGAGCTGGTCTTCAGTTGGCACGGCATGGGCGAGTACTTCGTCCAGAGCATCAGCAACAACGACATCAACGCGGCATCGGGCACGATCCTCTTCACGGCGATCCTCGTGCTCATCGCAGGGACCCTCGCGGACCTGCTGTACGCCGCGCTCGACCCGCGAGTGAGGGTGTGACCCGTGTCTGTTCTCGACCCCACGACCACGACCACCGCCGGTGACCCCGGCGACGGCGACGCCGGTACGCCGGCGCACGTCATCGAGGTGAAGGGCGGCCGCACCCCGCTCTGGCGCAAGGTGTTCGGCACCTGGCGCGCGCGCATCGGCGGCAGCGCACTGCTCCTCATCATCCTCTGGGCGTTCCTCGGCCCGTACCTGTACCACTGGAACGCCGTCGACTCCGACGGGCTGGCGTTCGGCATGCCGCCGAGCGCCGCGCACTGGTTCGGCACGAACGACATCGGCCAGGACATCTACGCGCAGACCCTGGTCGGCCTGCAGAAGTCGCTGCTCATCGGCCTGATCGCCGGTCCGGCAGCGACCCTGATCGCCGGCGTCGTCGGCGCGATCGCAGGGTACTTCGGCGGCGTCACCGACCGGCTGCTCGTGTGGGTCATCGACCTGCTGCTCGTGATCCCGTCGTTCTACGCGCTCGTGCTGCTCAGTCCGGTGTTCAAGAACCTGACGTGGGTGGCCCTCATCGTCGGCCTCGCGGTGTTCAGCTGGATGGTGATGGCCCGGGTGATCCGCGGTCAGACGATGTCGCTGCGCGAACGCGACTACGTCAAGGCCGCCCGGTTCATGGGCGTCCCGGCGTTCACGATCATCCGGCGGCACATCCTGCCGAACGTGGCGTCGCTGCTCATCATCGACGCCACGCTCGGCGTCGGCGCCGCGATCCTGGCGGAGAGCTCGCTGAGCTTCTTCGGCTTCGGCATCCAGATCCCCGACGTCTCGCTCGGCACCCTGCTCGCCGCCGGCAGCCAGTCCGCCGTCACCCGCCCGTGGCTCTTCGTCCTGCCCGCCGCGACGCTGGTCGCGACCGTGCTCTCGACCAGCCTGCTCGGCGACGCCCTGCGTGACGCCATCGACCCCACCTCCGGAGCCAATCGTGACTGAGCCGCTGCTCACCGTGTCCGACCTGTCGGTCACGTTCAACCCGAAGACCAAGCCCGTCTACGCGGTCCGGGGTGTCGACTACTCGGTGGCTCCCGGCGAGTTCCTCGGCATCGTCGGCGAATCGGGTTCCGGCAAGTCGGTGTCCTCGATGGCCGTGATGGGCCTGCTGCCGTCGTCCGCCCAGGTGCAGGGCAGCATCCGGTTCGACGGACAGGAGCTCGTCGGCAGGAACGACCGCGAGATGTCGGCGCTGCGCGGTCGTGACATCGCGATGGTGTTCCAGGACCCGCTGTCCGCCCTGACGCCGGTGTACACGATCGGCCAGCAGATCGTCGAGGGCCTGCGCCTGCACGACCGCTCCCTCACCCAGCACGCCGCACGCACTCGCGCCGAGGAACTCCTGCGCATCGTCGGCATCCCGAACCCGGCTCGACGACTCGACGCGTTCCCGCACGAGTTCTCCGGCGGCATGCGACAGCGGGCGATGATCGCCATCGCCATCGCGAACGACCCGAAGCTGATCATCGCGGACGAACCCACCACCGCGCTCGACGTGACGATCCAGGCGCAGATCCTGGACGTGCTGCAGACCGCCAAGGACATGACCGGTGCGGCCGTCGTGCTCATCACGCACGACCTCGGCGTCGTCGCCGGCAACGCCGACCGCGTGGCCGTGATGTACGCCGGCCGGATCGTCGAGACGGCGCCGGTGCTCCCCTTGTTCCGCGAGCCGGTGATGCCGTACACGATCGGGCTGCTCCGCTCGATGCCGAACATGACGTCCGCCCGCACCGAGCGGCTCGTCCCGCTCGACGGCCGCCCGCCCCTGCTCACCCAGAAGCCGACGGGCTGCCCGTTCGCCGACCGCTGCCCCGCCGTCATCGACGGCTGCCGCGACGGCGAGCCCGCCCTCGTCGCTCCGTCGGTGCCGCAGAGCGCCGACAACCCGGTGCTGACCGGCGCCGTCACGACGATCGGCAACGGCACGCTGCTCGACGACCACATCGCCGCGTGCATCCGTCGCGACGAGATCGCCGCGGGCACCCTCGAGCGCTCGGAGATCTTCCCCCGCCCCGAGGACGTCCCCGAGGCGGCCGTCGACCACGGCGACGACGTCGTGCTCGAGCTGCAGGACGTGGTCAAGACGTTCCCGCTCACCAAGGGCGCGCTGTTCCGCCGGCAGATCGGCGAGGTGCACGCGGTCGACGGCATCTCCCTGACGCTCAAGCGCGGGCAGGTGCTCGGCCTGGTCGGCGAGTCCGGCTGCGGCAAGACGACCACCATCATGGAGATCCTCGAGCTCGCCGGTGCCCAGCACGGCACCATCCGGGTGAACGGCGTCGACACCGCCTCGCTGTCCAAGAAGGACCGTCTGGCACTGCGCCGCGACATCCAGGTCGTGTTCCAGGACCCGATGGCGTCGATCGACCCCCGGCTCGACATCGGCTCGGTGATCGGTGAACCCCTCACCGTGCACGCCGTGGGGAAGGACGAGATCCGCCGGCGGGTGCGCGAGGTGCTCGAGCTGGTCGGGCTCGAGCCAAGCTACATCGACCGGTACCCGCACGAGTTCTCGGGTGGCCAGCGGCAGCGCATCGGCATCGCCCGTGCGCTCATCGTCGAGCCGAAGATCCTGGTGCTCGACGAGCCGGTCTCCGCGCTCGACGTCTCCGTGCAGGCCGGTGTGATCAACCTGCTCGAGGACCTCAAGCACCGCCTCGGGCTGTCGTACCTGTTCGTGGCGCACGACCTGTCCGTGGTCCGGCACATCGCCGACGACGTCGCGGTCATGTACCTCGGCCGCATCGTCGAGTACGGCGACGGCGACGCGGTGTTCTCGGACCCGCAGCACCCGTACACCCGGGCCCTGCTGTCCGCGGTGCCGGTGCCGGACCCCATGGCCGAGGCCGCCCGCGGGCGCATCCTGCTCGACGGCGACCTGCCCTCCCCCACGGAGCGCATCGCCGGTTGCCGGTTCCGCACGCGCTGCCCGCTCTACCAGCTCCTCGACGAGGGCCGGCAGGAGCAGTGCCGCACGATCGACCCGGGTCTCGAGCCCGTGCACGGCCGCGGTGTCGCCTGCATCCAGACCGACCAGGAGCACCTGCTCACCGAGCGGGTCGGCGCGGTCGTCTGACGACGCTGGTCACGCCGTGGACGTGACCAGCAGACGGACGGGAGGCCCGGAGCACGTCGTGCGCCGGGCCTCCCGTCCGTCCTGTGGTCGCGATCGCGAGCCGCATCAGGCTCCCAGCCACAGGCTGAGCAGCGAGGCGGCGAGCAGCGCCAGCGCGGCTGCACCGACCGCCAGGGCCGGCACGTCCCAGCCACGCACGGCGTCGCCGGCACCGGCGCGCTCGCGGTGCTCGGACCAGCGGTCGAGCAGCACCGTCATCTCGTCGGGCTGTCGCAGGACGGCCCGCTCGCCGCGCCGGGCCGGTTTCGGCCGCGGCAGCGACGGCCCGCCCCAGCACTGCACCTTCCGGCCGGCGACCGTCTCGATCACGATCTGCCAGCGGAGCCGCACGTCGGCGACGGCGTGCCACGGCACCACGGTGCGGCGCAGCGGGTTGACCACGGTGACCGCGCGCTCGTCGATGACGATGCACGGGCGGTAGGTCAGGACCCAGAGCGCCCAGACGAGCACGGCGATCGGGCCGGCGGCGCGGAGGAACACGTCCCAGCTCCCCCGGAACGCCGCATCGCCGAGCAGGAACAGACCCAGGACGGCGACGAGGCCGGACGCCACCGCGCCCCCGCGACCAGCGCGGAGGACGACGGGGCGTCCGGCCTCGTTCGTGTCCAGGTGGATCAGCGTCCGAACTCGAACCCGGCGCCGGGGATGGCGGCCAGGAGGTCCTTCGTGTACTGCTCCTTCGGGGCGGCGAAGACCTCGTCGGTCGTCGCCTTCTCGACGATCTGCCCACGGCGCATGACGCAGACGTTGTCCGCGACGAGGCGGACGACCGCGAGGTCGTGCGTGATGAACAGGTACGTCAATCCGAGCTCGGTCTGCAGCTCGGTGAGCAGATCGAGGATCTGACCCTGCACGAGCACGTCGAGCGCGGAGACGGCCTCGTCGAGGACGATGACCTCCGGCTTGAGCGCCAGCGCGCGAGCGACGGCGATGCGCTGTCGCTGACCACCGGACAGTTCGTTCGGGTAGCGGTTCACCATCGACTTCGGCAGCGCGACCTGGTCGAGCAGCTCGAGCACCCGGGCGCGACGCGAGGCCTTGTCGCCCACCTTGTGCGTGGCGAGCGGCTCGGCGATCGTGTTCCCGACGTTGTACATCGGGTCCAGGGAGCCGTACGGGTCCTGGAACACCGGCTGCACGCGGCGGCGGAAGTCGAAGAGGTCCTTGCCCTTCAGCGCGCCGATGTCGATGCCGTCGAACTGCACGGTGCCGCTCGTGATGCTCTCGAGCTGCAGGACGAGCTTCGCGACGGTCGACTTGCCCGAACCGGACTCGCCGACGAGCGCCGTGGTGGTGCCCTTCTGGATCGAGAACGACACGTCGTCGACGGCCTTGAGCTCGCGCGTGGCGCGGTTCTTGCCGCGCAGCTTGTAGACCTTCTCGAGGTTCTTCACCACGATGAGGTCCTCGGTCGGACGGTGCTCGCGCTCCTGGGCCCGGTGGATCAGCTCGGCGTCGTCGTTGCCGGCGTCGGCGATGTCGACCCGCTGGTGCTGCACCTTCGACTGGATGCGGCGGCTGGCCAGCGACGGGGCCGCCGCGACGAGACGCTGCGTGTACGGGTGCTGCGGGTTGGCCAGGATCTCCTTCGAGGGACCGGCCTCGACGACCTGGCCCTTGTACATCACGACGAGCTTCTCGGCACGCTCGGCGGCGAGTCCGAGGTCGTGCGTGATGAACAGCACCGAGGTGCCGAAGTCGCGCGTCAGGGTCTCGAGGTGATCGAGGATGACGCGCTGGACGGTGACGTCGAGCGCACTCGTCGGCTCGTCGGCGATGAGCAGCTGCGGGCGGCTCGACAGGCCGATGCCGATGAGCACGCGCTGCCGCATGCCGCCGGAGAACTCGTGCGGGTACTGCTTCAAACGGGTCGACGCGTCGCCGAGGCCGGCTTCCTGCAGGACCTCGACGGCACGGTCACGGACGGCCTTCTTGCCGGTCGCCATGCCGTTCGCACGGATCGCCTCTTCCACCTGGAAGCCGATCGACCACAGCGGGTTGAGGTTCGACATCGGGTCCTGGGGGACGTAGCCGATCTCCTTCCCGCGGATCTCCGACATCTCCTTGTCGCTCAGACCGACGAGCTCACGCCCGTTGAACTTGATCGAGCCACCGGTGACCTGACCGGTACCGGGGAGCAGCTTGATGATCGCCTGGGCGCTCGTCGACTTGCCGGAACCGGACTCGCCGACGATGGCCAGGCGCTCGCCCTGCTCGAGGGTGAGGTCGACGCCGCGGACGGCCTGCACGAGGCCACTCTGGGTCTTGAAACCGACCTGCAGGTCGCGGATCTCGAGCAGCGGGGCACCGGAACCGCCGGTGCGGCTGCTGTTCGGCTGGGTCAGTGTCTCGCTCATCGGCGGGCCCTCGCCTTCGGGTCGAGCGCATCGCGCACCACGTCACCGAGGAGCAGGAACGCGAGCACGGTGATGGACAGGGCGGCGGACGGCCAGAAGATCGTCGCCGGGTTGGTCCGGATCGAGGTCTGGGCCGTACCGATGTCGAGGCCCCAGCTGAGCGCCGACGGCGGCAGACCGATACCGAGGAACGACAGCGTGGCCTCGGCGACGATGAACGTGCCGAGGGACACCGTCGCGACGACGATGACCGGAGCCAGCGAGTTCGGGATGACGTGGCGGACCAGTGTCTTGAAGCGGCTGACGCCGAGGGCAGCGGAAGCCATGACGTAGTCCGACTGCTTGGCGCTGAGCACGGCACCACGCATGATGCGGGCGATCTGTGGCCAGGCGAAGGCAGCGAGGACGAGCGCGACGGTGATGGCGTTCCGGGCGGGGATCACCGACATGATCACGATCGCGCCGAGGATGGTCGGGATCGAGAAGAAGATGTCCGCGATCCGGGACACGATCGTGTCGAGCCAGCCGCCGTAGAAGCCGGCCAGCGAACCGATGATGATGCCGACGAGCGACACCAGGACCGTCGCGACGATGCCGACGATGACCGAGTTCTGTGCGCCCCAGATCACGCGGGCGTACACGTCGTAGCCCTGGCGGGTGTAGCCGAGCGGGTGCCCGGGGCGCGCGCCCTCGTCACTGAAGTCGAGGTTCGACGCCCGCGGGTCGACGTGCGTGAAGAGCCCGGGGAAGATCGCGACGACGACGATGAGCAGGATCAGGACCGAGGAGATCCAGAACGTCGGTCGGGTCCGCATGGACTCCCACGCGTCCGTCCACAGCGATCGGGTCTTCTCGTCCTCGTTGACCTGGTCGACCGCCTGCAGGGGGGTCTCCTCGATCGGGGCGACGTAGTGCGTCGCCGAACGGGGTGCGGCGTTACTTGGCATAGCGGATCCTCGGGTCCAGGACGGCGTAGAGCAGGTCGACCAGGAGGTTGGCGAGCATGAAGATGATGACCATCACGGCGACGAAGGACACGACCGTGGGGCCCTCGCCGAGCTTGACGGCGCGGAACACCGTGCCGCCGACGCCGTTGATGTTGAAGATGCCCTCGGTGACGACCGCGCCGACCATCAGGTTGCCGATGTCGACACCCAGGTAGGTCACCACGGGGATGAGCGAGTTGCGGAAGATGTGCACGCCGACGACACGACGACGCGGCAGGCCCTTCGCGGTGGCGGTCCGCACGAAGTCGGCGCTGGTGTTCTCGGCGACGCTCGCTCGGGTCAGACGAACGATGTAGGCGAACGAGACCGAGGCGAGCACGATCGCCGGCAGCACGAGCTCCGACCACGGTGCGTCACCGGACACCGTGACCCGGAACAGGCCGAGCTTGATGCCGAACACGTACTGCAGGACGAACCCGACGACGAAGGTCGGCACCGAGATGAGCAGCAGCGACACGACGAGCGCGGTGGCGTCGAACAGCTTGCCCTTGCGCAGACCGGCGATGACACCGACGACGATGCCGGCGACGGCCTCGAAGACGAGCGCCAGGATGGCCAGTCGAGCCGTGATCGGGAAGGCCTGGGCGAGCTGCGAGCTGACCGGCTGGCCCGAGTACGTCAGGCCGAGGTCACCGCGGAACACGCCACCGATCCAGAGCAGGTACTGGATGATGAACGGCTTGTCGAGGTTGTACTGCTGTCGCAGCGTCTCGATGACCTGCGGCGACGGCTGGCGGTCGCCGAACAGCGCGGCGATCGGGTCGCCGGGCAGCGAGAAGACCATGAAGTAGATGAGGAACGTGGCCCCGAAGAACACGGGGATGAGTTGCAGGAGGCGCTTGCCGAGGTACCAGAGCATCAGATCACTGCCCGGTCCGGAGCGATGTCGATCAGGTTCATTGTGGTGAGGGGTGGACGGTCCGAGGGTCGGCACGGATGTCCGGTGCGGGAGGGCGCCCGCGGTGTGGGGAAGGTCTTACCGCCGCGGTACGGGGGTTCGGGGACCGTGTGGTCCCCGAACCCCCGTCCGGTGGTCGCGAGGCAGGATACCTGCTCGCGTGGTGGTCTCTACGAGACCAGTGTTACTTCTTGACCTCGATGTCGTAGTACAGCGGCACCGAGTTCCAGCCGAACTTCACGTTCGACACGTTGTCCGCGTTCCAGACACCGGTCACGTTGGAGTACCAGAGCGGGATCTCGGGCAGGTCCTCGAACAGGAGTTCCTGTGCCTGGTCGAAGATCTTGTTGCCCTCTTCGACGGTCGCAGCCGAACGGCCCTCGGCGAGGAGGTCGTTGTACTCCTTGGAGTCGTACCGCGAGTAGTTGTTCGACGAGCCCTCACCCATGGTCGGGCCGAGGAAGTTGTACAGCGACGGGTAGTCGGCCTGCCAACCGGTGCGGCTGCCGCCCGTGAGCTTGTCGTTCGTCTGGAGGTCCAGGGCTTCCTGGAACGTCGGGATCGCGTTGCCCTCGGCCTTGATGCCGAGCGTGTTCGAGATCGAGTTCGTGACCGCGGTCACCCAGGCCTCGTGGCCACCATCGGCGTTGTACGTGATGGTGAGGGTGTCGTCGTACTTCGAGATCTTGTCGGCCTCGGCCCAGAGCTTCTTGGCCTCGGACTTGTTGAACTCGAGGACGTCAGCGCCCTTGAGGTCGTCGCTCCAGCCGTCGATCACCGGGGAGGTGAAGTCCTTGGCCGGGGTGCGGGTGCCGTCGAAGATCTTGTCGGTGATCTGCTTGCGGTTGATCGCCATCGACACGGCCTCGCGGCGGAGCTTGCCCTCTTCACCCTTCCAGTGGTCGAGGTAGTAGGGCAGGTAGATCGCCTGGAAGATCGCAGCGGCCTGGTTGACGTTCGAGTCCGGGAAGTCGGACTTGTAGGTCGCGAAGGCTGCGTCCGGCACGGCGTCGAGGACGTCGAGGTTGCCGCCCTGGGCGTCGGAGTACGCGGTGTCCTGCGAGGTGTAGAACGTGATCGTCAGACCACCGTTCTTCGGCTTGCGCTTGCCCTCGTAGTCCTTGTTGGTGACGAGCTTGATGGACTGGTTGTGGGTCCAGGCGCTCTTGCCGTCGAGCTTGTACGGACCGTTGCCGATCGGGTTCTCGCCGAACGCCTTGGTGTCGTCGTAGAACGCCGAGGGCAGCGGCACGAACGCCGAGTAACCGAGCGACAGCGGGAAGTCCGACTGCGCCGACTTCAGCGTGACGGTGAACTCGTCGTCGTCGACGACCTTGAGACCGGTCAGCTTCGAGTCCTTCTCGGCGTCGTAGCCCTCGATGTTCTCGAAGAAGTAGCTCGCGCCCTGGGCGTTCGACTTCTGCGCAGCCCAGTCCCAAGCCTTGGTGAACGACTCGGCCGTGACCTTCTCGCCGTTGGTGAAGGTGTAGTTCGTGTTGAGCGTGATGTCGAAGGTCTTCGAGTCATCGGTCTTGATGCTCTTCGCGACCTCGTTGACCGGCTTGCCGTCGGCGTCGTACGAGACGAGGCCTTCGAAGAGCGAGTCGATGATCTTGCCGCCACCGGTCTCGGTGGTGTTCGACGGGATCAGCGGGTTCTGCGGCTCGCTGCCGTTCGTGGTGACGATCCCGGACGCGTTCGCCGAACCCGAGTCACCGCCGTTCGACGAGCTGTTGCTGGAGCAGGCGGTCAGGGCGAGTGCTGTGGCCCCGAGCACGGCGAGGGCTGAGAGCCCGGCGCGCTTCTTGATCAAGGTTCCTCCTGGTGCATGGGACGCGCAAGGGCACAGCGGTGTCACCCGGGCGCGTTTGACCTTTGCACTGTAGGCAAGGTGAACAGCGGCGTCCAAACCCTGGGGCGAACGGTTACACGCCGGTAACCAACTTGCACGATCGTTGCGAGAAGATGCAAGATTTGCGCGCCTGTCGATGGAGGGTGCGTTTTTGTTGCATCTGCATGAAATCCGTTGCACTCCGCCACACTTCTGTGCAAGTCGGGGACGGGCGAGCATCGCTCAGGGGTACGGCTGAGGGAGTGCGTCGAGCGGTCGGGACCTGCCGTGGTGGCGCGCCGAGTGGTCACGATCTGTCGGTGGGAGCGGGCTCGGACGACGGTTCACGACCGCCCGGCGGAACTGAGCGGGGTGTCGTGACCGTCCGACGCTGCGCCGGACGCTCGGACGCGACCGTGCCCCGCCCGGAGGACCGGACGGGGCACGAAGCGTTCGGCGATCGAGCGCCGGGCGACGACGGGGTGTCGGCGCCGGTCGGATCAGGCGAACGCCTCGATCGGCGGGCAGGCGCACACCAGGTTGCGGTCCCCGTACGCCTGGTCGATGCGACGCACCGGCGGCCAGTACTTCCGGCCGCTGATGCCCGGCAGCGGGTAGACAGCCTGCTCCCGGGTGTAGGCGTGCGCCCACTCCCCCGAGATCACCGACGAGGCGGTGTGCGGCGCGTGCACGAGCGGGTTGTCGTCCGCCGGCCACTCCCCGCGCTCCACCGCTGCGGCCTCGGCCCGGATCGCGAGCATGGCGTCGACGAAGCGGTCGAGCTCGGCGAGGTCCTCGCTCTCGGTCGGCTCGACCATGAGCGTGCCCGCCACCGGGAACGACATCGTCGGCGCGTGGAACCCGTAGTCGACCAGGCGCTTCGCGACGTCGTCGACCGTGATGCCGGTGGTGTCACGCAGCGGACGGAGGTCGAGGATGCACTCGTGCGCGACCAGTCCGTCGTCGCCCGTGTACAGCACCGGGAACGCGTCGCGCAGACGAGCCGCGATGTAGTTCGCCCCGAGGACCGCGGCCTCGGTCGCACGCGTGAGGCCCTCGAGCCCCATCATCCGGACGTACGTCCACGTGATGGGCAGGATGCTCGGGCTGCCGTACGGAGCAGCACTGACCGGGCCACCGGCGTGCGCCAGTCGGTCTTCCGCCTCGGCGGCGGTCGCACCGGAGCGCCGGTCGGCCTGCTGCGCGAACGGGTGGCCGGGCAGGAACGGTGCCAGGTGCGCCTTCGCGGCGACGGGTCCCACGCCGGGGCCGCCACCCCCGTGCGGGATGCAGAAGGTCTTGTGCAGGTTGAGGTGCGACACGTCGCCGCCGAAGTCACCGAAGCGGGCGTGACCGAGCAGCGCGTTGAGGTTCGCGCCGTCGACGTAGACCTGGCCGCCGGCGTCGTGCACGGCGTCGCAGATCTCGCGGATGTCGTGCTCGTAGACGCCGTGGGTGGACGGGTACGTGATCATCAGGGCCGCGAGGGTGTCGGCGTGGGCGGCGACGCGGGCCCGGAGGTCCTCGAGGTCGACGTTGCCGTTCTCGTCGCAGGCCACGACGACGACCTTCATGCCGGCGAGCACCGCGGACGCCGCGTTCGTGCCGTGGGCGCTCGACGGGATCAGGCAGACCGTGCGCTCGCTGTCGCCGTTGGCCTGGTGGTACCCGCGGATGGCCAGCAGGCCGGCGAGTTCGCCCTGGCTGCCGGCGTTCGGCTGCAGGGACACGGTGTCGTAACCGGTGACCTCGGCGAGCCACGACTCGAGGTCGCCGATCATGTCGAGGTACCCCTCGACGTCCTCGCGCGGTGCGAACGGGTGGATGTTCGCGAACTCCGGCCAGGTCACGGCGGCCATCTCGGTCGCCGCGTTGAGCTTCATCGTGCAGCTGCCGAGCGGGATCATGCCGCGGTCGAGCGCGTAGTCCTTGTCGGACAGGTGCTTGAGGTACCGCATCATGCGGGTCTCGCTACGGTGTGCGCTGAAGACGGGGTGCGTCAGGTAGTCGCTCTCGCGCTGCAGGGCGGCCGGGAGGCCCGTGGCCGCGTCGCGCACGGCCGTCTCGGTCGCGGGGACGGTCACGTCCACCGCCCCGAGCACGCCCGCCAGCGCCACGACGTCGTCGGGCGTGGTCGTCTCGTCGACGGACAGCTGGAACGTGTCGGCGTCCACGACGTGCAGCAGGTAGCCGGCGTCCTGCGCTGCCGCGACGATCGGCTCGGCGCGACCGACGGCCCGCAGGGTGAGCGTGTCGAAGAAGGCGTCGTGCACGACCTCGACCCCGGCGTCACGCGCCACGGCGGCGAGCGCACCGGTGGTCCGCGCGACCCGGCCGGCGATGAACCGCAGCCCCTCGGGCCCGTGGTAGACCGCGTACATCGAGGCCATCACGGCGAGCAGGACCTGCGCGGTGCAGATGTTGCTCGTCGCCTTCTCGCGGCGGATGTGCTGCTCGCGGGTCTGCAGGCTGAGGCGGTAGGCCATCGCTCCGTCGGCGTCGAAGGACACCCCGACCAGGCGACCGGGGAGCTGGCGCTCGAGGCCGGCGCGCACCGCGAGGTAGCCGGCGTGCGGGCCACCGAAGCCGAGCGGGACGCCGAAGCGCTGGCTCGTCCCGACGGCCACGTCGGCACCCAGGTCGCCGGGGCTGGCGAGCAGGGTCATCGCGAGCAGGTCGGCTGCGACGACGGCGATGCCACCACCGGCGTGGACCCGCTCGATGACGGACGACGGGTCGACGATGCGGCCCGAGGCGCCCGGGTACTGCAGGACGACGCCGAACGCGCCGTCGAGCTGGTCGTCGCTCGGGCCGTCGGCGGCGTCGAACGCGCGCAGCGTGATGCCCACGGCGTCGGCACGGTGGTCGAGCAGCGCACGGGTCTGCGGCAGCAGGTCGGCGTCGACGAGGAACGCGTCACCCTTGACCTTGGACGCGCGCCGGGCGAGGAGCATGCCCTCGACCACCGCGGTGCCCTCGTCGAGCATCGAGGCGCCGGCGGTGGCCATGCCGGTCAGGTCGGACACCATCGTCTGGAAGTTGATCAGTGCTTCGAGGCGGCCCTGCGAGATCTCCGGCTGGTAGGGCGTGTACGCCGTGTACCAGCTCGGGTTCTCGAGCACGTTCCGCTGGATCACCGCGGGCGTGTGGGTGCCGTGGTAGCCGAGGCCGATCATGGCGCGGCGGACGGTGTTGCGGCCGGCCTTCGCGCGGAGCTCGGCGAGCGCCTCGGTCTCGCCGACGGCGGCCGGGATCACCGAGTCGGCGACGGGGCCGACGTGGATGGACTCCGGGATCGCCGCACGGACCAGGGCGTCGAGCGACGGCTGCCCGACGACGTCGAGCATGGCCTGCTGGTCGGCCGGGGTGGTGCCGATGTGGCGGTCGGCGAAGGTCGTCTGGAGGTTCTCGAACGCGGTCATGCGATGGAGGCCCGGTACGCGTCGTGGTCCATCAGGTCCTCGGGGAACGAGGTGCCGTCGACCTTGATCTTCACGAGCCAGCCGGCACCGAACGGGTCCTGGTTGACGGTGTCGGGGGTGTCGACGACGGCGTCGTTGACCTCGACGACCTCGCCCTCGATCGGGGCGAAGAGCTCGCCGACGCTCTTGGTCGACTCGATCTCGCCGATCTGCTCACCGGCGGTGGTGGCGGTGCCGACGGCGGGGAGCTCGACGTAGACGACGTCACCGAGCTGCTCGGCGGCGTGGTCGGTGATGCCGACGGTGACGGTGTCGCCCTCGACGAGCAGCCACTCGTGGTCGGCCGTGTACTGGAGTGCGGTCTGGTCGGTCATTGGGTCAGCCTTTCGAGGCGCGGCGGTAGAAGGGGAACGCGGAGACCGTGCTGGGGACGGCAGTCCCGCGGACGTCGATGTGGAGGACCTGTGCCCCGTCCGACACGGCGGCGAGCGCGCCCGGGTCGACGAAGGCCATCGCGACCGGGTGTCCGAGCGTCGGTGAGAGCGCGCCCGAGGTCACGGTGCCGACGACCGTGCCGTCGAGCACGACGTCGTAGCCGGCTCGGGGAGCACGGCGGCCCTCGGTCACCAGGCCGACGAGCACCCGGGCGTCCGCGGACGGGGTGACGCCGGCCGCACCGACGAAGTCGCCGTCCTTCGCGACGACACGGCCGAGGCCGGCCTGGGCCGGACGGACGTCGGTGCCGAGCTCGTGCCCGTACAGGGGCATGCCGGCCTCGAGCCGCAGGGTGTCGCGTGCGGCGAGCCCTGCGGGGACGACCCCGCGGTCGGCACCGGCCTCGAGCAGGGCATCCCAGAGCACCGGGGCGGTGTCAGGGTCGGTGTAGACCTCGAAGCCGTCCTCGCCGGTGTACCCGGTGCGCGCGACGAGCACGTCGGCACCGTCGAACAGCGCGTGCAGCACCCGGTAGTAGCCGAGTTCGTCGAGCGGGGTCTCGGGCTGCAGGCGGTCGGCGACCACGAGGGCGTCGAGCGTGCCGGCCGCCGCTGGTCCCTGCACGGCGACGAGGGCTGTGGTGTCGGAGTCGTCGGAGACCTCGATGTCGAACCCGTCGGCCCGCGCGGTGAGCGCACTGACGGCGACATCGCGGTTGGAGGCGTTCGCGACGACGAGGAAGACGTCGTCGTCGGTCCGGTACACGACGAGGTCGTCGAGGATCCCGCCGTCCTCGGCGAGCAGCAGCGAGTACTTGGCGCGGCCGATCGGCATCGTGCCGAAGGACCCGGCGAGCGCGTGGTCGAGGAAGGCGACGGCCTCGGTGCCGGTCACCCCGATCTCGGCCATGTGCGACAGGTCGAAGACCCCGGCGGCCTGGCGCACGGCGTGGTGCTCGGCGAGGTCCGACGAGTAGCGCACGGGCATGCGGTACCCGGCGAAGTCGGTGAAGGTCGCTCCGGCGGCTTCGTGCACGGCTTCGAGCGGCGACGAACGCGGACCCGGCGTGGGCAGTGGGGACGGACTCATGGCGGAGTTCTCCTGGCATCGGCAGGACCCGGCGACGATCGCCGGGTGGAACTCCCCCTCTGTCATGGGCCTGAGAGTTTCACCGCGGCCCGTGAGGTCCGGCGGCTTTCACCGTGGGCGAGACGACCGAGCGTCTGCTTTTCAGAGTGGCCTGTCCGCTGCGGTGTGGGACCTGAGAGATTGACGGGGGGATTGCTCCTTCGGTGCCGTGCGTGCGCCCGGGGGCACGACGTACCCGGAGGTACGTGCACGGCGTCTCCCGCGACGGATGAGCGGCCGGTGTGTTCAGTTGTCCGCCCAGAGCATACCGAGACCGCGTTACGAGCGTGTGTCGTGGTCCAGCCTTCGACATCTCGTAGAATGCGGGGATGGCCGGACAACGATCGCGCCCCCGCGGGCAGCTGGAGCAGGCGGTGCTCGACGCACTCCGCTCCGCCGACGCAGGTCTCACCGCACGCCAGGTGCTCGACGCGTTCCCGGAGCCCCGCCCCGCGCTGACGACCGTCCTCACCGTGCTCGACCGGCTCGGCCGGAAGGGCCAGGTGGAACGGGAACAGCACGACGACGCTCCCCTGACGTTCCGCGCGGTGCACAGTCGCGACGAGCAGACCGCGTCCCTGATGTCGAGCGCGCTGGCCGCGTCGTCCGACCGCGAGGCCGCGCTGCTGCAGTTCACCGGCTCGCTCGCCTCGGACGACCTCGAGGCCCTGCGCCGCGCCCTCGACGCCCGCGCCCGCTCCTGACCGGCTGCGCACCGTGGTCGTCGCCGGCATCACGCTCATCGTCCTCGCACTCGCGGTGGTGGTGTTCGCGCCCCGGGTCCTGACCCGTTCCGCCTGGACGATCGACCTGCCCCGCACCGCGCTGGTCTGCTGGTCGGTCGCTGTCCTGCTCGGCGTCGTCGGCTTCGTGGCCGGCATCACCCTCGTGGTGCTCGCGGACCGTCCGGTCACGGAGCTGTTCGGCGGGGACGGCTCCCCCACGCACGGCTTCAACGTCGGCGTCGCGATGCTCGCGGTCGTCGCGTTCGTCGTCGCGGTCCGGGTGCGCCCCGGCCCGGAACACGAGGCCGTCCGGCAGGCGATGCGTTCCGGCGTGGCCCCGCACCGCGAGATCGACGGCACCCCCGTCGCCGTCGTCGAGGCCGACCACGCACTGGCGTGCGCCGTGCCGGGTCGGAGCGGTGGCGTCCTCGTCAGCACCGGCTTGGCAGACCGGTTGCGCACCGACGAACTGGAGGCCGTGGTCGCCCACGAACGCGCTCACCTGACCCAGCACCACGCGGCTGCGGTCGCGGTCGCGGAATCGATCGAACGTGCGGTGCCGTGGGTGCCCGGTGCGCGCGCCATGGCGCGGTCGACGCGTGTGCTCGTGGAGTTCGCCGCGGACGACGCGGCGGCCCGTCGCGTCGGACGCGACGCCCTGCGCCGGGCGGTGCTGGTGGCGGACGGGAGCAGCGCGCTCGGGGCGATCCGCGCCTCCAGGCTGTCGTAGCGCCCTGTCGGAGGCGAGGAATAGGGTGTCAGCACCGTGAAGCCACTGACCGAAGCCGACATCCGATCGTCGTTCGTGAACGCCACCCCCGACGAGCTCGCACAGCTGCCCATCCCCGGCCTGCACGAGACACTCTGGGACGAACGCGAGTTCCTGGGCTGGCGCGATCCACAGGCCGCCCGCCGCGGCTACATCGTGTCCTGGATCGACGAGCGCCCCGTGGGCATCGTCGTCCGGTCCGCCGGTGGCTCGCTGCGCCCCGGCATCGCCGCGATGTGCTCGTTCTGCCACTCGCCGCAGCCCGCGACCCAGGTCCGGCTGTTCTCCGCCGCACGTGCCGGTGAGTCCGGGCGCAACGGCAACACGATCGGCACGTACATCTGCGAAGACCTCGGGTGCCCGATGCTGATCCGCACCGCGCCCCCGCACCTGAACCCGCCGGCGACGATCGCGATGCGTGGCGCCTCCCTGCTGCAGCGCGTGCAGAACTTCACCGCGGACATCACCAAGACGGCGTGAGCCGGTTCGGCACCGCCCGCTGGGCCGTGGTCGAGGAGCTCGGCGACGGCCGGTGGCGGCTGACGCTGCGGGACGAGGCCGACGACGAACTCGGCGCGTTCGGCCTGGGCGTCGAGGGGCCGTGGGACCCCGACGTCGAGCCGCACGTCGGGTTCGTGCTCGTCCAGCTCGGCCTGACGCTGCGCGGGGCTCGGCCGTGGCGCATCGACGAGCTCGGTGACCACCGGGCGCCCGTCCTGTCGCTCGGCTGAGCGAGGATGCGCGACCGGCGTCCGCTCGCGCGCCCGGTCCGCTCGGTCAGTCCGCGGCGACGAAGTTGCGCAGGATCTCGCGGTCGTCGTCGGCGCGCATCGCCCAGGCGAGCTCGCTGCGGTGGTCGCTGCCCTCGAGCGGCAGGAGCGCCACCGTGTCGGGTGCGGCGAGCGCGGCACTCTCCGGCACCACCGTGACACCGAGGCCCACCCCGACCAGGTGCAGCACGGTCGCCCAGGTCGTGGCCTCCTGCACGACGACGGGCCGGCGGCCGCCGGCGGTGACCGGTGCCAGGTTGCGCTCGGTCGCCAGGCCCCCCGCGACCGCCGGGAAGAACACGAACGGCTCGTCGACCAGCTCGGTGCCGCGGATGCGATCCCGATCCGCCAACCGGTGGCCGCGCGGGACAGCGGCGACGAAGGCCTCGGACCGGAACGGCAGCAGTCGCACGGCGGGGTCAGGGTCGGCATCGCGGACGACGGCGAGGTCGAGCTCGCCGCGGACGATCCGGGCGAGCAGGGTCGACGAGTACCCCTCGGTCAGTTCCACCCGGACCAGCGGGTAGCGTTCCCGGAACGCCTGCACGCGTTCGATCGGACCGAGGGGCAGCGCGGAGACGACGAACCCGACGTCGAGCCGACCGACCTCGCCCCGACCGACCCGCACCGTCTCGTCGAGGTCCCGTCGTACCTGCCCGAGCAACGACCGCGCACGGCCCTGCAGCACCCGGCCGGCGGCGGTCAGGGCCACGCTGCGGCTGGTCCGGATGAACAGGTCGACCTCGAGCGCGCGTTCGGTCCGCCGGATCTGCTGGGACAGCGCGGGCTGGGCGATCCGCAGCTGCTCGGCAGCTCGGCCGAAGTGCAGCTCGTCGGCGACGGCCAGGAACGCCCGCAGCTGCCGGAGGTCGACGTCGGGTTCTCGATCCATGCACCTAGCGTATCGATCAGCGCGAACGAGTATTGGACGTGACTGCATCGTCCATCGAGGATGGTTGCATGCCCGAAGCGACCTCCACCGTCACCATCGCCGACCTCGCCACCCCCGCGGACGCCGAAGCGTTCCGCACGCTCAACGAGGCCTGGATCACCCGGTACTTCACCCTCGAGGACGAGGACCGCGTGTTCCTCTCCGATCCCGTCGGCCGGGTCGTGGAGCGGGGCGGGGCCGTCCTGGTCGCCCGGCTCGACGACCAGGTCATCGGGTGCATCGGGGTCGTGCCCACCACCCCCGGCGTGTTCGAGCTCGTGAAGATGGCTGTCTCCCCCGACCACCAGGGGCACGGCACCGGGCGGAAGCTCATCACCGCGGCACTCGACCGGGCACGCGAACTCGGCGCACGCCGCATCGACCTGGAGAGCAACGCGCAGCTCACCAGCGCCGTGCACCTGTACGAGGCGTTCGGCTTCCGGCACCTGCGCGAGGACGAGATCGCCCCGAGCCCGTACGTGCGGGCCGACGTGCACATGACCCTCGACCTGCACTGACGTTCGGCCTGCACTGACGTTCGGCCTGCGCTGATGTTCGGCCTGCACTGACGGCGGCCCGGTCCCGGTACGCTCGCGGCATGGCGACGTACGAGGTGCAGGCGGTCCGCGAGGCCGGCGCGTGGCAGGTCTTCATCGACGGCTTCATGGTGACCGAGGTGTCCCGGTGGCCGTCCGTCGGGTTCGTGGCCCGCGAGCTCCTCGCGATGGACCGCGACGACGACCTGCGCATCCGCGTCGTCGGCCGCAACCAGTACATCGACTGACGCCGGCGGGCTCGAGTGAGCAGAAGACATCGAGTGTGCGCCGCCGACCCGACGTCTTGTGCTCACTCGGTGCTGCGTAGCCGGCAAACGACGCCGTTCCGCAGGTCAGGCGACGTGCCAGACCAGCCCCTCCTGCGCGCTCGACGGGTACGCCGAGGCGATCCGGAACACGGCCTCGCGCAGGGTCTCCGGTGAGCACGCCAGGTTGAGCCGGACGAACCCGCGCCCCTCGGACCCGAACCCGAGCCCGGAGTTCAGCGCGACGAACGCGTTCTCACGCAGCGGCACCGCGGGGTCGTCGCCGAGGCCGATGCCCCGGAAGTCGAGCCACGCCAGGTACCCGGCGCGCGGCCGCGTGTAGACGACCCCGGGCAGGTGCTCGGCGAGGAGCTTGGCGAGCAGTCGGTCGTTCGCCACGATGCGCGCCACGACGTCGTCGAGCCAGTCCGTCGCCAGGGTGAACGCCGCCAGGTTCGCGTGCAGCCCGAGGATGCTCGTGCGGCAGGCGACCTCCTCCCACAGGGTGTCGAGGAGCGCGGCGGTCCGGGGATCGCCGGCGACGATGACCGAGCACTTCACACCGGCGAGGTTCCACCCCTTGCTCGCCGAGGTCACGCACACGCTGCGGGCACCGAGCGGCTCGGCGACGGCGGCGAACGGGGTGAACTGCACGCCGGGGTGGGTCAGGGGCGCGTGGATCTCGTCGCTGATGACGAGGACGTCGTACTTCGCGGCCAGTTCGGCGATCGCGACGAGGTCGGCCCGGTCGTGCACGAGTCCGACGGGGTTGTGCGGGTTGCAGAGCAGGAAGACGCCGACCCCGTCGGCGAACGCGCGCTCGAGGCCCTCGAGGTCGAGCCGGTACTGCCCCCACTGCTCGAGCAGCGGGACTTCCTCGACCTGACATCGAGCTTCTTCGACGAGCTCGAAGAACGGCGGGTACACCGGCGGCGTGATCGCGACGCGGCCGCCGTCGGGCAGCGCCAGCCGGAGCGACTCGACGATCCCGACGCTGACGTCGGTGGCCAGGTGGATCCGCGACGGGTCGATCTCCCAGCCCCAGCGGTCCAGCGCGAACTGCGCGAAGGCGGGAGCGAGCGGCCCGGGGCCGTCGAGGTACCCGAGGTCGGACTGCGAGACCCGCTCGATCAGGGCCTGCCGGATCGCCGGCGCGACGTCGTGGTCCATCTCGGCGACGAACAGGGGCAGCACGTCGGGCGCGTACCGCGTCCACTTGATGCTCGTCCGGACCCCACGGAGCGTGCCGACCGGGTCCTGCTCGTCGCTCGCCATGCGTCCCAGCATGCCCCTGCCCGGAGGCCCGGCGCGACTCCCGACGTCATCCCACGTCGTCTTCGGGTGGGCTCGCGGCCCGGCGCCGCCCCGTCGGCCTACGCTCGGCAGCATGAGCACGAGCACCGCCGACAAGGCCGTCACCCTCAAGCAACTGCACGAAGCCCCCGAGATCCTGCGCGTCGTGAACGTGTGGGACGCGATCACCGCCAAGGTCGTCAGCGACCTGCCCGGCACGAAGGCGATCGCCACCGCCGGGCACTCGATCGCCGCGTCGTACGGGTACGAGGACGGCGGCATGCCCCTCGACCTCGCGCTGTCCGGGGCGGCGATCGTCGCCGCCGCCACGGACCTGCCGGTCACCGCCGACCTGGATGACGGCTACGAGGATCCCGCCGAGACGATCCGCCGCGCCATCGGCTCGGGCATCGTGGGCGCCAACGTCGAGGACCGGCTTCGACCCTTCGACGAGGCGGTCGCCCGCGTCGCCGCGATCACCGCTGCGGCACAGGCCGAGGGCGTCGACTTCCAGCTGAACGCCCGCACCGACGCGATCGTGCGCGGCGGCGAGCGCCCGATCGACGAGAGCATCGAGGACGCGATCGCCCGCGGCAAGGCGTTCCTGGACAACGGCGCCGCCCTGGTCTTCGTGCCCGGGGCGATCGAGCGTTCCGTGGTCGAGCGACTCGTCGCCGGTCTGGGCCGCGGCAAGCTCTCGGTCATCGGCCTGCCCGGCGCACTGGCCGCCGCGGAGTACGAGGCACTCGGCGTCGCCCGCATCTCGTACGGCCCGCTCACGCAGCGGGTCGCGCTGCGCGCGCTCCGTGACCTGGCGACCGACCTGTACGCCGACGGCGTCGTACCGGAGGACACCCCGGTCCTGAACTGACGGAGCGGACGGACGGGAGGCCCGGTGCCAGCTGGCACCGGGCCTCCTGCGCGTCACGTGGTCGCGATCGCGACCCGCTCAGCTCAACCGAGCGCCGGGTACAGCGCGGGCGCGGTGCGCGCGTGCGTCTCCTGCTCGAAGGCGTAGCCGAGGCCGATGACCGTGCTCTCGTCGAACGAGCGGCCGAGGAACTCCAGGTTCACGCCGGCGCCGGTGATCGTGTTGTCGGCAGCGGTCGCCTGGCCCATCGGGACGGTGATCGCCGGCATGCCGGTGTTCGGGCTGAGGCGCATGTTCGTCGACTGCGTGCTGTACGGCGTTCCCGACGGGTAGACGAGTGCGTCGAGGTCCTGGTCGTCGAGCATCTGCGTCACGAGCTGCTTGCCGGTGGCGAGCTGCGTCGTGTGCGACCCCGTCGGGCCGGCCCACGCCTGGTACTGCGCGTCGGTGATCAGGTCACGCGACTGGTAGGTGCTCTTGCGGCTCGGCACGTACTCGCCCGAGGCCAGGATGCCCTGCAGCGAGCGTGCGGCGACGTCGGGGTCGAGGTGCTTCGCGACGTACTCGTCCAGGTCGTGCTTGAACTCGTTCGTGCTGCCGCTGCCCTCGGACAGGACCCGGTTGAAGGCCGTCGTCGCGGTGATCGGGACGACGGTGGCACCGGCGGCCTGGAGCTTCGCGACGGAGGCGTCGAACAGGCGCTTCGTCGTGGCGTTCGTGCCGACCATGCTCGTCACGTAGCCGATGCGGGCGCCCTGCAGGGAGTCGGCGTCGAGCGACGATGTGTACGACGTCGGCACCTTGCCGGCCTGCGCACTCGTCGCCGGGTCCGCCGCGTCCACGCCGGTCACGGCGTCGAGCGCGACCGCCGCGTCCGTCACCGAGCGGGTGATGGGGCCACCGGTGTCCTGGGACAAGGCGAGCGGGATGATCCCGTCGCGGCTGGTCAGGCCGACCGTGGGCCGGATGCCGACGAGCTGGTTGTACGTCGACGGCACGCGGATCGAGCCGCCCGTGTCCGTGCCGAAGCCGATCCCGGCGAGGTTCGCGGAGATCGCCGCCCCGGTGCCGCCACTCGAGCCGCCGGCCGTCTGCGCCGTGTTGTACGGGCTGGCGACCAGGAGCGACGAGCCGGCGGGCTGGTTCGACGAGAACTCGGAGACGAAGCCGAAGGCGAACTCGTCGAGGCTCGCCTTCGCCAGGATCACGGCGCCGGCGTCGCGCAGGCCGGAGACCATGGCGGCGTCGGTGTCGGTCTGGTTGTCGTCCCAGCAGCCGCAGCCACCGGTGGTCGGCATGTCCTTCGTGTCGTAGTTGTCCTTCACCGCGATCGGCACGCCGAGCAGCATGCTCGTCATCCCGTGCTCGGCGCGCTCGGCGTCCGCGGTCTTCGCGGCGGCCAGGGCGTCGGCGTTCGTGGTGACGATCGAGTTGAGCGGACGCCCGGTCGACGCGGTGTCGACCTTCGTGCGGTCGTACGCGGCAATGCGGTCGAGGTAGTCCTGCGTGATCGCCACCGACGTGGTGACGCCGGCGTTCATCGCGGCCTGCATGTCGATGGTCGACGCCTCGACGAGCTCGAACGGGCCGTCGTCGTAGATCATCCGCTGGGACAACCCGGCCAGGTCGGCGACGGTGATGGTGCCGTCGGCGTCGGTGTCCGCGGCGCTGACCGTCGCCCAGTCCGTGCTCGCGGTCGTCGCACCGAGGTGGTCGGTGAGCACGGCGAGGTCGGCCCGGGTGACCTGGTCGTCGCCGGTCAGGTCGAGGTCCGTGTAGTACGGCGCGAGCATGGCGGCGGGGCTGGCGTCGACGGCCGCGGGTGCTGCGGTGGCCGTGATCGCGGGGGTCGCGGCGAGGACGGTGCCGACGAGGGCGACGAGCGATGCGCCGGCGACGGCGGTGCGCTTCTTGCTGGGGGCCTGCTTGCGGGAGGCCTGCTTCGTGGCGGCCTGCTTCGTGGCGGCCTGCTTCGTGGCGGTCATGCGGAGGCTCCGGTGCGGTCGCGGCGGGCACGACGGGCCCGCAGGGTGATCAGGGTGCCGCCGGCTGCGAGCAGGGCGATGGACGCGGCGATCCACGGCGCGACGTCGGCGCCGGTCCAGGCGAGGTCGCCTCCGGTCGGACGGTCCCCGCCGGCTCCTGCCACGGCGGTGGCGCCGTCGGTCGGGTCGGCGCCCGGTGCGGTCGGGTCGCCGGGGCCGCCGCCCGTGCCGGTGCCGGGCTGCGTGGTCGCTCCCGGGGTCGGCGTGGCGCTCGGGGCGGGCGTCGGAGTGGCCGTTGCGGCCGCCGCGACCACGACGGTGGTGCTCGCCGGGTCGACGAGGGTCGTCGACGTGCCGTCGGAGCCGACGAGGGTGATGCTCGTGACGTCGAGGTCGACGCTGCCGACGGCCGTCGGGGTCAGCGAGATCGAGGTGGCCAGGTCGCCTTCGAGTGCCGGCGAGGTGCCGAGCCGGGTGTGCACGATCGTCAGGGCGCCGCCGTCCTGCTCGACGCTGTCGAAGCCGCCGTCCGGGCCGGTGACGCTGTCGTCCCGGTACTGCACGGAGTCGGCCTCGAGGGTGATCTCGTACGCGTAGACGTCGGCGGTGTCCGGGATCGTCAGGTCGACGTCGAACACCGTGCCGACGGTCACGGTGGCCGGGGCGTCGATGGTGGCGGTGGTCGCGGTGGGTGCTGCCTGGGCCGGAGCGGCCGTCAGGACGGCGAGGCCGAACGCCCCGGCGGCGACGAGCGTCGAGGAGACGATCGTCGCGCGGGGGCGCAGCCGTGGTCGGTGCTGCATGGGCGCAGTTCCTTCGGGTGGGGTGGAGGGGTGCTGAGCGGGTACTCAGTGAACCGAAAGCTAACGTGGCGCTGTTTCCGGTTCTGGCCCGGCACGTTTCCGCCCCGTTACGGCTCGTTCCTGCCGCTACTGTCGTGCCATGTCGCTCGACGTCGAAGCCCTGCTCACCCCGCCCTCCCCCGTAGCTGCGCGCGCACTGGACGTCGTGCGGGCATGGTCCGAACCCGCCCTCGTGCACCACTGCCTGCGCTCGTGGGCCTGGGCCGTCCTGCTCGCCCCGACGGTCGACCTCGAACCGGACCCCGAGCTGCTCTTCGTCGCGACGATGCTGCACGACCTCGGCGTCACCCCGTCGTTCGACGCCCACCGGGTGCCCTTCGAGGACGCCGGCGGCGCCGTGGGTTCGGTCTTCGCGCTCGGTGCCGGGTGGGACGCCGTGCGAGCCCGTCGGGTCGGGGAGATCATCGAGCGGCACATGTGGCGATCCGTCGACCCGGAGCTCGACGCCGAAGGGCACCTGCTCGAGGTGGCGACCTCGCTCGACGTCTCCGGTGTCGGCTTCGACAAGTGGTCGTCGGACGACCTGCGGGACGTCACGGCCGCGCTGCCCCGCCTGGACTTCTCGGCGTCGTTCGACGGGCTGATCCACGAGCAGGCTTCGCGCAAGCCCTCGTCGGCTGCAGCCCGCCTCGACGGCTCGGGCAACGTGGCCGCCGGCGGGGACCGCTGGGCGGCTTTCCTGGCATCCTGACGCTCGGTCCGGTCGCTCGCTGGACTTCTCGGCGGAGTGGGCGTATAGTCTCTGGTTGGTGCACTGCAGCGAACCCATCTGACTCGCGCACACCAATCTCTCGACACCGACTCACCCGAGTCGCATTCCACTCGAGACACCGCTCGATCCGAACGGACGAGCTGCACGTTGAAACTCGACGTGCGCGCCCCGCACTCGATGCGTCGCGCTGGACTGAGACGTCCGCCGACACCGAGTCGCCCTGGCGCCGAATGACCAGGAAGTACAGCACCATGACCAGCAACGAACGAATCACCGTGTTCGGGACCGCACTCGCGGCCCCGACGATCACCCCCGACCGCATCGCCGAGTTCCCGGTGCGCGACGACCGCTCGCAGCGCGAGTACCTCGTGCGCATCGCGGCCGACGACCTGGGGACCTTCGTCACCCGGGGCACCCGGCTCGACGCCGTCGGCGAGGCCGGCTGGACCGTCCCGGGCCGCTCCTGGGCGGGCGAGGCCAGCCGCACCCTGCTGCAGGCACAGTCCGTGCAGGCGGGCGAGATGGCCCTCGCGGCCTAGGTCCCACCAGCACCACCACGAAGCGCCGCCGAGTCCGCTCGGCGGCGCTTCGTCGTTCCCGGGGCAGCCCCGGTGCGACGCGTCAGTACTCGCCCTTGATCACGAAGAACGAGCCGCGGATCGTGCCCGCGAGCTTCGACCGCTGCCGGGCGAACTTGAACTTGTCGGCGAGCTCCTCCGGCACGTCCATGCCGTCGGAGAGCTTGAACCCGACCGCTCGCTTGCCGCCCGGTTCGAGTGTGTAGAGCACGTTGATCACCAGGCCGGACTCGTAGAAGACGTAGGTCCAGCGGACGCCGTCGACCACTGCTTCGGTGGCCTCGAGTGGCGGGGACGCGATCACGAGCCCCCGCTCCTCCACGAGTACGCGGGCGACGTACTCGACCAGCTCGGGAGCCTCGGCGGCAGGACGCGTAGTGAGGTCGTGGTCGTACTTGTTCTTGAAGTAACGGGCCTCGTTCGCACGGAGTCCGGCGAGCGCATCCACCACCGGCGATGTCTCGAGCCCCACCGTGGACACGTTCACGAAGTCGACGACGTACGGCATGGGGGCCTCCTCGGGCACTGGACGAGCCGAATCTAGTCCCCCATGCCACTTCAGCAGCAAGGGCGCGTCCTCTATAGTCGAGAGCTATAGGGAGGTCGTCATGCGGGTCGATCGTGCCGCGGAACTCATCCGCGCTGCCCGCGAGGACCTCGGTCTCTCGCAGACCGGTCTCGCTGCCGCCGCCGGCATGCAGCAGCCCACCATCTCGGCGTACGAGAGCGGACGGAAGCGGCCGCGCCCGGAGTCGCTCCGGCGGATCCTCGAAGCGGCCCACACCCGCCCGAGCATCCCGCTCGCCGTCTACGCCGACGCGATCCTCGACGAGGCGAAGCGCTTCCACCTCGACGACGTCCGCGTCTTCGGCTCCGCGGTCCGCGGGCAGGACACCGAACGCAGTGACATCGACCTGCTGGTCCACCTGACCCCCGCGGCATCGCTGTTCGATCTCGGTGGATTCGCGCACGAGGTCGAGCGCATCACCGGTTTCGAGGTCGACGTCCTCACCGACGACCTCGAAGACGACGAGCACTTCACCCACGTCCTCGACGAAGCCGTGCCGCTGTGATGCCGGCTCCCCGGTTCACGCCTCGGCCCCGCAACGACCGTGACCCTGCTGCCCTCGAAGAGCGGTGGCCGTCGCTGCAGACTAGCTTCCTCGACCTGCTCGCCGAGTGCTCCATGATCGTCGAGCACGGGCGGAGCGAGTTCGACGCGACCCGCAGCCTCACCTACCGAGCAGCCGAAGCGGTCATCATCCACTTCGACGACCTGCTCGGTCGCATCCCCCAGGACCGGGAGGCACGACTCCCGTCCGACCTGTCACTCGCGGCCGTCCGCAAGACCCGCAACATCCTGTCGCACGACTACCGAAAGGCACGGAAGGAGATCGTCTGGGACGCGATCGAGCACCGCATCCCCGCGGTGATTCTGGCGCTCGTCGACTGACCCCACCGGGCGTCCCGACGACTCGGACCGCTCGCCTCAGTTCAGGCGCTCGAAGACCATCGTGGCCTGCACCCGGTCCCCGCCACCGAAGCCAGTGCTCCCCGAGGAAGCCGTCGTGATCGTGTGCAGCCGGTACCCGAGCGCAGCCTGCGCGTTGATCGCCTTCTCGAGCTCGGTGAGGTTGCCCGAACCCGTGCCGAAGAACTTCTCCTTGAGCACCACCTGCAGCACGACGTAGCTCATGCCGTTCTGCGCCGGACGCGGCTGACCACCCGAAGCGGCTTCGGCCTGGATCCGGCCGATCACTCCACCGACACCCGACGCCACGGGTGCCTGCTGCTGCACCTGCTCCGTCCACGCGGAACCGTCCCACCACCGCATGGTGCCGGAGCCGTCGTCGTACCACCCTGCCTGTGCATTCGTCATGCGCTCATCCTGGCGCACGACGAACCACGCCGGCAGATCAGTTGTTGAAGCGGAACTCCACCACATTCCGCGGAACCTGGACATGACAGCCCCCACGCTTGGGCGCGCCGCACCTCCCCCGACCCTGCACTGCTGTAAACATGAGGCCACCACGCTTTGCAGGAGACTTGATGGCCCCGAAGAACTACGTACGACGCACTGTCCAGTACTGGCGTCTGGTCGATGCTCGCACATCGCTGAACGCGCCCGAGGTGGACTGGCACACGGTCATCACCAAACGGCTCTACGGCAAGCGCCACACGTTCGACCTTGAGGGTCGCGAGCACGCCGGGACCGTGATGGCGTTGAACGTCGGTGGTGCCTGGACTGACGCGTTCGACCTCTCCGACGTCCCGAAGGCGCCGCCCCTGCTCGACCCGGAAACCACCTACGGCATCGTCCTTGCGGCAGGCAAGGACTACGTTCCGAACCAAGCGAACGTCTCTGACGGGTCTCAGGCACCGATGAGTCTGAACGGGGACGAGTGGGAGCCGGTCGACAACCTGTTCGTCACGTTTCTCCCCTTCGGCAACTTGATTGGCGTACTCGCGGAGTCGACGTCATCGTCCCGAGCGACGAAGTTCGTCGACTGGCTCAATCGCGCGACAGCCGGGATGTGGGCCGAAACGGACTTTGCTTGGGCGGTACGTCCCGTTGTTGACCCCTCCCGAGCCAATCTGCTCGGCCAGGCGCACGGCCTCAAGTCTGCTGTGTTCGCGGGCGAGCTAGGCAGCCAGGTCAACCCGGCATCTGGCATCCGCGACATCTTCTTCCCAAGCGATGACGACGCCCCGAACGTGCAGCAGATACGCATCGAGGTCAAGGCGAGTGTGGTCAGGGGTAAGAGCGGGCCCGAGGACGAGCAGGCAATCCTCGACTGGTTCAACGACAACTTCGGCTCCCTCGATGGAGCGGTCGACAAGGCTCAGGTCACCATCGCCCCGTCTGATTCCACTGGCCCCACCGAGGTTGACCTGCTTCGACACCGCCTTACGAGGAAGTCGAACGTGATGCTCGCAACGGGAGCATCCAGGGCCTTCGCCGGAAAGACGGCGGTCGAGGCTATCGTCGACGCGTTCGTACTTGACCGAGCTGACCTGCTCCGACTCAGGAACGCGGACATCTGAACCACCGACGAGAGGACACGAGACGATGAAGTCATCGAACAGGTCCCTCATCGTCCTGTTCGTTGCTCTCACGGTGCTCGCAGCCGGAGCAACGTTCGGCATCCGACTGTTGATGGGTGACGTCTGCGACGAGACCGTGAAGGACGCCATGCAGGCTGTCGGGACAACTGGCGGCATCATCAGCGGCTTGTCAGTCAACGGGACTGCGGTGCTTGCTCTCTCTGGCCGCTACCGAGAGGCAGTGCTGACCCGCTGGGGCACCGCGGTCAGAGTCGTGCTGTTCGGTGGCTTCTTCGTAGTCGTATCAGTCTCCCTTGGGGCCGCTATGAGCGTGGTCTGGGTCTCCGAACCTTGGACACGCTGGCTGCTGGCCGCATCTGTACCGCTCTACTTGCTCGTCTTCGTCATGACAGCACTCCTTGTAAGCGCGGCCTTCAAGTGGGAGTCGAAACCAGCGAAGCAGTCCACAAATGACCGACCAAACCCGCTTAAGGGCGACTTGCCCGAAGAGTGAGCGCACCTTCGTGTCAGCCATGAATGGGCACGTGACGAGCGGAAGACCGCCCGGTAAGTCAGAAAGTGCGTGTCGATGGAACAGAAGTCGGCTGGACGTAGCCGATCGAACGACCTCATCGCAAGCCCGGCGCCCCAAACAAAGTCGAGAGCGCTCGCGGCCTTGGGGCACAGTTGAATCCTCGTTGTAGGTTCGACAGCACCGTCACCCCTCGAAGTGGGGGTCTCTCGCAGCCTCGAGTTCACACGGCTGGGGAGATGCTCCGCGCATAGGGACGGCATGACCGTCGAAACGCTCGCCGCCCTCCGTTCCATCGCACACTCCGCTCCCGCGCTGACCCCGACTTCCGCCTCGCGCCTGCGAGCACTCCTGCCCACCCCGACGGCGTCCGAGGTGGCGCTGGCTGCGTAGCACTCGGGTCGCCCGTCGCCATTCTTCGAGGCTGAGACGGCTTTGCGAACCACGACGAAGGGGAGGGACACCTGTCCCTCCCCTTCTCCCACTCGCGTGCCTACTGCGGAGCGACCACTTGCTCGACCTCGACGGAGACGGTGAGGTAGGCGAAGGGCCGACCGGTGAAGTTGTTCACCGAGTCGGCAGTCGCACGGTAGGTGATGGTGGTCTGACCGGAGCCAACGAGGAAGCCGCCGAACTGCAGTTCGGGGAGAGTGGAGGTCGTGCTCGTGATACGGCCCTCGTGACGCTGCCCGTTCACCTGCAGCAGCGCGTCGAAAGCGAACACCGGCTGCCCTCTGTCGTTCACCCGCTGCGTGTTGGACCGCTTGCCGTCCACGTAGGCGTAAAAGGCCTTCGGGTCTGACTTCGGAACAATGAGCACTGCCTGCGTCGCCGCGACGGTCAAGCTGTTGAGGTTCGCCATGTTGTTACTTTCGGATTGAGGGTTACCGGGACCGTTCGCCCGGCACCCATCCCATTCGGCAACGGCTTGAGAACCGTAGTCGTGTTCCCTCTGATTTCTCGAGGTCCGTCGGCAGTCCTGGCGCGGCGGGGCTTCCGCAGCCCCCCGGCACCCCCTGCGCCAGCGCACCGGCGCTGGACCCGGCCCCGCAGCTGGAGGCACGTCAGTCGCGGTTGAGTTACGTTTGGCCTCGTCAGCAGACTTCGGTTCGGTCGGTTTCGCCTCGCTTCGTTGAGATTTTCTATTCCAACTTGAAGAGGCGCTCCGCGCCTGCCCGCGGCCGAGTGCTCCCGTCTTCGTCGCTCCGCTTCGCTACGCTCCGGCGACGTGCGCATCGGACTCGCGGATTGAGGAACCGAACGCTGCATCGAAGGATGCCTCTGCCCAGGCCGCCCGTTCTTCCTTTTCCGCTTGCTTCCTCGCCCACTCGCGCCGACTGTCCCGCTGCTTCGTCCTGTTCAACCCGTCGAAGGCCCAGCCTCTGGACGCCCAGACCTGCTTCTGGCGCAAGCCATAGCGTTCATGCACCTTCGAGGGACAGATAGCCCTGTCAGGACGATACGGAAGTCCACCCGGTATGACCACGCCGTAGCCTGGCTCGCACGGCTCGCCCAACTTGTTCACACGTCCGCATGGCATCAGCACAGCCGCACGGTCCATCCGGTCGGCGTGGGCTCGTCGTTCTTCGCTCTGCCCATCGTGCTCCCTGCCCCAGTCCTTCGCCGCGTACTGCAAAACTTTGCTGATGTATCCCGTTGTCGAGAGACTTCCCTGCGCCGTGTCGTGGGAGCTGATGAGGTGCCCTTCCGCCTGTTCTCCCCACGCCACGAATGTCCCGTCGACGGGGCTTGTGGAGGTCACAGAACGGAGCGTCGCGGCAATGTTTGTGAAGACGTCACCGTCTGCGAGCGGAACGCGCACGACCAAGTGCAGGTGGAGGGCGAGTCGTGCCTGCCACTCCAAGACGCCCACGAACTCCGCGTTGGGGTAGTTGCGCTTCATGCGCTGCCGAGTTGCATTGAACAGGTAGCCAACGTCGCGGTTGAACCGGACGGACCCCGCGTAGTCGTATCCGTGGGGCTGGAGTGGTACGCCTGCAAGCTGTTGGTGCTGATAGCGATGGGTCGTGCCACATCCACAACCACTTCTGGCGCTCTCCGGGTGTTTCGGCACACGGTGGACACGTCCGAAGCTGGGCGCGGTCAGCGTCACCAGACCCCAGAGATAGCCCGTTGCTGGCCCTGTGCGTTCAGTCCCCGGGGGGAAGATGCCCGCACGCATGATGGCCAGCCAGTCGTTGCGGTAGACGGCCGAGCAGTGCTTGCAAACGGCAACGAACCTACTGCCGCAGTTCACGGGCAGGCCGGAGGCTTGGTCAAGGAGCGGTCGCGAGCATGGCACGCACCTCCCAGATGCGGCGCTTTCCCGGACTTCGACTTTTTCGCCGCATGTGGCAGTCCTGTCCCGTTCCCACAACTGCCCAGGAGGCAAACATGGACAACAGACAGCGTGAGCCAGAGGTTCAGCTGCGCTTCCCGACGACGGCTTACGGCCTCCCTTGGCTCGCCAAGCAGTACCGCGACTGCCTGGAAAGTCTGCACGACGACCTCGACTTGTTGGTGACGTCCGCGGAGTTGGAGGACCAAACCCTTCACGCACTCATCTCAACGCTCGCACGTGTCGAGCGGCTCATTGACGCGCCCGGCAACGACGATGAGCCACGACTTCGTTCAGTCGTCGAGGACCTCCGATGGGAGGCCCTCCAGCATCATCCGGAGGCCGTCGACACGAAGCCGGAGCAAGCGCATCTCTCTGCGACCTCATGGCGGGCCTACTCGGCTCTCGTGTACCTGGCACTCATCGTGCGGGCGTCCTAGTCCTGCTTCCACTCGAAGCGGATACTGAAGGGGTCGAAGACGCTACGCTGCTTCGGCCCCTTTCTGCCCGTCTTCAGAAGTACGACGTCACACAACAGACGGACGATGGCCTGCTTCGTTTCGACGCTAGCGTTGTCCCATCGCTCAACCGGGTCCGTTCCGAGAAGAATAGACGCCGCGGTCGGCGCGAGGAGCGCATTCTGCTCGCCATGAAGCTTCTGAAGGTCCGCCTTCGCTCGTTCATCGAGTGAACGGTGGACGGCTGGGTCCATGCGCTCCTCGTATACGTCGTCGAGCCACTTCCGGCGACGGGCCGAAAGTGCCGCAATCTGCTCTCTAACCTTCGTGAGCTGGGGCTTCACATCGGGGCGGTCAGCGAGTGCTTCCAGCACATCCGGACGACTCAGCCGCTCTCGCATCACGAACTCGACAGCCTCGTCAATCTTGGCGCGCGTTCTACTGACATGCCCTCTGCAGTAGTAGACCGTCCCTGTCTGCGTCATTGGACGGCGGCACTCCACCCCGCTCTCGTCCTCTCCACCGCAGAGATAGAGGCCGGCTCCGAGGTGCCGCTTTGCCGTGCCTGTATGAGTCAGGCGCGTCGGGTCCGCTAGCACCGCCTGAACCGCGTCGTAGACGTCCTCATCGACCAGCGCCTCCCACGTAGTCGCGACATCGATTGGCTCCCCGCGATATGCGGTACGGCCTGCGTACCGCGGGTTTGAGAGTATTCCTCGGATGGTACTTGGGCTCCACGGTCCGCCCCGCCGACTCGGTATCCCGTCGCGGTCGAGTTCGCGGCTTATCGAACGGAGGGTCAACCCGGCGGAGAACAGGTCAAACATCCGCATGACCTGCGCAGCCTCGTCCCGGCGAACCGTCACTCCGTCATTCTCGAAGCCATACAGTCGTTTCCCCGAAGGAGGTTTGCCGTTGTGAGCGCGGGCTCGGTTCGCGTCCCGCTGCCGCCGGGCCTTGCCAGCCGTCTCTTGCGCGGAAACAGCCGCCTTCATTCGAGCAAAGAACTGCCCGTTGTCGTGAGAAAGCTCGTAGTCACCGTTCGACGAGGCGATGTGCAGCGGCCGGTTTTCGTCCGTTGCTTCGAGAATCCACTGTTCGAGTTCGGTCCCTTGGCGGGTGAATCGGTCGAGGTCATAGACAACGACCTTCTCGAAATGTCCTGCCGTCCAATCCGCACGCATGCGCTCGTAGTCAGGACGGACGACCTTGCGCTTGGACGCGCTCGCCTCGTCCTTGTAGACGGCGACGACTTCCCAGTTGCGCTTCGCAGCGATGTCCCTGCAGAGCGGTTCTTGCCGCTCCCAGGCCTCGTGCTCTCCTTTCGCATCGCGGGAGATGCGGAGGTAGATGGCTGCCTTTTCCACGTCAGAAGGCTAGCCGACGTCATGTCTAGGAGTGACGGAACTCCACCACGTCGCCGTCCTGCATGACGTAGTCCTTGCCCTCGATGCGGGCCTTGCCGGCAGCGCGGGCCTCGGCGATCGAGCCGGTCGCGACCAGGTCGTCGAACGAGATGACCTCGGCCTTGATGAAGCCCTTCTCGAAGTCGGTGTGGATGACGCCGGCAGCCTGGGGAGCCTTCCACCCCTTGCCGATCGTCCACGCACGGGCTTCCTTCGGACCGGCCGTCAGGTAGGTCTGCAGCCCGAGGGTGTCGAACCCGATTCGGGCGAGCTGGTCGAGGCCCGACTCGGTCTGACCGGTCGACTCGAGCAGTTCGGCGGCGTCGGCCGGGTCGAGGTCGATGAGCTCCGACTCGACCTGGGCGTCGAGGAACACGGCCTGCGCCGGGGCGACGAGCGCGGCCAGTTCGGCCTTGCGGGACTCGTCGGTCAGGATCGCCTCGTCGACGTTGAACACGAAGATGAAGGGCTTGGCACTGAGCAGGCCGAGCTCGGCGATCGGCGACAGGTCGATCTTGGTGGCGGACAGCAGCGTGCCCTGCTCGAGCGCGGCACGGGCCTCGCGAGCGGTCTCGAGCACGATCGGCTCGGCCTGCTTGAGCTTGAGCATCTTCTCGTACCGCGGGAGCGCCTTGTCGATGGTCTCCATGTCGGCGAGGATCAGCTCGGTGTTGATGACCTCGAGGTCGTCCTTCGGGGAGACCTTGTTCGCGACGTGCACGACGTCGTCGTCGGTGAAGCCGCGGACGACCTGCGCGATGGCGTCGGCTTCGCGGATGTTGGCGAGGAACTTGTTGCCCAGGCCTTCGCCCTCGCTCGCGCCCTTGACGATGCCCGCGATGTCGACGAACGACACCGGCGCCGGAACGGTCTTCTCCGAGTGGAAGAGCTCGGCGAGCTGGTCGAGCCGCGAATCGGGCAGGTTCACCACCCCGACGTTCGGCTCGATCGTCGCGAACGGGTAGTTCGCGGCGAGGACCTGGTTCTTGGTCAGGGCGTTGAACAGGGTCGACTTGCCGACGTTCGGGAGACCGACGATTCCGATGGTGAGAGCCACGGGAGCACAGCCTACCGGCGGCGGCCTGTCGGAGCCGACCCGGGCCTCCAGTCCGTCCGTCAGACCAGGGGACGCGACCCGCCCGTCCGGGGCCGCAGGGTCGTGACGCGCCGCTCGACGACGTCGAAGACGTCGGCCTGCAGCCGCTGCGAGCGCCGCCAGTCGCCGGCCACCTGGAGCGAGTGGTCGGCACGGTCGACGGTCTGGAGGCACGCAGCAGTCCCCGAGACCCGCTCGGGGCGCCACATGGTGTCGTCGCCACCCCCGATCGCGACGTGCACGTCGGTCGCGGCGGCGAGTGCTGCCACGACGTCATCGTGGGTGAGGACCGGCGTCAGCCAGACGCCGGGCACCTCGTGGCGGATCGCCCACGGCAGGGCGAAGCAGCCGAACGACTTCGCGACGACGAGGTCGGGCAGCCGGTCCGCCAGCGCCGCGGCGACAGCGGTCTCGACGAACCCGACCGGATCGGCACCGGCAGCGTCGTCGACGTGCCATCGTGGCGCAACGACCTCGCAGCCCGCCGCGGCGGCGATCTCGCTCGTCCACCAGAGCAGCGGCGCCTGCTGCCCGTAGCCGGCACCGGCGAGCACCAGGACGAGCGGACGTCGGTCGGCCTCGTTCCCCATGTGGCGAGGGTAGCCACACGCAACGCCGACGGGAACGGAGGGCGATGTCGGCACCCCGTGCGACGATCGGGACCGTGCCGTTGAACTTCACCGCGATCGACTTCGAGACCGCCAACAGCTCGCCCGCCAGCGCCTGCTCCGTCGGGCTCGTGAAGGTCCGAGCCGGCCGGGTCGTCGATCGGGCGTCGTGGTTCATCCGCCCGCCGTTCGGGCACGACGCGTTCCTGGAGTGGAACACGCGGATCCACGGCATCGTCGCCGAGGACGTCACGCACGCCAAGACGTGGGAGCAGCAGTACCCCGACCTGGTGGCCTTCGCCGAGGGCGACGTCCTGGTGGCGCACAACGCCCGCTTCGACATGGGCGTCATCGCCGGTGGGTGCTCCGCGACGGGGATCGACCTGGCCGAGCACCACTCGCTGTGCTCCCTGGCGGTCGCCCGCAAGACCTACACGCTCGACTCGTACCGCCTGCCGGTCGCCGCGATGGCGGCCGGGTTCGAGGGGTTCCAGCACCACGACGCCGCCGCCGACGCCGAGGCCTGCGCCGCGATCGTCGTGCACGCCGCCGGGCACCACGGCGTCGAGACGGTCGAGGCGCTCGGCGCGGTGACCCGGGTGACGATCGCCCCGGTCCGCGCGCGCGCCGAGAAGCCGAAGGGCGCGAACCAGCCGCGGCTGTCGAACCGACCGATGGTGTTCGCCGACTGACGGTCTGCGCTGACTGACGGTGTTCGCCGACTGACGGTCTGCGCTGACTGACGGTGTTCGCCGACTGACGCAACGCCCGCTGCGCGCGGCCGGGGCGCCACATCCCCGGTGGTATTGTCACGACAATGCCGTCGGCACCGACGCCGGCATCTCCGCACGTGTGAAGGACCGCGATGACCAACGAAGGCCAGCTGCCGTCCGACCTGTTCATGGACCTGGACCGGTCGGGTCCCATGCCCCTCTACTTCCAGGTCGCCTCGCGCATCGAGGAGTCGATCCGCTCCGGCGCGATGCCACCAGGGGCCCGGCTCGAGAACGAGATCGCCCTCGGTGAGCGTCTCGGTCTGTCGCGGCCGACGATCCGTCGCGCGATCCAGGACCTCGTCGACAAGGGTCTGCTGGTGCGCCGCCGCGGCATCGGGACCCAGGTCGTGCACGGGCCGGTGACCCGCAAGGTCGAGTTGACGAGCCTGTACGACGACCTGGCGCAGGGTTCGCAGGCTCCGGCGACGAAGCTCCTGCAGCGCAACGACGTCCCCGCGTCCGACGAGGTCGCCGCGGCACTGAGCATCGAGCCCGGCACGACCGTCGCGCACATCCGGCGGGTGCGGTTCGCCGAGGACGTCCCGATGGCGATCCTCGAGAACTACCTGCCGCCGGAGTTCCTCGACCTGACCGACGAGGACCTGCAGGCGTACGGGCTGTACCAGCTGCTGCGCGGCCGAGGTGTCACGATGCGGGTGGCGAAGCAACGGATCGGGGCCCGTGCGGTCACCGACGAAGAGGCCGGCCTGCTCGAGATCGAGGACGGCGACCCGGTGCTCACGATGAGCCGCACCGCGTACGACGCCTCGGGCCGTGCGGTCGAGTACGGCGTGCACTGCTACCGCCCGGACCGGTACTCGTTCGAGGTCACGCTCGTCGACAAGTAGGCCGACCGGTCACTCGGCCGAGCGGTCACGTTCTGTCGCCCGGGGCTGCTCGGCGAGGGGTCACGACACACTGTCGGCGGTGTGCCGAGTGGTCACGAACTGTCGCCCGGAGGCCCGGCAACCGACAGTTCGTGACCACTCGGCGGAACTGAGCGGGGTGTCGTGACCAACCCGCACCACCCCGCACCCGCACCCGCACCGCGCCCACGCCCGCACCACCTCAACCGAGCGCGGGCACCCCGAGCTCGCCCGTGACGTACTGGGCACGGCCGAAGCCGAACGACCAGTCCTGCGGCCCGTTCTCGACGTAGCCGATGAAGACGTCCTCGGACGCGACACCGATCGCCGCGAGGGCGTCGTGGATCGCCAGGTACAGCGCGGCCTTCGCCTCGTCGGTCCGCCCGCGCTGCGTGAACACCTGGATGACGATGACGCCCTCGGTGCGCTCGAACCCCAGCCCGGCGTCCTCGGCGATGATCTGCTGCGCGGGGTGCTCGGTGATCACCTGGAACCGGTCCCGCACCGGGATCCCGTACACGTCGACGATGGCCTGGTGGATGGCGTCGGCGATGCCACGGACGGCCTCCGGCGTGCGGCCGGTGGCGAGGTCGATACGGACGAGCGGCATGGTGCCTCCTGGTTGCTCGGACTTTGTCCTTACATACTAACAAGCAAGGACGGCCAGGTGTCTAGAACCTCGGCGTCGGCGCCCCGTACGTCAGCGGCCCGTCGACACGAGCGACGTCGTGCCACGAGCCGTCGACCAGCGAGGCCTCCGCGGCCTCGACGATCGACGCGGCAGCCAGCCCGTCGGCGACCGAGGGCGCGAGCTGTTCCCCGCGCTGCACGCTCGCGATGAACTGCGCCGCCTCGATCGTCTTCAGGTCGTCGTAGCCCATCGCGGTGCCGGCGCCCGGCTGGAACCGGGCGAACTCGCCGTCCCCGGGAGCGACGTAGTGCGTCGCGTACCCGTCGGCCTCTTGGCCGTCCAGGTACACCTCGAGCTCGTTGAGGCGCTGGAAGTCCCACCGGACCGAACCGCGGGTGCCGTAGATCTCGAGCGTGTACTCGGCGTGCGGCCCACGCATGACGCGACTCGAGTCCATCGTGCCGACCGCACCGTCCTCGAACCGGAACAGCAGCGCGGCGTAGTCCTCGTTCTCGACGGCACCGAGCTCACCGGTCGCAGCGGCACTGCGGTCGACGATGCCGGCAGCCGGGCGGGGCCGCGACTCGATGAACGTCTCGGCGAGCGCACTGACCGAGGCGATCCGCCCGACCACGTACTGCGCCAGGTCGAGTCCGTGCGACAGCAGGTCGCCGAGGACACCCGATCCGGCGCGCTCACGCTCGAAGCGCCAGGTCAGCGGGGCCGCCGGGTCGGACGAGTAGTCGGCGAGCAACGATCCGCGCACGTTCGTGATCCGGCCGAGCCGCCCGTTGCGGACGAGTTCCCGGGCGCGCTCGATGGCCGGGGCGTGCCGGTAGTTGAAGCCGACGCTCGTGATGACGCCGGCGCGCTGCACCGCTTGGTGGATGGAGCGCGAGTCGCTGGCGTACCGCCCCATCGGCTTCTCGATCCAGAACGGCTTGCCCGCCTCGGCCGCGGCGACGGCCATCTCGCGGTGCAGGAAGTTCGGCGAACAGATCGACACGACCTCGACCGCCGGGTCGGCGAGGACCTCGTGGTAGTCGGCGACGGCACGCTCGTACCCGAGCCGCGTCACCGCCTGGTCGCGTGCCGCCTCGATCGGGTCGGCCGCGACGACGAGCCGCGGCTGAACGCCGAGCTCCGGGAAGTGGTCCGGCAACGCTCGGTAGGCACGCGAGTGCAACCGCCCCATCCAGCCGACCGAGATCAGCCCGACGCCGATGCTGTCCATGGAGAACTCCTTCGTTCAGGTGACGCGCATTGGAGCGCGACAACGAGCGTAGCCGATGCGGCCGACTTTGTCAGCACATGAAGCAACCGCCTGGAGGCCCGGTGCCGGTCTCGGGGACCGGCACCGGGCCTCCAGGCTGGTGCGTCAGCGCGCGGGGCGCGACCCGTCATTCCGACCGCGGATCGCGCCGCGCATCAGGTCCCGTCTCAGACAGCGGGGACGATGATGTCGCGGACCAGTGCGTCGAGCTTCGCGTCGGCGTCCAGGAACTGCCGGAGCGTCGTCACGGTCGCACCGAAGCGGTCGAACTCGTCGATCGTCATGCCGTCCACGTCGTAGCCGCGGGCGAACTCCGGCGTCGCGGCCCGGAGCGCCTCGATGACGTGCACGGGGACCTCGTCGTCGATGGCGTGCGGACGGAACGGGAACGCGTTGTCGTTGATGTCCTTCGTCCACTGGAACGGCGGCGACACGACCAGGTCGCCGCCCTGGAACTCCGACCACTGCAGTGCGTTGCGGAACGCGGCGACCAGCACCCGCGAGCGGAACCCACGCTCCTGGAAGACGCGGTAGGCGTTCTTCACCGCGGCGACACCGGCCCACTCGAGGATGCCCGGGTCCACCATCACGTGGTCGCGCTTGACGACGGTCTTCAGCCAGTCGTCGAAGCGGCCGGCCATCAGGGTGACGACGTGGCCGAACTCCTGCTCCGGCAGGCCCTCGGCAGCACGGCGGTCGAGTGCCCGCTCGATGGCCTCGCCCACGGCGACGACCTGCGGCACGGTGAAGGACACCGTGGCGTTGATCGAGACCCCGCGGTAGGCGGCTTCCTCGATCGCGGCGATGCCGACCTTGGTGGCGGGGATCTTCACGATGATGTTCGGCGCGAGCTGCGAGAACCGGACGGCCTGCTCGACGAGCGCGTCGGCGTCGCGGTGGAACCGGGGGTCGGTCTGCATGGAAAGTCGACCGTTCCGTCCGCCGGACGCCTCGAACGCGGGCAGCAGCTGCGCCGCGGCGGCGATGGAGAGCGCCTCGACGGCCTTCCAGCCGATCCAGGACTCCCCCGCCGTCGGGTGCTCCTCGGCGATCTCGCGGATGCGCGGGACCCAGGTCTCCGGGTCCTGCTGGATGCAGGTGTACGCGATCACCGGGTTGCAGGTCGCACCGACGGCACCGTACTCGTGGATGGCGGTCGACAGTTCGCGCGGGTCGGCGGAGTCGTTCCACAGGGCGGTCGGGGTCTGCTCCGCGGCCTGCAGGGTGACGGGACGGGAGTCGGCGTCGGTGGACGCCTGCGTTTCGAGGGTGGTGGTCATCGGTAGAGCCCCTTCGTGATCGTGTCGAGCTGGAACCGCGACACCGCGTCGGCGTTCTCGTCCTCGGCGAAGACGCTCGAGACCGCGACGGTGTCCTCGCGCGCCGAGAAACCGACCCGGTCGAGCGCCGCCCAGAAGGCGTCGAAGTCGACGTCCGCCTGGCCGACCGGCAGGTGCTGGTGCACGCGGACCGGATTGCCGGGCGGGTTCGTGATGTAGCGCAGGCCGTGTGAGCGACGGTGGTCGTACGCGTCGGCGACGTGGACCAGCTGCAGCGAGTCCCCGGCAGCGTCGATGATCTCGTCCATGTTGCCGCCGTAGTGGAACGTGTGGCACGCGACGTAGACGAAGCCCACGTGCTTCGAGTTCAGGCCGCGGATCACCCGGAGCGCCTCGAGCCCGTCCTCGACGAAGTCGTCGGGGTGCGGGTCGATGAGCACGCGGATGCCGGCGTCCTCGATGATCGGCAGCAGTTCCTCCATCGACCGGTAGAACTGGTCCTCGGACTCCTCAGCGCGCTCGGGGCGGCCGGAGAACTCCGTGTTGATGGTGTCCACGCCGAGGCGCTTCGTGATCTCGATGACCCGCTTCCACTTCCGCACCGCAGCCTGTCGGGCGTCCTCGTCCGGGCCCGACCAGCGCAGCACCGGCAGCACGCTCGCCACCTGGACCCCGGCGTCACGGCAGGCCGCGGCGAACGCGTCGACCAGGTCGTCGTCGGCCTTGGGGTGCCGGTAGAAGGGGATGAAGTCCTTGTGCGGCGTGAGCTGCAGGTACTCGTAGCCGAGCTCCGCGACCTTGCGCGGGAACTCGAGCAGCGACAGGTCGTGGTGGAACGGGGTGGGGTCGAGCGCGATCTTCGGCATCGATCAGGCCCCGGCGAGCGCGGCCGGCGCAGTCGCGTCGCTCGTCTCGTCGTAGAACGCCGGCTTCGTGACCGCGTACTCGACCACTTCGTGCGCGCCGGACTGCTGGGCCCGGACGGCGACCTCGGCGACGACCGAGGCCGTGTAGCCGTCCCAGGCACTCGGCCCGTCGATGCCGCCGGTCCGGGCCGCGTCGACCCAGCGCTGCACCTCTTCGTCGTAGGCGGCGGCGAACCGCTCCTTGAACGAGGGCGTGACGCCCTGCGAGGTCGCCCCGGCTGCGGCGAGCGAGAGCGAGGTGTCGCGGCCGATGTAGGCGACACCGGACTCGAACACGGCGTCGGTGGTGACCTGGTAGCCGAACTGGGCGTTCACGTTGATCTCGACGATCGCCATGGTGCCGGACTCGGTGGTGAACAGGACGAACTGCGGCTCGGGCAGGTCGGCCGGCGCGAGGGAGTTCTTGCGCGGCTTCTTCACCTCGACGCTCGTGATCGCTTCGCCGGTCAGGAACGGGATGATGTCGATCTCGTGGATCACCGAGTCGTGGATGAGCATCGACTCGCTGAAGTTCGGCGGCGTCGTCGGGTTGCGGTGCGCGTGGTGCAGGGCGAGCAAAGCGCCGTTCGCCCCCGACTCGCGCAGGGCCTTGAGCTCCTGGTAGCCCGTGTCGAACCGGCGCATGAAGCCGACCTGGATGACGGGTCGGGCGGCGTGCTGCTGTTCGAGCTCCACGATGCGCAGCGAGTCCTCGGCGCTGGTCGTCAGCGGCTTCTCGCACAGGACGGTGAGCCCGCGCTCGAGCGCCGTCACCAGGATCGGCTCGTGCAGGAAGCCCGGCGTCGCGATGATGACGGCGTCGATCTCGGTCTGCTCGAGTGCCTCGTCGAAGGACGCGGCGGTGATCGCGCCGGGTGCCAGGGCCGCTGCCGCGGCGGCACGGGCCTGGTCGGGCTCGACGACGGCGACGACGTCGGCGTTCGAGATCTTGGCGGTGATGCGGCGGACGTGGTCCGCGCCCATCATGCCGGCGCCGACGACGGCGACGCGGAGGTTCTGCGTGGTGGTCATGGTGGTGTTCTCCTGGGGTTTGTTGACGCTGCGTGGACGGCGCGTCAGGAGGCGCGGGCGGCCGAGGTCGAGCCGAAGATGTGCTGGAAGGTGCGCTCGGCGATCGGGCCGGGGGCGTCGACGGAGCAGCCGTACATGTCCTGCTCGACGATGCCGAAGACGTCCGGGTTGATCGCGGCGACGGCCTCGATGATCGGGGCGAGTTCCGGGGTGCCGTGCGGCGGCTCGGTCATGATGCCCTGCGACACGGCGGTCGCGAACGGCACGTCGTTCTTGAGCACGTCGAACAGCAGGTCGGTGTCGACCTGCTTGAGGTGCAGGTAGCCGATGCGCTCCGGGTGGGCGGCGATGAGCTTGAGGTTGTCGCCGCCGTAGTAGGCGAAGTGGCCGGTGTCGAGGCAGAGGTTGGTGTACTCGGGGTTCGTGACCTCGAGGAACCGCACGGTCTCCTTGTAGGTGCCGACGTGGCTGTCCGCGTGGGTGTGGAACTGCTGGTGGACGCCGTACTCCTCGAGCAGCGCCTTGCCGAGCTGGTCGTGGCCCTTGCCGAGACGCTCCCACTGCTCGTCGGTGAGCGTGCGTGGCTCGAGCACCTCTTCGGTGGCGTCCGAGCGCCACAGGTCGGGGATCGTCACCAGGTGCTCGGCGCCGAGCTTCGCTGCCAGGCCCGCGACCGCGACGGCCTGGTCCCACGCACGCTGGAACTGGTCCTCGCCCTTGTGGAACCCGGTGAAGACCGTGCCCGCCGACAGCTTGAGCCCGCGGGACTCGAGCTCGTCGGACAGCTGGGACGGGTCGGTCGGCAGGTACCCGTACGGGCCGAGCTCGATCCACTCGTACCCGGCGGCGGACGCTTCGTCGAGGAAGCGCTGCCACGGCACCTGCTTCGGGTCGTCCGGGAACCAGACGCCCCACGAGTCCGGGGCGGTGCCGATGCGGATCGAGGCGGGCGCCGCGTCGGTCGCGGGGCTGCCGATGGGGGTGGCGGTGTCGGTCATGACGTCGCTGTCGCTTTCTGTCTCGTGAACGGTTCAGCCGAGCAGCGGACGCTGCGTGGCGACCTGCTGCTCGTACTCGGCGCGGGCGGCCTGGGTGCTGGGGAGGGTGGAGGTCTGCGCGACCGGCACGTCCCACCAACCGTCGCCCTCGGGGGCGTAGACCAGCGGGTCGGAGTTGATGTGCACCAGGGTGGTGTGGTCGTTCGCCTTCGCCTGACGCAGCGCGGCCTTCAGGTCCTCGATGCTGTCCGGGCCGGGCTGCACCTCGATGACGTCGACGCCGTACGAGCGGGCGTTGGCGGCGAGGTCGACGGGCAGCGGCTCGCCGTTCTCGAACGACTCGGTCTCGTCGAGGTAGCGGTACTTCGTGCCGAAGCGCTCCGAGCCGACGGTCTCGGACAGGTGCCCGATCGACGCGTACCCGTGGTTCTGGATGAGCACGACGATGATCTTGATGCCCTCGGCCACGGCCGTGACGAGCTCGGTGTGCAGCATGAGGTAACTGCCGTCACCGACCATCACGATGGCGTCGCGGTCCGGAGCTCCGCGGCGGACCCCGATGCCACCGGCGATCTCGTAGCCCATGCACGAGAACGCGTACTCGACGTGGTACCCGAGCTCGTCACGCACCCGCCAGAGCTTGTGCAGGTCGCCGGGCAGCGAACCCGCCGCCTGGATGACGACGTCTCGGGGATCGGAGACCGACTGCACGGCGCCGATGATCTCGGGCTGGCCGGGCAGGTCTGCGCCGGACGGCGCGAAGGCACCGTCGACCGCAGCGTCCCACGCCGCCTTCAGCGAGGCGATCTCGGAGGCGTAGCCGGGCTCGACGACGTACGCCGCGTCCGAGGTGAGCGACTCGGTCAGGGCGACCAGCGCCTCCTTTGCGTCGGCAATCAGCGGCAGCTGCGAACCGTGCTTGTAGGCGTCGAACGCGGCCACGTTGACGTTGACGAACGTGACGTCCGGGTTCTGGAACGCGGTTCGGGACGCCGTGGTGAAGTCGCTGTAGCGGGTGCCGATCCCGATGACGACGTCGGCCTGGGCGGCGATCGCGTTGGCCGCCGCGGTGCCCGTCGCGCCGATCCCGCCGAGGTACTGCGGGTGGTCCCAGACCAGGGATCCGCCGCCGGCCTGCGACGTGCCGACCGGGATCCCGGTGGCCTCGACGAAGGCGCGGAGCTCGTCGGCGGCGTCGGAGTACAGCACCCCGCCGCCGGCCACGATGACCGGACGCCGGCCGGCACGGATCGCGGCCACGGCACGCTCGAGCGGGCCGCGCTCGGGCAGCGGGCGGCGGATGTGCCACTCGCGCGGCTGCAGGAACGCGACGGGCACGTCGAGCTCCTCGGCCTGGACGTCCTCGGGCAGCGCGATCGTCACCGCACCGGTCTCGGCCGGATCGGTCAGCACCCGCATCGCGGCGAGGGCGATCGAGAACAGCTGCTCCGGACGCTCCACACGGTCGAAGTAGCGCGACAGCGGACGGAACGCGTCGGTGACCTGCAACGACGTGTCGTGCGGCAGCTCGATCTGCTGGAGCACCGGGTCCGTGGTGCGCGTGGCGAAGGTGTCCGACGGCAGCAGCAGTGCCGGCAGCCGGTTCGTGGTGGCGAGTGCCGCGGCGGTCAGCATGTTGGCGGCGCCCGGGCCGACCGACGCCGTCGACGCGTAGGTCGCGCGGCGGCGGTGCATGCGGGCGAAGCCGACGGCCTCGTGCACCATCGCCTGCTCGTTGCGGGCCTGGTGGTACGGCAGCAGACCGGGCTGCTCGACGTGGAGCTGCTTGATGGCCTGACCGACCCCGGCGACGTTGCCGTGCCCGAAGATGCCGAAGATCCCCGGGATGGTGCGTTCGCGGACGTCGCCGTCGACGGTCCACTGGTTGGCCAGGAACTCGACGAGTGCCTGGCCGACCGTCATCTTCCGCGTGGTGGTGGTCACGCCTGCTTCCTTTCGTAGGGCAGTCGTGGGTCGATCGATTCCGATGCCCACGCCTGCCGGACCCACCCGTGGGCCGGGTCGTCGGTGATGTTCCAGACGCGCTCCGGGTCGGGCCCGGCCATCACGTTCAGGTAGTACATGTCGTAGCCCGGAGCGGCGACCGCCGGACCGTGCCAGCCGTAAGGCACCAGGGCGACGTCGCCGGTCCGGACCTGCCGGAACTCGTCGATGGCGCGGTCGTCCGAGGCGTACGTGCGGTGCAGGGCGAACGGGTCGGCGGCCTCGGGCGCGATCGATTCGAGCCCACGGGACACCGCGGCCTCGTAGTAGTAGATCTCCTCGAGGTTCGACTCTGAACCGGGCACGTTCGTGTCGTGCTTGTGGGGCGGGTACGACGACCAGTTGCCGGCCGGCGTGATCACTTCGCACACGATGAACTTGACGGCGTCGAGCGCGGCCGGGGTGCCGAAGTTGTGCACCTGACGGCTTGACTGCCCGGCGCCGCGGAGCTCCACCGGCACGTCCGTCCGGGCCACGTAGGTGGTCGGCTTGACGGTGTCGGTGGGCGCCTCGGCGACGGCCAACCGGCCGCTGCCGGTGATGGTGGCCGCGGAGCCCGAGCCCAGGTACAGGACGTCGGTGGGGCCGTCGAAGACGCTCCTACGACCCTGCAGGGTCTGCTCGCCGTCGCCGGCAGCGCCCGAGTGGGTCACGTGGAACGACCCGGCGAGCGGCACGACGATGCGCTCCACGGCGTCGGCCGGGAGGCGCAGCTCGCCCCCGTCGGTCAGCGCGCCGGTCCGGAGCCCGGTGTGCGCCCACCCCTCGATGCGACCGTCGACCACGTCGGTCCAGCCCGCCTCGGGCCGGGAGCCCGCCGGGATGAACCACTGGTCGTGCTGGTGCTGTTCGTTCGCCATGCTGCGGGTCAGTTGTTCGACGGAAAGCCGAGGTTGATGCCACCGTGCGACGGGTCGAGCCACCGGCTCGTGATCGCCTTCTGACGGGTGAAGAAGCTCACGCCGTCGGCCCCGTACGCCTTGTGGTCGCCGAACAGCGAGTTCTTCCAGCCGCCGAACGAGTAGTAGGCGACGGGCACGGGGATCGGGACGTTGATGCCGATCATGCCGACCTGCACGTCACGCTGGAAGCGTCGAGCGGCGCCACCGTCGTTCGTGAAGATGGCGGTGCCGTTGCCGTACGCGCCGGAGTTGATGAGCTCGAGGCCCTCTTCGTAGGTGGCGACCCGCACGACGCTCAGCACCGGACCGAAGATCTCCTCGGTGTAGACGCGGCTGGTGGTGGGCACCTGGTCGATCAGCGTCGGACCCAGCCAGAAGCCGTTCTCGTCGCCGTCGGGTCGGACGGTGCGGCCGTCCACCACAACCACCGCACCGTCCTGCTCTGCGACCTCGATGTACGAGGCGACCTTGTCACGGTGCTGCTCCGTGACGAGCGGCCCCATGTCGCACCCGCGACGACCGTCGCCGATGCGCAGGGTCGCCGCGCGGTCCTTGATCTTCTGGATGAGCTCGTCCGCCACCGGCTCGACGGCGACGACGACCGAGATCGCCATGCAGCGTTCACCGGCCGAACCGAAGCCGGCGTTGATCGCGTTGTCGGCGACCAGGTCGAGGTCGGCGTCGGGCAGGACCAGCATGTGGTTCTTCGCGCCGCCGAGGGCCTGCACGCGCTTGCCGTGCTTCGTGCCGGTCTCGTAGACGTACTGCGCGATGGGCGTGGAGCCGACGAACGAGATCGACTCGACGTCGTCGCTGGTGAGCAGGCCGTCGACGGACAGCTTGTCGCCGTTGAGCACGTTGAAGACGCCGTCGGGCAGCCCGGCCTCCTTGAACTTCTCGGCGAGCCAGATGGCGGCCGACGGGTCCTTCTCGCTCGGCTTCAGCACGACGGTGTTGCCCGCGGCGATCGCGATCGGCAGGAACCAGAGCGGCACCATCGCCGGGAAGTTGAAGGGGCTGATGATGCCCACGACACCGAGCGGCTGGCGGATCGAGTAGACGTCGATGCCGGTCGAGACCTGGTCGGAGAACTCACCCTTCATCAGGCTCGGGATGTTGGTGGCGAGCTCCACGACCTCTTGACCACGGGCGATCTCACCCAGGGCGTCGTCGATGACCTTGCCGTGCTCGCTCGTGATGATCTCGGCCAGCTCGGCCTTGTCGCGGTTCAGGATCTCGCGGAACGAGAACAGGATCGCCTGGCGCTTGGCCAGCGACAGGTTGCTCCAGCCGGGGAACGCCGCCTTGGCGCTGCCGATGGCCGCCTGGATCTCGGACTCGTCGGCCAGCGCGACCTGCTTGGTCGCGACGCCGAGCGCTGGGTCGTACACGGGGGCGGTGTTGCCCGACGCGGATTCGACGCGCTTGCCGTCGATCCAGTGCCCGACGGTCGTGTTGGTCGTGTCGGTGAGCGTCATGCGTTGCTTCCTTCCGAGATGGACGAGTCCATGGTGGTGGCGCCCGCGAGCCGAGCGGCTGGGTCGTGGGCATCTGTGGAGAACCCGCCCCGGGCCTCCTGGCTGTGGACGAGACCGGCGGCCACGTCCACGGCGGCGGCGACGTCGCCGTCCGAGGGGTAGAGCAGGGTGCGTCCGACGACCAGGCCGCGGACGCCGGGCAGGGCCAGGGCGTCAGCCCACTTGGCGTACGTCTCCAGCGGGCGCGAAGCCGGGTCGCCGCCGAGCAGCAGCGTCGGCAGCGTCGTCGCGGCCATCACGCGCTCCATGTCGTCGACGACGGGGATCTTGAGCCAGCTGTAGGCGCTGGACTCGCCGAGTCCCGCAGCGATCGCCATCGAGGTGATCACGGCGTCGGCCGACAGGTCGTTGACGACCCGGCCGTCCCGCCACTCGGACATGAACGGCTCGAGCATGATCGGCAGCTGGAGCGCAGCGGCCTCGCTGACGGCGCGGGCCGTGGCCTCGAGCGTCGGCGCGGTGCCCGAGTCCTCCAGGGCGATGCGCACCAGCAGCTTGGCGAAGTCGAGCCCGGAGTCCTTGATCGCCTGCGCCGAGTACGCCGTGTACCGGTCGTCCATCTCGAACGTGGCGCCGCGCAGCCCGCCGCGGTTCATCGACCCGACGACGACCTTGCCGTCGAGGGCGCCGAGCAGCGCGAGGTCCTCCAGGATGTCGGGGGTGCCGAGCACCCCGTCGACCCCCGGACGGCCGAGGGCCGTGACGAGCCGCTCGAGCAGGTCGTAGCGGTCCGCCATCGCGGACTCGTCGTCGCGCACGGCCAGCGCACCGCGTGCGGGGTGGTCGGCGGCGACGATGAAGAGCTTGCCGTCGTCGGCGAGCAGGGAGCGCTTGCGGCGGGCGTCGAGCGTGGCACGCACCAGGTCGGGCTGGCCGGCACGGATGTCGCGGAGGCGCTGGAAGTCAGCGGGGCTGAGCTCAGGCATGGGTCTTCTCCTCGGTGTGTGTCTCGCCCGTGTGGTTCGTGCCCTCGGCGGGGTTGTCGGTCAGGAACTGCTCGATCTCGTCGCTCGTCGGCATCGCCGTCGAGCACTCGAACCGCGTCGCGACGATCGCGCCGGCTGCGTTGCAGAACGCCAGGATCCGCTCGAGGCTCCAGCCCTGCAGCAGCCCGTGGGTCAGTGCGCCGCCGAAGCCGTCGCCCGAGCCGAGCCCGTTCACGACGTCGATGTGGTGCGGACGGAACTCGACGAACTCGTCGCGGGTCTTCGCCAGCACGCCCTTCGGTCCCTGCTTGACGATCGCGATCTCGACGCCGCGGTCGAGCAGGGCGTCAGCGGCGCGGACCGGGTCGGTCTCCCCCACCGCCACCTCGCACTCCTCGCGGTTGCCGACGGCGACGGTGGCGTGCTCGAGGGCGATCGCGACCTCGCGGGTCGCGGCCTCGGGGCTCGACCAGAACATGGACCGGTAGTCCAGGTCGAGCACGGTGTGGGTCTTCGTGCTGTTCTGCGCCGCGGACCGTGCTTCGTAGGCGACGTGGTGCGCCTGTCGGCTCGGCTCCTCGCTGAGGCCGGTCACCGTGGTCCAGAAGATCTTCGCGCGCTCGATCTCGTGCAGCGGCAGGGACTTCGCCGTGATCATCAGGTCCGGCGCCTTCGGGGCCCGGTAGAAGTAGAGCGGGAAGTCGTCCGGCGGGAAGATCTCGCAGAAGGCGACGGGGGTGTTCAGCCCCTCCACCGTCTCGACGAAGGCGTTCGCGACGCCGTACTCGGGCAGCGTGCGGGCGATGTACCGGCCGAAGGGGTCGTTGCCCGTCCGGGTGATGACGGCGGCGTCCGCGCCGTGGCGAGCAGCGGCGATGGCGACGTTCGTGGCGCTGCCGCCGACCGACTTCGAGAAGGTCGAGACGTCCTCGAGCGGGCCGGTCTGCTGCGGGTAGATGTCGACGCTGACGCGTCCCATCGTGATCACGTCGTAGGCGTGGGGAGCTTGGTTCGTCATGCGACGCGGTGGACCTTCCGTGCGGCTTCATCGGCGGACGATCACGACTGTACACCCTGTTTGCCCTAATGTCATGACATGGATTCCGAGGTCCGTCACGCTGGTCCGGCGGGTCGCCTCGGGATGCCGGGAGGCGCGGTGTCGGTGGGTTCTGCCAGGGTCGCGACATGCAGATCCTCGCCCTGGTCATCGGTCTCGTGATCGGCATCGCCGTCGGTGCGGTCGTCGCCTGGTCGCTCGCCCGCTCGCGCGCGGGCGTCGACGCCGCGTCGGCCCGCGCCACGGCCGAGGCTCTGCGCGGCCAGCTCGAGGCGGTGCGGCGCGACGCCGAGGAACGCCTCGACGCCCAGGACACGCAGTACCGCCGCCAGGTCGACTCGCTCGAACGGCGCTCCGCCGAGCTCGAGCACCTGGTGCAGCGCATGCACGGCGTCGACGCTGCGCGCAACCAGAACGAGTCGAAGGTGCTCTCCGCGCTCAGCCCCGTGGCGCAGACGCTCGACGTGATGCGCACGAAGATCGCCGAGCTCGAGCAGTCGCGGAGCGAGCAGTACGGCGCGCTGTCGGCGCAGCTCCGGTCGGCCGCCGAGTCGGAAGAGCGCCTGCGCGCCACCGCCGACACCCTGGCCAGCGCCCTGTCGTCGAACAGCACGCGCGGCGTCTGGGGCGAGACGCAGCTGCGCAACGTGGTCGAGGCCGCCGGGCTGCTCGAACGGGTCGACTTCGACGTGCAGTCCTCCGTCACCACCGCCGTCGGCTCCGCCCGGCCGGACATGGTCGTGCACCTGCCCGGCGGCAAGACCATCGCCGTCGACGCCAAGGTGCCGTTCAGCGCCTACCTGCAGGCCGCCGAGATCCCGGCGACCGCCACCGGCGCCGAGGCAGCCCGACGCGACCAGCTCATCGCGCAGCACGTCAAGGCCCTCCGCGCGCACGTCGACGCCCTCGCCGCACGGGAGTACTGGACCGGCTACGACGCCTCACCCGAGCTCACCGTCGCCTTCATCCCGTCCGAGTCGCTCATCTCGAGCGCCCTCGCCGCCGACCCCGGGCTGCTCGACCACGCCTTCCGCAAACGCATCGCCCTCGCCTCACCCGTGACCCTGTGGTCCGTGCTCAAGACCGTGGCGTTCTCGTGGCAGCAGGACGTCGTCTCGCAAGAGGCGCACGAGCTCTTCAAGGTCTCCCGCGAGCTCTACGGCCGGCTGTCCACGATGGCCGGGCACGTCGACAAGCTCGGCAGGTCGATCCGGGGCTCCGTCGTCGACTACAACCGGTTCGTCGGGTCCCTCGAACGCCAGGTGCTGCCGAGCGCCCGTCGGCTGTCGCTGCTCGACGAGTCGAAGGTCATCGCGGACCCGTCCTCGATCGAGGACGAGCCGCGGCTGCTCACGGCGCCGGAGCTCGTCGGGGCGGTCGACGAGGACTGACGGCGGAGCACCGCTCCGCACCGCACCGCACCGCACCGCACCGCTCCGCACCGCACCGCACCGCACAACGAAAACCCGTCCGAACCACGGGATCACGTGGTTCGGACGGGTTTCAGTGGTTCAGCGCGGATCTGCGCCGATCAGGACCGCCTGGGGCTCAGAACCACTTCTCCGCACGGTGGTCCGCCTGGATGCGGCGGATGGTGTTCGAGCGCGAGCGGAGCACGAGCGAGTCCGTGTGGATGACGCCGCGCGAACGACGCACGCCGTCGACCAGGACCCCGTCGGTGACGCCGGTGGCGACGAAGAACGTGTTGTCGCCGGTGACCAGGTCGTCCTGGTCGAGGACCTTGTCCAGGTCGTGGCCGGCGGCGATGGCGCGCTCGCGCTCCTCGTCGTCCTTCGGCTGGAGCTTGCCGAGGATCACGCCGCCGAGCGCCTTGATCGCGCACGCCGTGATGATGCCCTCGGGGGTGCCGCCGACCCCGACGCACATGTCGATCGTCGAGCCGGGCAGGGCGGCGGCGATGCCACCGGCGACGTCACCGTCGAGCAGCAGTCGCGTGCCGGCACCGGTCGCGCGGATGGCGCGGATCAGCTCGTCGTGGCGCGGACGGTCGAGCACGGCGACGACCATGTCCTCGAGGTCCTTGCCCTTGGCCTTCGCCAGCGCACGGATGTTGTCACCGATCGGCTTCTCGAGGTCCAGGACACCGCGACCCTCGGGGCCGGCGGCGATCTTGTCCATGTAGAACACGGCAGACGGGTCGTACATCGAGCCGCGGTCCGAGACGGCCATGACGGAGATGGCGTTCTGGCGGCCGGCGGCGGTGAGCGAGGTGCCGTCGATCGGGTCGACCGCGATGTCGCAGGCCGGACCGTGACCGTTGCCGACGTGCTCGCCGTTGTAGAGCATCGGGGCGTTGTCCTTCTCGCCCTCACCGATGACGACGACACCGTCGAAGTTCACCGTGCCGAGGAACTTGCGCATCGCGTCGACCGCGGCGCCGTCGGCGAGGTTCTTCTCACCACGCCCGACCCACGGCTGCGCACGGATCGCGGCGGCCTCCGTCGCACGCACGAGCTCGAGCGCGAGGTTGCGGTCGGGCTGGAGGAACAGGGAGCCGGTTTCGGTAGTGGGAGTCACGATCCGAGCCTACCGACCGGCGGCCGACCGACGGTCCGGACGCCGGGCCCGTGCACGCATGTGCACGCCGGACGTGAGCCGACCACGTAACCCGGACCGCGCCTCCAGAGCTTCTGACTACGATCGGCGGGGACATCACCGAAGTCGAAGGAGATCCACGTGCCCATCGCAACGCCGGAACAGTACGCCGAGATGATCGAACGCGCGAAGGCGGGCAAGTTCGCGTACCCCGCGGTCAACGTCTCCTCCTCGCAGACCATCAACGCGGTCCTCCAGGGCCTGCAGGAAGCCGGTTCCGACGGCATCCTCCAGGTCACGACGGGCGGTGCCGACTACTTCGCCGGCCACACCATCAAGAACCGCGCAGCGGGTGCCCTCGCGATGGCCAAGTTCGCCCACGAGGTGGCCAAGAACTACGACATCACGGTCGCGCTGCACACCGACCACTGCCCGAAGGACGCCCTCGACGGCTTCGTCCTGCCGCTCATCGCGGCGAGCGAGGAAGAGGTCCGTCAGGGTCGCAACCCGATCTTCCAGTCGCACATGTGGGACGGTTCGGCCGTGCCGCTCGACGAGAACATCGAGATCGCGAAGACCATGATCGAGAAGACGCGGAACATCAACGCGATCCTCGAGGTCGAGATCGGCGTCGTCGGCGGCGAAGAGGACGGCGTCCAGCACGAGGGCACGAACGACGCGCTCTACACCACCCCGAACGACGTCGAGAAGGTCGTCGACGCCCTCGGGCTCGGCGACAAGGGCCGCTGGATCGCGGCGCTCACCTTCGGCAACGTGCACGGCGTCTACAAGCCGGGCAACGTCAAGCTCCGCCCCGAGCTCCTCGGCGAGATCCAGGCGTCGGTCGCCTCGAAGCACGGCACCGGCGAGAACCCCCTCGACCTCGTGTTCCACGGCGGCTCCGGTTCGACCGACGACGAGATCCACGAGGCCGTCCGCAACGGCGTCATCAAGATGAACATCGACACGGACACGCAGTACGCGTTCACCCGCTCGATCGCGGACTCGATGTTCCGCAACTACGAGGGCGTCCTGAAGATCGACGGCGAGGTCGGCAACAAGAAGCAGTACGACCCCCGCGCCTGGGGCAAGGTCGCCGAGACCGCCATGGCGGCCCGCGTCGTCGAGGCCGCGAAGGTCCTCGGCTCGGCCGGTCACGCCAAGGGCTGAGCAGGTCCGTCGGGTCGGGTCCACCGGCCTGGAGGAACGGGGTGCGTCCGACGGACGCGCCCCGTTCTGCGTCGGGTCGCCACCACCGCGTGCCACGATGGGCGGGTGACCGTCGACGCCATCGCCTCCGAGTTCGCCCAGTTCGTCACCGACTCGCCCACCGCGTTCCACGCGGCGGCGGCGACGCGTGACCGTCTCGTCGCTGCCGGGTTCACCGAGCTGTCCGAGCTCGACGCCTGGCCGACCGAAGCCGGTGCGTACGTGGTGGTCCGCGACGGCGCCGTAATCGCGTGGCGCCTGCCCGACGGTGCCGGCCCGACGACGCCGTTCCGGATCCTCGGCGCCCACACCGACTCCCCCGGCTTCCGCGTGAAGCCGAACCCCGGCGTCCGCACCGGCGGCTGGGAGCAGCTGGGCGTCGAGGTCTACGGCGGCGCGCTCCTGTCGACCTGGTTCGACCGCGACCTGCGGATCGCCGGCCGGGTCGTCGACGCCGACGGCAGTGTGCGGCTCGTCAGCACCGACGCCGTCGCGCGGATCCCCAACCTGGCGATCCACCTGGACCGCGGGGTCAACGACGGCAAGGAGATCGACCGCCAGCGCCACACCCTGCCGATCGTCGGGGTCGACGGCGACGCCGGTGGGACCTCCGTCGTGGAGTGGCTGCTCGCCCGGCTCGGCGAGGGTGCGGTGTCGTGGGACCTGTTCCTCGCCGACACCCAGGCGCCGGCCCGGATCGGCATCGAGCGGGAGTTCCTGGCGTCCGGCCGGATGGACAACCTGACGAGCGTGCACGCCGGGCTCCGAGGCATCGTCGACGCCCCGACCGACGGTGACCACATCCCGGTGTTCGCGGCGTTCGACCACGAGGAGATCGGGTCGTCGACGCCGTCCGGTGCCGGTGGTCCGTTCCTCGAGGACGTCCTCGGCCGTGTGCAGGAGGGCCTCGGCGCCACCCGCTCCGAGGCCGCCCGGGCGTTCCGTGCGTCGTGGCTGCTGTCGAGCGACGCCGGGCACCTGGTGCACCCGAACCAGCCGGAGAAGCACGACCCGACGAACCGTCCGCGCCCCGGAGCCGGACCGCTGCTGAAGATCAGCGCGAACCAGCGCTACATGACCGAGGCGAAGGGCGAGGCCGTCTGGGCAGCCGCGTGCGAGACCGCCGGTGTGCCGTGGCAGCCGTTCGTCAACGTGAACACGATCCCCGGCGGCTCGACCATCGGCCCGATCGCGGCGACCCGGCTCGGGATCCCGACGATCGACATCGGCGTCGGGCTGCTGTCGATGCACTCGATCCGGGAGCTCGTGCACGTCGACGACCTGGCTGCCCTGCACGGAGCGGTCGCCGCCTTCCTGGCCGGCTGACCTCCGGGCGGCGTCGGCGGGCTGGGGTGGGGTGGGGTGGTCGTGACTCCCCGCGTGCACCGGCCGAGGGGTCACGAACTGTCGCTCGCGCCGGTGCCGGACGACACTTTCTGACCGCTCGACGGCAGCCCCGGCGCGGGCGGTCGAGTGGTCACGACTCCCCGTACGAGCAGGGCCGAGGGGTCACGAACTGTCGATCGCGCCGGTGCCGGACGACACTTTCTGACCGCTCGACGGGGGACCCATGGCGTGTTGCGACCACACCGCAGTTGGGGCTGCGCGCGCCCGCGAGGCTGACGACGATCGCCGGAAGGGCTCCCCACCGCGACTGGCCGACGGAAGGGCTGCCGAGAGGTCACAACTCCCCGTACGCGCAGGGCCGAGAGGTCACGAAGCGTCGGTCACGCCGGTGCCGGACGACACCTCGTGACCACTCGACGGCGGGCCCGCGGCGTGTTGCGACCACTCGGCGCGCGGAGGCCGGCGCCGCGAGCAACCAGGCCGTCAGGCCGTCAGGCGGTCAGGCCGTCAGGCCGTCAGGCCGTCAGGCCGTCAGGCAGTCAGGCGGTCAGGGGGTCAGGCGCCGGACTGTCGCAGCATGAAGTCGACGAAGGCCTGGTCCTGCATGACCACGACGACGAACGCGATCGTGCTGATCGCCGTGGCGACGACGGCTCCGACCAGCGGCACCCAGAACGTCCTCTTCCGTGCTCGGAGCCGACGGATGGACCACCAGGCGACCAGGGCGAAGACGACCACGTTGGTGATCGCGGCGATGGCGGCGGCCGTGCTGAGGGCACTCGGGTCGTTGAGCGCCGTGTACTGGGTCTCGAGGGTGCGCCGCACGGTCGAGGCGACCTCGCCGACCGACAGGGACTGCACCACGGAGACGAGCCCGAAGGCGAGCAGCCCGACGGTGAGCACGAAGTCGGCGGGCGTGCGCCCGAACCGGCTGCGGGCCATCGACCGCTGCGCCCCAGCAGGGACTGCACCGGAGCGAACATCGGTACCGGCACGGTCGCCGTGGACGCCGTCGTTCGGAGTAGCGTCGCGCACCCCGCTGGCGGAGGCCTGGTCCTGCCGTTCCCGTGCCTGACGCTCACGCTCCTGGCGTTCCTGCTCGACGAGCACCGGGTTCACCCAGCCCTCCGGCGCGTACTCGCCGTACCCGGGGGCGGGACGGCCCTGGGGCCGGCCGCTCGCGGGGCTGGCGGCCGACGTCGAGGACGCGCCCCGGGCCTCCTGGCCGGCACCGGCACCGGCGTCGACGTGGTTCGCCGGGTCGCGACGCGGGACCGAGGACCAGCCGTCCGCGCCGCTCATGCCCGACGCCCGCCGAGCGCGCGCGTCGGGTTGCCCGAGGCGTCGGTGCGGAGCTCCTTGGGGAGCGAGAACATCAGGTCTTCGTGTGCGGTGACGACCTCTTCGACGGCGGCGTACCCGGCGTCGGCGAGCTGCTCGAGCACCTCGGCCACGAGTTCTTCCGGCACGGACGCACCGCTGGTCACGCCGACCGTCTCGACACCGTCGAGCCACTCCTGCTGGATCTCTTCCGCGTAGTCGACACGGTGGGCGGCGCGCGCACCGTGCTCGAGCGCGACCTCGACCAGGCGGACGCTGTTCGACGAGTTCGCCGAGCCGACCACGATCACCAGGTCGGCAACGGGCGCGACCTTCTTGATCGCGACCTGGCGGTTCTGGGTGGCGTAGCAGATGTCGTCCGACGGGGGGTCTTGGATGGCCGGGAACTTCTCGCGCAGCAGCCGCACGGTCTCCATCGTCTCGTCGACGCTGAGCGTGGTCTGCGACAGCCAGACGAGGTTGTCCGGGTCGGGGACCGAGAGCGCGGCGACGTCGTCGGGGCCGTTCACCAGGATCGTGCGGTCCGGAGCGTGCCCCATCGTGCCTTCGACCTCTTCGTGGCCGGCGTGCCCGATCAGGATGATGGTGCGCTCGGCCTTGGCGAACCGGGTGGCTTCGCGGTGGACCTTCGTGACGAGGGGGCAGGTGGCATCGATGGCGTGCAGGTCGCGCTCGGCGGCACCCGCGACGACGGCCGGCGACACACCGTGCGCGCTGAAGACGACGTGCGAACCCCGTGGGACCTCGGCCACGTCGTCGACGAAGACGGCACCGCGCTGCTCGAGCGTCGACACCACGTGCACGTTGTGGACGATCTGCTTTCGGACGTAGACGGGCTCGCCGTACTGCTCCAACGCCTTCTCGACCGCGACGACCGCGCGGTCCACCCCGGCGCAGTAGCCACGGGGGGCCGCGAGCAGCACCTTCTTGGGGCCGGCGACCGGTTCGTCACGCAGTCGGCCCCGTGCCGCGTGCACACGCGGCGGGGCGAGCGGGACCGTGTGGCCGTTGGTGATCGTCACGTCCCCGATGATAGGTGAGCAGCACGCACGCGACCTGGGCGCGCGGGGCGCCTGTGGAGAACACGACGGCCGTCCCCTGTCACCGGTCTCGGGCACGATGGACGTCCCAGCAGGACAAGGAGCGACATGGCGATCGAACAGGGCCCGCCGACGGCCGACAACCCGTGGCCGGTCGCGCTCCTCGGCGCGAAGCTCCGCGACTGGATCGACCGGCTCGGCACCGCGTGGGTCGAGGGCGAGATCACGCAGTGGAACGTCGCCGGCGGCAACGTGTACGGCAAGCTCAAGGACGTCGAGGTCGACGCCACCGTGTCGTTCTCCATCTGGTCGAGCGTGCGCTCCCGGGTGCCGGCGGACATCAAGCAGGGCGACCGTGTCGTCGCCGCGCTCAAGCCGAACTACTGGGTCAAGGGCGGCTCGCTGACCATGCAGGTCGTCGAGATGAAGCACGTCGGCCTCGGTGACCTGCTCGAACGCCTCGAGCGCCTTCGTCGCACCCTCGCCGAGGAAGGACTGTTCGACCCGTCCCGCAAGCTGCGTCTGCCGTTCCTGCCGCACCGCATCGGCCTGATCACCGGCAAGGACTCCGACGCCGAGAAGGACGTCAAGCGGAACGCGCAGCTGCGGTGGCCCCAGGTGGAGTTCCGCACCGTGCACACCGCGGTGCAGGGCGAACGGACCGTGGGCGAGGTCACTGCGGCGATCCTCGAGCTCGACGCCGACCCCGAGGTCGACGTCATCATCATCGCCCGCGGCGGCGGTGACTTCCAGAACCTGCTCGGCTTCAGCGACGAGGGACTCGTCCGTGCCGCGGCCTCGGCGTCGACTCCGATCGTCTCGGCGATCGGGCACGAGGCCGACCGCCCGATCCTCGACGAGGTCGCCGACCTGCGCGCCTCGACCCCCACAGACGCGGCCAAGCGGGTCGTGCCCGACGTCGCCGAGGAACTCGCCAACGTCCGGGCGGCCCGCGCCCGGCTCGGGCTGCGGCTCTCGCACACGCTGTCGGTCGAGGCCGACCGGCTCGCCGCGCTGCGGTCTCGGCCGGCCCTGGCGTCGACCGCGTGGCTCGTCGACACGCGTGCGGAAGAGGTCGCGCGCGACCTGTCCCGTGCCCGCGAACTGCTCGACCGCCGGCTCGAGCGCGGGCACTCCGAGGTCGGCCACCTGACCGCCCGCCTCCGCGCGCTCTCGCCCCGCGACACCCTGCGCCGCGGGTACGCCATCGTGCAGCGTGCCGACGGGGGTGTCGTCCGCGGCACGGACGACCTGTCCGGAGCGACGCCGGTGCACGTCACGCTCGGTGCCGGCACGGCCACGGGCACACTCGAACCGGACGGCCCCGGCCCGGACGGCTCCTGACCGCCACGGGTGTTCTCCACAGCCTGGGTCCGGGCGGCGGATCGTCGGTGGACGCTCGGTAGGATCGTCCCGTGCCATCCCAGCAGGAACCCGAGCAGACCGACGTCCAGTCGCTGAGCTACGAAGCGGCCCGCGACGAACTCGTGCGCGTCGTGAGCGAGCTCGAACAGGGCTCCGCGACCCTCGAGCGTTCACTGGCGCTCTGGGAGCGGGGCGAAGCCCTCGCCGCCCGGTGCGAAGAGTGGCTCGTCGGTGCCCGCGCACGGCTCGACGCGGCCCGTGCCGCCAGCGACGCCCAGGACGGCTCCGGGCGATGACCGACCCCAACGGCCGCCCGATCGTCGCCGAGCTCGGTCGCCCCGAGACGGCAGAGGAGACGTGGGCCCGGAAGGACGCCGCCCGCACCGCCCGCCGGCAGCACCAGACCGCGTTCAACCTGGTCATCGCGCTCATCGCCTCGCTCGGCATCGTCCTGTTCCTGGTGGCGGTCGTCGTCCGGCCCGACACCACCGTCGACCGCACCGTCGACTACCAGCAGATCGCGGCGAAGGCGAACGTCGACGACGTCACCCTGGTGGCGCCGCCGCTGCCCGACGGCTACAGCGCCAACCGCGCGGACTTCGCGAGCAAGACCACGGACGGCGTGGACGTCTGGACCGTCGGCTTCGTGACGCCGGACAAGCAGTACCTCGGCCTGCAGCAGGGGATCGACGCCAACGCCTCGTGGGTGTCGAACCAGCTCGACCAGCGCCCGTCCACCGGTGACCGCACGATCGGTGACACTGAGTGGACCGTCTACGACCGCCGCGCCGAGGGCACCGACGCCGGCAACCACGCGTACTCGCTCGTCTCGACGTTCGGCAAGAACACGATCGTGCTCTCCGGTACCGCCGACGACAAGGCCTTCCGGACCGTCGCGACCGCCGTCTCCCGAGAACTGACCGAGTAGACGACGACTGACCGAGTAGACGACGACGGGCATGGTCCCGCCAGTCACCACCCCGTCCCACCCGAACCGAGGAGCCCCATGCCCGACCGCGCCGCCTCCACCCCGTCCGACGCCCTGCGCCTGCTCGTCGACGGCAACGCCCGTTTCGCCGCCGACAAGCGCCGGATGGGCCGCGTGGACCCGGACCGCCGCACCGAGCTCGAAGGATCGCAGTCGCCGTTCGCGACCGTCCTCGGTTGCTCGGACTCGCGGGTGCCGTTCGAGCACGTCTTCGACGCCGGCATCGGTGACCTGTTCGCGATCCGCAACGCCGGCCAGATCGTCGACGACGTCGTGCTGGGCTCGATCGAGTTCGCGGTCGTCGCCCTGGGCACACCGCTGGTCGTCGTGCTCCGGCACACGCGGTGCGGTGCCGTCGCGGCAGCCCGCTCCGGTGAGCCCGTCCCCGCCCCGCACCTGCAGGCTCTCGTGGACGCGATCGCCCCGAGCGTCGAGAAGGTCCGGCTCACCGACGCCGAGCTCCCGCAGGAAGCCGTCGGCGCCGCACACCTCGAAGCCACCCTCCGCCAGGTGATCGAGCGCTCCGGCGCGGTCTCCGATGCCGTGGCCGAGGGTAGATTGGCCGTCGTCGGGGCGACCTACGACCTCGCCACCGGAGAAGTCACCATCGACACCGTCGTCGGCCAGGTCTGACCGGCCCAGACGAAGATCAAGTCAGACGAAGATCGACCCAGACGAAGATCGAGCCAGACAGATATCGAGCCAGACAGATATCGAGCCAGACGAAGACCGACCCGACGACGACCGCCCCGGCGACCCCGGGGCACGGGCCGGCGCGACCGCGACCGGCGAGCACCCCAGGAAGGACCACGACGACGTGACCGACACCACCCCGACCGAGTTCCGCATCGAGCACGACACCATGGGCGAGGTACGGGTGCCGAAGTCGGCGCTCTACCGTGCCCAGACCCAGCGCGCCGTCGAGAACTTCCCCATCTCGGGCACCGGGCTCGAGTCGGCGCAGATCGTGGCGCTCGCGCGGATCAAGCGTGCGGCAGCCATCGTGAACGGTGAACTCGGCATCGTCGAGCCTGCCGTCGCCGACGCCATCGCCGGCGCGGCCGACCTGATCATCGGCGGCCAGCACCACGACCAGTTCCCGGTCGACGTCTACCAGACCGGCAGCGGCACGTCGTCGAACATGAACATGAACGAGGTGCTCGCGACACTGGCGTCCGACATCGCGGGTTCGGCGGTGCACCCGAACGACCACGTCAACGCCTCGCAGTCGTCGAACGACGTCTTCCCCACCTCCGTGCACGTCGCCGTGACCGAGGCGCTCCTCCGCACCCTCGTGCCCGCCCTCGAGCACCTCGCCGAGTCCCTCGAAGCGAAGGCCACGCTCTGGGCCGACGCCGTGAAGTCCGGCCGGACGCACCTGATGGACGCCACGCCCGTCACCCTCGGGCAGGAGTTCGGCGGCTACGCACGCCAGATCCGCCTGGGCATCGAGCGTGTCCAGGCGACGCTCCCCCGCGTCGCCGAGGTCCCGCTCGGCGGCACCGCGGTCGGCACCGGCATCAACACCCCCAAGGGCTTCCCGCAGCGGGTCATCGCCCAGCTCGCGAGCGACACCGACCTGCCGATCACCGAGGCCGTCGACCACTTCGAGGCGCAGGGCGCGCGTGACGCCCTGGTCGAGGCCTCCGGTGCGCTCAAGGTGCTCGCCGTCAGCCTGACGAAGATCAACAACGACCTGCGCTGGATGGGTTCGGGTCCGAACACCGGCCTGGGCGAGCTGCACATCCCCGACCTGCAGCCCGGCTCCTCGATCATGCCCGGCAAGGTGAACCCGGTGATCCCCGAGGCCACCCTGATGGTCGGCGCCCGGGTCATCGGCAACGACGCCACCATCGCCTGGGCGGGTGCCTCGGGTGCGTTCGAGCTCAACGTCGCCATCCCGGTGATGGGCACGGCGCTGCTCGAGTCGATCCGCCTGCTGGCGAACAGCTCGCGCGTGCTCGCGGACAAGACCATCGACGGGCTGCAGGCGAACCTCGAGCGCGCCCGCGCCTTCGCGGAGTCCTCGCCGTCGATCGTCACCCCGCTCAACCGGGTCATCGGCTACGAGGCGGCGGCGAAGGTCGCGAAGCACGCCGTCGCCGAAGGCCTCACCGTGCGTGAAGCCGTCGTGGCCCTCGGCCACGTCGAGCGCGGCGAGGTCACCGAGGCGCAGCTCGACGAGGCGCTCGACGTCCTCAGCATGACCCACCCGAACTAGCGGGGCGCGCTCCGGTCGCAACCACGGCCAGGAGGCGCGGTGCGGCTCCGACCCGCACCGCGCCTCCTGGCGGTTGCCCGTTCAGAACGCCGCTACACCAGGTCCGGCGAGTCCAGCAGGTCCGTCACGAGGGCGGCGATCGCGGAGCGCTCGGAGCGCGTCAGCGTGACGTGCGCGAACAGCGGGTGCCCCTTGAGCCGCTCGATGACCGACGCGATCCCGTCGTGCCGGCCGACCCGCAGGTTGTCGCGCTGCGCGACGTCGTGGGTGAGCACGACCCGCGAGTTCTGGCCGATGCGCGAGAGCATCGTGAGCAGCACGTTCCGTTCGAGCGACTGCGCCTCGTCGACGATCACGAAGGCGTCGTGCAGGGAGCGGCCGCGGATGTGGGTCAGGGGCAGCACCTCGATCAGGCCCCGCTCGATGACCTCGTCGAGGACGTTGTCCGAGACCACCGAGCCGAGGGTGTCGTAGACGGCCTGCGCCCACGGGTTCATCTTCTCGCCGGCGTCACCGGGCAGGAAGCCCAGGTCCTGCCCGCCGACGGCGTACAGCGGCCGGAACACCATGATCTTCTTGTGCTGCTGCCGTTCGAGCACCGCCTCGAGTCCGGCGCACAGGGCGAGCGCCGACTTGCCGGTACCCGCGCTGCCGCCGAGCGAGACGATGCCGATCTCGGAGTCGAGCAGGGCGTCGATGGCGAGCCGCTGCTCGGCCGAGCGTCCGCGGAGTCCGAAGACCTCGCGGTCGCCTCGCACCAGGGCGACGGCTCCGGCGACGTGCACGCGGCCGAGGGCCGATCCGCGCTCGGAGTGGATGACGACCCCGGTGTTCACCGGGACGCCGTCGAGCTTCGCGGAGCGGATCTCCTCCTTCTCGTACAGGTCGGACATCTGCTCGCCGGAGACCTGCAGGTCAGCGATGCCGGTGTAGCCCGAGTCGACCGCGAGCTCGGCGCGGTACTCCTCCGCCGCCATGCCGATCGACGACGCCTTGACCCGGAGCGGCAGGTCCTTCGACACGACGACGACGTCGAGCCCGTCGTTCTTCAGGTTCGACGCGACGGCGAGGATACGGGAGTCGTTGTCGCCGAGCTGCAGGCCCGACGGCAGGACGGACTGGTTGGAGTGGTTCAGTTCGACGCGGAACGAGCCGCCGTCGCCGATCGCGATCGGGAAGTCGAGCCGCTCGTGCTCGATGCGCAGTTCGTCGAGCAGCCGGAGGGCCTGCCGGGCGAAGTACCCGATCTCCGGGTCGTTGCGCTTCGACTCGAGTTCGCTGACGACCACCACGGGCAGGACAACGGCGTGCTCGGCGAAGCGGAACAAGGCCCGTGGATCGCTGAGGAGCACCGATGTGTCGAGCACGTACGTGCGCTGGGCGACCGATGTGGACGAGTCCGCGGTGTGCTGCTGCTGTGCTCCGCGAGAGACGTTCTGAGAGGTCACGACCACTCCATCCCCGGGCCGCGACGGGCCCGGTCCTGTCCTCGAACGCGGCCACGGAGCGGGTCCCGAAGCACCGACTGTGGCCGCTTCGATCGGGCGCGGTGCCCGATGGGGACAACGTACGTCCGGCCCCCGACACCCCGACAGCGACACGCGGTTTCCGGAGTTACGGTCGCGTGAACAACGCGAGCGCGCCTCGCGCCGCTCGCTGCGGTGACGCCGGCTGGTCACGAACTGTCGGCTGCGACCGCTCCGGCCGACAGGTGGTGACCACTCGGCGGACGTGAGCGGGGTGTCGTGACCGCTCGCGAGCTTCGGACGGGAGGCCCGTGGCGGCCTGGCACCGCGCCTCCAGTCCGTCCGTTGGTCGCGACTCGTGGCGCGGGCGGCCCCGGCTGGTCACGAACTGTCGGCTGCGGCCGCTCCGACCGACAGTTCGTGACCACCCGGCGGACCTGAGCGGGGTGTCCTGACCGCTCACGTGCTGCGGACGGGCTCCGGACGGGGGGGCAGCAGGCGCGCCGCTGCTACTGCATGGTGGCGTACGAGACGCAGGCGTCCCGGAACATGTCCAGGGTCTCGTCGGTGGTCGACGGGAACACGGACACGCGCGCGACCCCGAGCCGGGTGGTCGCGGTGACGCCGTGGTTGTGCATCGCGGCGGACAGGGCCGTCACGCGACCCTGCGTCGGCCGGAGCACCACGATGCCGGCACGCTCGGCCGGGTCACGGCTGGACTCGACCTCGAGCCCGAACTCGTCGGCGATGGCGAACACGCGCTCGACGCGATCGGTGACACGCTCCTGCACGGCGGCGACGCCGACCGCGGTGAGGCGCTCGAGCGACACCGCGAGCCGGGCCTGCGCGACCGGGTCGATGCGGGACATCTGGAAGCCGGCGGCCCCCGGACGCACCGCCGGGACCTCGGTGGGCCAGCCGGACGTGCCGTGCGGGCCGGACAATGCCGGACGGATCCGGTTCAGGGCACGGTCGCTGAACGCCACGAACCCGGTGCCCCACCCGGCGTGCAACCACTTCTGCCCGCCGGTGGCGACGACGTCGGCGACCTCGTACGGGGCATCGACGACGCCGAAGCCCTGGATCGCGTCGACGATGAGCAGGCGGTCGCCGATGACCTCGCGGATGGCGGCGAGGTCGGTCAGGTAGCCGGTGCGCCAGTCGACCAGGGACACCGCGACGGCGGTCACCTCGTCGGTCAGGCGCTCACGGATCAGCTCGGGGGTCACCCAGCCGGCACCCGACTCGATGACGACGGGCTGCACCCGTCCGCCGGTGGCCGAGGCGGCGCTGGCCAGTGCGAGCGGCAGCGACGGGTACTCGTCGGCGGACACGAGCACACCGCCGGTCAGGCCGAAGGCGGTGTGCAGCAGGCCCGGGGTCGTCGCGGCCTGCGAGACGACCTGGTCCTCGCGGCGGCCGACCAGGCGGGCGGCGACGGTGCGGACGCGGGCGTCCTGCTCGTCGAGGGTCTCCATGGCACCGAAGCGCATGTGTGCCTGGATGGTGCCGAGCACACGCTGCTCCTCGAGCACGGCGGTCTGCACGGGGCCGAACGCAGCGTGGTCGAGGTAACCGGGGTCTTCGGAGAAGCCGGCGGCGTACTCGTCGATGTTCACAGGTGGTGCACCTTTCACGGGTTGAACCCTGAGAGCCTACTGGGACGCGGCTCCGCCGACGAACCCGGTGCGGGAGGTGGCTGGTGGCTGGTCGCTGGTTGCTGGTTGCTGGTTGCTGCGCTGGTTGCTGGTTGCTGGTTGCTGGTTGCTGCGCTGGTTGCTGGTTGCTGGTTGCTGCAGCCAGCCGCGTCCGACGGCGCTCAGCCGCCGAAGCGACGCGACCGGAGCCCGAAGTCGCGGACCGCCCGGAGGAAGTCGACCTCGCGCAGGTCCGGGTAGAACGCCTCGACGAAGTAGAACTCGCTGTGCGCGCTCTGCCACAGCATGAAGTCGGACAGGCGCTGCTCGCCCGAGGTCCGGATCACCAGGTCGGGGTCGGGCTGGCCCTGCGTGTACAGGTGGTCGCCGATCAGCTCCGGCGTCAGCACCTCGGCCAGGGTGTCGATGGTCCCGCCACCCGCGCCGTGCGCCTGCACGATGCTGCGCATGGCGTCCGCGATCTCGCGACGGCCCCCGTACCCGACGGCCAGGTTGACGTGCAGCCCCGTGCGGCCGGCGGTGCGCTGCTCGGCCTGTTCCAGCGCGGTCACCAGGTTCTCCGGCAGCCCCTCGTTCGAGCCGACGTGCTGCACGCGCCAGTCACGGTTGTCGGCCAGGACCCCGGCGAGGTCCGCGATGATCCCCACGAGTTCCTCGAGCTCCTCGCCGCCACGACCCGTCAGGTTGTCGGCCGACAGCAGGTACAGGGTCACGACCTCGATGCCGAGGTCGTCGCACCACGTCAGGAACTCCGGGATCTTCGCGGCACCCGCTCGGTGGCCGTGCGCGGCGGACTCGAGCCCGAGCTGCTTCGCCCAGCGGCGGTTGCCGTCCACGATCATGGCGACGTGCTTGGGCTTCGCTGCACCCTCGAGCTGGCGGCGGATCCGGCGCTGGTAGGCGCGGTAGAGGATCCCCCGCCCTGTCCATCCCGCCGTCCCGGTCACGCACCGAGCGTAGTGCACCACCGGCACACGCTCCCTGAGGCGCCCGCTCGGCGGACACGTGGCTGTCGTTCGGGGTCAGGCCCTATGGTCGGGATCATGCAGGACGAGCACGAGACCGGAACACTCCCCCACGTCCCGTTCACGGAAGAGGCGTCGGCGAGCCCGACCACGACCGCTGCCGAACCCCGTCCGGCCTGGCGCGGATGGATCCACCTCGGCGCGTTCCCGTTCGCGATCGCGATGGGGATCGTGCTGATCACCCTCGCCGACAGCACCGCAGCGAAGGTCGGCAGCGCGGTGTTCATGGCGACGTCGCTCGCGATGTTCGGTGTCTCCGCGACCTACCACCGGTTCCCGTGGGGGCCGAAGGTGAAGGCCGTGCTGAAGCGCATCGACCACACCAACATCCTGCTGCTCATCGCGGGTACCTACACGCCCGTCGCGATCTGCGCCCTGCCGCACACGCTCATGGTCGTCGTGCTCTGGGTGATGTGGTCGGGTGCCGCGCTCGGGATCGCGTTCCGGGTGCTCTGGATCAACGCGCCCCGCTGGCTGTACGTACCGATCTACCTGGTGCTCGGGTGCGCTGCCCTCGGGCTGCTGCCGCAGTTCTTCGCCGCGAGCGTCCCCATGACCGTGCTCATCCTGTCCGGCGGCGTCGCGTACATCATCGGCGCGCTGGTCTACGGCTTCAAGCGGCCGAACCCCGTGCCGACGCAGTTCGGGTTCCACGAGGTGTTCCACGCCCTGACCGTGGTGGCCTTCGGTGCGCAGTGGGTCGGCGTGCTCATCGTCGCGCTGGACCCGGTGCGCTGACCGTCGCACGTTCCTTCCCACAACGCGCGCGATGCCTGGTGGTTCCGGGCGTACTCACCAGGAACTTCTGACCAGGTACGCCCGGTTCAACCAGGTACGCCCGGTTCGACCAGGTACGCCCGGTTCGACCAGGTACGCCCGGTTCCGGTAGGCGCGTCCAAGGCGGACTGGAGGCCCGTGGCGGGATCACCACGGGCCTCCAGTCCGCCTCGGAGTCGCGTCAGCCGCGCTCGGTGTCGTCGCCGACGTCGGCCCGGCCGTCCTCCGCCGCCCGCCGCTCCGGCTCGTCCGTCGCGGCGCCGTCACCCGCGGTGCCGTTCTCCTCAGCCTCGAGCCGCTCGCGCACCTCGGCGCGGTAGCGGGTCCGACGGATGCGTCGGGTCATGTCCACCACGAGCAGGATCGTCACGATCGCGACGAGCGCGATCGCGATGAACCCGACGACGCCCGGGGTGACGTCGACGTCGGGGACGACACCGAGCGCGGCTGACGCGACTCCGAGGCGGACTGGAGGCCCGTGGTGATCCCGCCACGGGCCTCCAGTCCGCCTTGGACGCGCCTAC
>NZ_QKSE01000008.1:0-175325 GCF_003234595.1 Curtobacterium sp. MCPF17_051 | reverse complement strand
GAGCTGACCGCGGGCGTAGGAGATCGCACCGGCCCCGAGTAGCCCCTCGAAGGCCGCCGGCGCGATCTCCTACGCCCGCGGTCAGCTCGGCAAGGCGTACGTCCTCGGCGGCGCCGGCCCGAACACCTGGGACTGCTCCGGCCTCGTGATGATGGCCTACAGCTCGCAGGGCATCGCGACCGGCGGCCACAACGTCGTCTGGCAGTACAACTACTTCAAGTCGATCGGCCGCCTCGTCCCGCTGTCCCAGCGCCAGCCCGGCGACATCCTGTTCTACTCGTCGAACGGCACGGCGTCGGGGGCGTACCACGACTCGATCGTGACGAGCTACGGCACGATGGTCGAGGCCGCGCGCCCCGCACACCACAGAACGGCGCCCGCCCTCCGGATGGAGAGCGGGCGCCGTTCGTCGTCAGGGGATCGTCAGTGCGAGCCGGGCACGTACGCGGCCTGACCGGCCTGCACGATGCGCTCGGCCTCGGCGGCGTCGCCCCAGCCCTCGGCCTTGACCCACTTGTTCGGCTCGAGGTCCTTGTAGCGCTCGAAGAAGTGCGCGATCTCGGCCTTCGTCTGCTCCGGCACGTCCGAGATGTCCTGGATGTGTGCCCAGCGCGGGTCCTTGGCGGGGACGACGAGGACCTTCTCGTCGTTGCCGGCCTCGTCGCTCATCTTGAAGACGCCGACGGGGCGGACCTTGACGCCGACGCCGGGGAACGTCGGGAACTCGAGCAGCAGCAGCGCGTCCACGGGGTCACCGTCGTCGGCCAGGGTCTTCTCGAAGAACCCGTAGTCGGTGGGGTAGACGAACGAGGTGAACAGCACGCGGTCGAGGTAGACGCGACCGGTCTCGTGGTCCACCTCGTACTTGTTGCGGCTGCCCTTGGGGATCTCGACGACGACGTCGTACGCGGCCATGTTGCGCTCCTGTGTCTGCTTCGGGGACTGTCGTGTGTTGCGAAAGCGCGGCTAACGTTACCGGGTGAACTCTCCGCGTCCCCGGCTCGACCCCGCCGTCGCCGAGACCCGCCTGGCGGTCCGAGACCTGCTCGCCGCAGCCGTCGACGACGGTGTGGTCGCCGCAGGCGACCTGGTCCTCGTCGCACTGAGCGGTGGACCGGACTCCCTCGCCCTGGCGGCGGCCACCGCGTTCGAAGCGGGCAAGCAGGGTCTGCGGGCCGGGGCAGTGGTCGTCGACCACGCGCTCCAGGCGGGTTCCGAGGCGGTCGCGAGCCGCGCCTCCCGGCAGGCATCCGAGCTGGGACTCGACCCGGTGACGGTCCGCAGGGTCTCGGTCGGCTCCGACGGTGGTCCGGAAGGCGCCGCCCGGGAGGCCCGCCACGCGTCGATCGCCGAGGTCGCGGCCGCCACCGGGTCACCCCTGGTGCTGCTGGGCCACACCCTGGACGACCAGGCCGAGACCGTGCTGCTCGGCCTGCTGCGCGGCAGCGGGCCGGACAGCCTGTCCGGCATGCAACCGCTCGCCCGACGCGACGGCGGTCCGGCGTACGGCCGGCCGCTCCTGTCGGTCCGGCGCCACACGACCCGGCAGGCGTGCGCCGCAGCGGGGCTGGCGCCGTGGCACGACCCGCAGAACGACGACCCCGCGTACGCACGGGTGCGCGTGCGGAACACCCTGCTCCCGGTGCTCGAACGGGAGCTCGGTGCCGGGGTGCCCGAGGCCCTGGCCCGCACGGCCGACCAGCTGCGCGAGGACTCCGCCGCCCTCGACCACTTCGCCGAGGAGATCGCCGAGGACATCGCCGAGCACTCCGAGGCGGGCATCTCGCTGTCGGTGCGGGCGCTCGGGGCGAACCCGCCGGCGCTCCGGCAGCGACTCGTGCGCCTGGCGGTGGAGAGCGAGTTCGGGGTGACGCTGTCGCGCGTGCAGACGCTCGAGGTCTGCCGGCTGGTCACGGACTGGAGCGGACAGGGCCCGATCGACCTGCCGGGCGTCCGTGCCACGCGGACCGGCGACCGCATCGAGTTCAGCGCCGGTTAGGCTGGCGTGGTGGAACTCTCCGACGTCCAGGCAGACCTGTCCGAAGTGCTCTTCACCCCCGAGCAGATCGACGAGAAGCTCGCCGAGCTCGCGGCGGTCGTCGACGCCGACTACGCGGGCCGCGACCCGCTGCTCGTCGGGGTGCTCAAGGGTGCCGTCATGGTGATGGCGGACTTCTCGCGCCACCTCAAGATGCAGGCTCGGATGGACTGGATGGCGGTGTCGTCGTACGGCTCCGGCACGAAGTCGTCCGGTGTGGTGCGGATCCTCAAGGACCTGGACACCGACCTGCACGGCCGTGACGTCCTGATCGTCGAGGACATCATCGACTCCGGTCTGACCCTGTCGTGGCTCAAGCAGAACCTGCAGTCCCGCGGTGCCGCGAGCGTCGAGATCGTCGCCCTGCTGCGCAAGCCCGAGGCCGCCAAGGTCGAGGTCGACGTGAAGTACGTGGGCTTCGACATCCCCGACGCCTTCGTGGTCGGGTACGGCCTGGACTACGACGAGCGCTACCGCAACCTGCGCGGTGTCGGCGTCCTCGCTCCGCACGTCTACTCCTGACGGGCGGCACGCCGCGCTCGGGTCGCACTCGGCCGACTCTGGCCCGGGGGTGAGTTCGCCCGCAGAGGACACCCATTCTCGCCACAGAATCGCGGCCGTATGCTGACCTGCACGCAACTTCGGCAGAGAAAGGTGTCGGGCACTCGCGCCCGGATCACATGAACTTCAAGCGCATCTTCCGCGGCCCGTACCTCTACGTGCTGATCGCGCTGGCGGGCATCTTCATCGGCTGGAGCGTCATCAGCCAGGGCAGCACGCAACAGATCGACACCCAGAAGGGTCTCGAGCAGCTCTCCGATGACAAGGTCTCGTCCGCGACCATCAACTCCACCGAGCAGCGGGTCGACCTCGTCCTGAAGGACGGCGATAAGCAGGAGCAGTTCTACTACTCCACGCCCCGCGGCGAAGAAGTGGTGCAGGCGGTCAACGACTCCAACCTGCCGGACGGCTACAACGACACCGTGCAACAGGGCAACTGGTTCCTGTCGCTGCTCGGCATCCTGCTCCCGTTCCTGATCATCGGTGCCCTGTTCTGGTTCCTGCTCTCGAGCGCCCAGGGCGGCGGCTCGAAGGTCATGCAGTTCGGCAAGTCGAAGGCCAAGATCAACAACAAGGAGAACCCGCAGGTGTCGTTCGCCGACGTCGCGGGTGCCGACGAGGCGATCGAGGAACTGCACGAGATCAAGGAGTTCCTCAAGGAGCCCGCGAAGTTCCAGGCCGTCGGGGCGAAGATCCCGAAGGGCGTGCTGCTCTACGGCCCTCCCGGAACCGGCAAGACCCTGCTCGCCCGCGCCGTCGCGGGTGAAGCCGGCGTGCCGTTCTACTCGATCTCCGGTTCGGACTTCGTCGAGATGTTCGTCGGTGTCGGTGCGAGCCGTGTCCGTGACCTCTTCGAGCAGGCCAAGGCGAACTCGCCGGCCATCGTCTTCATCGACGAGATCGACGCCGTCGGTCGTCACCGTGGTGCCGGCATCGGCGGTGGCAACGACGAGCGCGAGCAGACGCTGAACCAGCTCCTCGTCGAGATGGACGGCTTCGACGGCAAGACGAACGTCATCCTCATCGCCGCGACGAACCGTCCGGACGTGCTCGACCCCGCGCTCCTGCGCCCCGGCCGTTTCGACCGCCAGATCGGCGTCGACGCCCCGGGTCTCGCCGGCCGCAAGCAGATCCTCGAGGTGCACGCGAAGGGCAAGCCGCTCGCCGCGAGCGTCGACCTCGAGCTGCTCGCCCGCAAGACGCCGGGCTTCACCGGTGCCGACCTGGCGAACGTCCTGAACGAGGCGGCCCTGCTGACCGCCCGCTCGAACGCGCAGCTCATCGACAACCGTGCCCTCGACGAGGCCGTCGACCGCGTGATGGCCGGCCCGCAGCGCCGGACCCGGATCATGTCCGACCAGGAACGCCTGATCACCGCGTACCACGAGGGCGGCCACGCCCTGGCGGCAGCGGCGATGCGGCACACCGACCCGGTCACGAAGATCACGATCCTGCCCCGCGGCCGTGCCCTCGGCTACACGATGGTGCTCCCGCTCGAGGACAAGTACTCGGTCACCCGCAACGAGCTCCTCGACCAGCTCACCTACGCCATGGGTGGTCGCGTCGCGGAGGAGATCGTGTTCCACGACCCGACCACGGGCGCCTCGAACGACATTGAGAAGGCCACCGGCACCGCCCGCAAGATGGTCACCGAGTACGGCATGAGCCAGGCCGTCGGGTCCGTCAAGCTCGGGTCCGGCTCGAGCGAGCCGTTCGTCGGCCGTGACATGAGCGGTGGCACCGGTCGCGACTACTCGGAGACCATCGCCCAGACGGTCGACGCCGAGACCCGCGCCCTGCTCGAGGCCGCGCACGACGAGGCCTACCAGGTGCTCAACGACAACCGCGACATCCTCGACCGCCTGGCCGGCGAGCTCCTCGAGAAGGAGACGCTCGACGCCCCGGAGCTGGTGGAGATCTTCAAGGACGTCCGCAAGCTGCCGGAGCGCCCGCAGTGGCTCTCCAGCGACAAGCGCCCGGTCAGCAACCTGCCCGCGATCGACGTGCCCGGCAAGGCCGCCTCGACCGCAGCGGACCCGTCGGACTCCGAGTCGACCTCGAAGACCCGTCGTCGCCCGTTCGGCAACCCGGGTATCGCCCCCGCGTAGGCCGGCATGACCGAGCTGCCGACGCGACGAGAGCGTCGACTCGCCGAGGTGAGTCGTGCCCGCGCCGCCGCCGCCGAACCGGCGACGGTCGCGATCGACCTCCGTGCACCCCAGCCGGTGCCGGAGGTCGTGACCGGCCGTCGCCGTGACCGTGGTGGTCCGGCCGAGGAGCGCACCCGGGTGCTCGGCATCCTCAACGTCACCCCCGACTCGTTCAGCGACGGTGGGCTGCACCAGGCCTACGACGCCGCCGTGCAGCACGCACGTGACCTCGTCGCCGCCGGTGCGGACGTCATCGACGTCGGTGGTGAGTCCACCCGGCCCGGATCCGAGCGCGTGCCCGTGCCGGTCGAGCAGGAACGTGTGCTGCCGATCGTGCAGCAGCTCGTGGCCGAGGGGATCCCGGTCAGCGTCGACACCATGAACGCCGCGACGGCCGAGCGCGCGGTCGACCTCGGCGCCGCCATCGTCAACGACGTCTCCGGCGGCCTCGCCGATCCGGACATGGCCCGGGTCGTGGCGTCGACGGGCGTCGGCTTCGTCGTCATGCACTGGCGCGGCCACAGCGACCGGATGTACCGCAACGCCGAGTACACCCACGCGGTCGAAGAGGTCCGGCGCGAGGTCGAGCTCCGGGTCGCCGAACTCATCGTGCTCGGCGTCCGGCAGGAGCAGGTCGTCATCGACCCGGGCCTCGGCTTCGCCAAGCACGGGGTGCAGAACTGGCAGATCCTGGCCGGCTACGAGCGCTTCGCCTCGATCGGCCTGCCGGTGCTCGTCGCCGCCTCGCGCAAGCGGTTCCTCGACGGTGTCGGGAGCCCCGAGGGCGCTCCGCCCAGGGAGCGCGACCTCGCCACCGCCGCCATCAGCCTGCTCGCCGCCGAACGCGGCGCGTGGGGTGTGCGCGTGCACGACCCGGCACCGACCCGTGCCGTGCTCGACGTCTGGGACGCCTGGAGGGCAGCTCGATCGTGAACGACACCATCCGACTCACCGGGGTCCGCGCCCGCGGACACCACGGCGTCTTCGACCACGAGCGCGAGGACGGCCAGGACTTCGTCGTCGACGTCGCCGTGGAGCTCGACGCCCGTGCCGCCTCGGGCAGCGACGACCTCGACGCCACCGTGCACTACGGCGTCCTCGCCGAGCAGGTCGTCGCCGAGATCGAACGCGACCCGGTCGACCTGATCGAGACGCTGGCCGAGCGCATCGCCGCGGCCGTGCTCACCCACCGTGCCGCGCTGGCGACCGAGGTCACGGTGCACAAGCCGCAGGCCCCGATCACCGTGCCGTTCACCGACGTCTCGATCACCATCCGACGCACCCGCGGCGCCACGGTGCCGGACGAGGAAGAAGAATGACCCACCGGGTCGTCGTCGCCCTCGGAGCGAACCTCGGCGACCGGGGGAGCACGCTCCGCGCCGCCGCCACCGCGATCGCCGCCCTGCCCGGGGTCGAGCCGGTGGCCTCGAGCCGCGAGGTCGAGTCGGTCGCCGTGACCCTCGAGGGCCTCGACACGTCGAAGCCCCGCTACCGGAACGCCGTCGTGGTCGTCGACACCGACCTCGAGCCACAGGCCTTCCTCGACGCCCTGCACGGCATCGAGGACGCCCACGGCCGCACGCGCGAGGTCCGGTGGGGCGACCGCACCCTCGACCTCGACGTCGTCGCGGTGGACGACCTGCGGATCGCCACGGACACCCTGGTCGTGCCGCACCCCCGGGCGGCGGAGCGCGCGTTCGTGCTCGCCCCGTGGCTCGACGCCGACCCCGAGGCCGTCCTGCCCGGTGTCGGACCGGTGGCCGACCTGCTCGCCGCCGTCGGGGACGACACCGAGCGCGTCGACGAGCCGCGCCTGTTCGCGGAGCCGGCACGGGCCTCCCGGCCGGCGGGGAGCGCGACCAGCGCATGAAGCCCACCCGCGCCTCCACGCTGCTCAGCGTCGCCGTCGTGACGGTGGTCGCCGGTTTCGCGCTCGACGCCGTCCTGGCGTCGCGCCAGCTGCCGACGTTCCTGTTCTCGGTCCCGCTCGGCATCACGCTCGCGTTCATCGGTGTCGCCGTCGTGCTCATGGCGCGCCCGGTGCGCCGACACGCGCGCGACGGCGCCGGACGCCAGCGGCCGGTCGACCCGCTCTACGCGACGCGGGTCGTCGTGCTCGCGAAGGCGTCCAGCATCTGCGGCACGCTGCTGGGCGGGTTCGCCCTCGGCCTCGTGCTGTACCTGCTCACCCGTTCCGCGACGCCTTCGCTAGGCTCGACCCTGCCGAACGTGATCGCCGTCGGGGGCGGGATCGTCCTGACGGTCTGCGCACTCGTGGCGGAGCGGATGTGCATCGCACCCCCGGGTGACGACGACGACCGTGATGATCCCCGCAACGGTTCGACGACGGTGAACTGACCGAGCAACCCCAGGAGGCCCGCGATGCCGCGTGAACGACTCGACGAGCCCGGCCTCGGCCTCGGTGGGATCGCCTGGCAGCGGGTGTCCGCGAAGCTCGTGTGGACCGAACTCATCGCCACGCTCGTGATCGGTGTCGTGCTCACCGCGGGCTGCGTGCTCATCGGGATCGTCACGGGCGGCTTCGGTTCCGGAGCCGGCACCGTGTGGCTCACCATCGGCATCGTGGTCGCGGTCGTCACGGCGATCACCGCTGCGCTCACACCCCGACGGGTCCGGGCCATCGGCTACGCGCTCCGCGACGACGACCTGGTCGTGCGCCGCGGGCTCATGTGGCAGCGGTTCACGGCGGTCCCGTACGGCCGGATGCAGCTCGTCGACGTCGCCCGCGGGCCGCTCGACCGGGCGCTCGGCATGAGCGAGCTGAAGTTCGTCACCGCCGCCGCCGCCACGAACGTCCGGATCCCGGGTGTCCCGGCAGCGGACGCCGACGAGCTGCGCGACCGCCTCGTCGAGCTCGCCGAGTCCCGTCGCGCCGGACTGTAGGGGTCGTCCGTGACCTTCCGACCGGGCACCCCGCCACCCGCTCCGCCCGCGCCGCCCACCCGGGGCAACGCGGCCGCCGCGGCACCCCTGACCGACGGCGAGTGGCACCGCCTGCACCCGCTCACCCCGCTGCTCAAGGGCGGGATCTTCCTCATCGTCATCCTCGGTTACGTGCTGAACAGCCTGCGTGACCGGCTCGTCGAGTTCTTCATCCCGGGCGAGCAGCAGGAGGACGGCGACCCGGTCCGGTACGTGTACGAGCACGGCGTCGTCGGCTGGGTCCTGCTCGGCATCGTGGTGCTGCTCGTGGTGCTGATCGGGCTGTTCTACCTGTCCTGGCGCATGCACGAGTTCCGCGTCACCGGCGAGATCGTCGAGGTGCGCTCGGGCGTGCTGTTCCGGAACCACCGGAAGGCCCGGCTCGACCGGATCCAGGGCATCAACATCCAGCGGCCGCTCGTGCCCCGGGTGTTCGGCACCGCCAAGCTCGAGATCGCGCAGGCCGGCAACGACGCCAACGTGCAGCTCGCCTACCTCGGGGCCCGTGCCGCCGACGACCTGCGGCAGCGGATCCTGGTGCTGGCGTCCGGCGCGAAGGACGACGACGGCCACGGTGGTCCGTCGCGGCAGTCGCACGGAGCACTGCAGGACCGCGTCGACGAGATGTTCTCGCCCGAGCTCGACCCGGCAGCCGTGCACGCCACCCGCATCGTCAAGGTGCGCCCCGGTCGCCTCATCGCGTCGATGCTGCTGTCCGGCACGACGCTGTTCCTCGTGCTCGTCATCACCGCGATGATCGTCAGCGTCGCCGTCACCGGCGAGTACGGCCTGCTGTTCGGGCTGTTCCCCGCCGTGCTCGGTGCCGGTGGCTACTACGTCCGCAAGTTCTCCCGCTCGTTGCAGTACACGATCGCCGAGACCCGCGACGGCATCCGGATCGGCTTCGGGCTGGTCTCGACGTCGAACGAGACGCTGCCGCCCGGCCGCATCCACGCCGTCAGCGTCGCGCAGCCGCTGCTGTGGCGTCCGTTCGGCTGGTGGGACATCCGCATCAACCGTGCGACGAGCGCCGGCAACGGGGCGTCGAGCAACCAGCAGGTGTCCTCGATCGTGCTGCCCGTGGGCACCACGGCGGACGTCCGCGAGGTCCTCGACATCATCCTGCCCGGGCTCGTCGGCGCCGTCGTCGCCGGCCCGGAAGCGTCGCAGGAAGCCCTGCGCGAGGGTGCGGCCGAAGCCGTGGACGTCGTCGACGACAGCCTCACTACCTCGGGCGACCGCGGCGGCTTCGTGCACTCCCCACGACGTGGCGCCTGGCTCCGTCCGTTCGCGTTCCGGCGCAACGGCTACCGGTTCGTGCAGGGTGCGGTGCTGCTGCGGCTCGGTGCCGTGTGGCGCTCGCTCGTCATCGTGCCGCTGCCCCGGGTGCAGAGCGTCAAGGTCGAGCAGGGTCCGCTCGAGCGTGCCCTGCGGCTCGCAGCCGTCCACGTCCACACCGTGGCCGGTCCGGTCTCGGCCCGTGTCGGCGCGCTCGACGCGCGTGACGCGCAGCGCCTGTGGTCGGAGACGACGCAGCGTGCCGTCCAGGCCGCAGCGGTCGACACGACACACCGCTGGCGCGAACGGGAGGCCCGTCCCGCGACGGCCACGCACGCTGCGGCCGACACCGTGCCCGGGTCCGGAGCCCCTGCCGGACCGACGGCGGACCACCGGTCCGGTGCCGTCCCTGCCGGCTGGGGCGACGTCCCCCCGACCGGAGCCGCACGATGAGGGCCGGGCGTCTCGGGGTCGGCATCGTCGGCGCCGGACGGGTCGGACCCGTCCTCGGAGCGGCTCTCGCGAACGCGGAGCACGCCGTCGTCGGGGTGACCGCCGTGTCCGACGAGAGCCGTGACCGCGCCGAGGCCATGCTGCCGGGCGCCCCGGTGCTCGCGACGCCGGACCTGGTGGAGCGGAGCGAACTCGTGCTGCTCGCGGTGCCGGACGACCAGCTCGCCTCGCTCGTGCAGGGTCTGGCGGACGCCGGGATCTGGCAGCCGGGGCAGCTCGTCGTGCACACCAGCCCGGACCACGGCGTCGGCATCCTCGCCCCGGCGATGGCTGCCGGTGCGATCCCGTTGGCGATCCACCCCGCGATGGCCTTCACAGGCACGAGCGTCGACCTGTCCCGGCTGCGCGACGCGTACTGCGCGGTGACCGCACCGGCGCCCGTCCTGCCGATCGCGCAGGCGCTCGTGGTCGAGATGGGCGCCGAACCGTTCGTCGTGGCCGAGGGCGACCGGCCCGCCTACGCCGATGCGGTGGGGGCCGCCGTGAGCTTCTCGACCGCGATCGTGGACCAGTCGGCGGGCACCCTGTCCGGCATCGGCGTCGAACACCCGGGTCGTGTCCTCGGTGCGCTCGTCCGCTCCGCCGTCGACAACGCGCTCACCGCCGCCGACGGGCAGTCGACGCTCTAGCGGTTCGGGGGCGGGCCGCGGCGCGGGGAGGAAGTCGGGGCCGGGCGCTCGAGAGGTCGCGACTCCCCGCTCAGTTCCGCCGAATGGTCACGACCTGTCGGCTGCGCGTGCTCAAGTCGACAGATTGTGACCGGTGGGCCTGACGCATGCGGGGAGTTGTGACCGCGGTCTCGGCTCCTGTTCCGGCGGGCTCGGGAACTCCGGCTGGTCAAGACTCCCCGCTCAGTTCGCCCGAGTGGTCACGACCTGTCGGTTGCGCGTGCTCAAGCCGACAGATTGTGACCGGTGGGCCTGACGCATGCGGAGAGTTGTGACCCCAGTCTCGGCTCCTGTTCCGGCGGGCTCGGGAACTCCGGCTGGTCAAGACTCCCCGCTCAGTCCGCCCGAGTGGTCGTGAAGTGTCGGTCGGGGGCGCTCCGGGCGGCGGATCGTGACCGGCGGGCGTGGTGCGGGCGGGGTGTCGTGACCGCGGTCTCGGCTCCGGCAGCCCGGCAGCCCGGCAGCCCGGCAGCCCGGCAGCCCGTAGCTCTGCAGCCCGGGGTGGTCGGGACCCACCGCTCAATTCAGCCGAGGGGGCGGGAACTGTGGGCCGGGCGGCCACGGTTCGGGGGCGGGACCGCGGCGCGGGTAGCATTTCCCCCGACCCCCACGACCATCGGAGCCGCACCCGCATGACCGACGAGACCGTCACCCCCGACACCGCGATCGCCGCCGCCGCCGCACTGGCCGAGCAGGAGACCAGCGAGCAGCGACAGGTCCGGCTCGACAAGCGGGCGAAGCTGCTGGAGTCGGGCATCGAGGCGTACCCCGCCGAGCTCCCCATCACCACGACGATCCCGGCCGTGCGCGAGCAGTACGCGCACCTGGAGACCGGCGAGGAGACCCAGGACGTCGTGGGCATCGCTGGTCGTGTGGTGTTCTCGCGCAACACCGGCAAGCTCTGCTTCGCGTCCCTGCAGTCGGGCGACGGCTCGCGCATCCAGGCGATGGTCTCCCTGGCCGAGGTGGGAGACGAGTCCCTCGCCCGCTGGAAGGAGTTCGTCGACCTGGGCGACCACGTGTTCGTGCACGGGCGGGTGATCTCCTCGCGCCGCGGCGAGCTGTCCATCATGGTCGACGACTGGGCGATCGCGGCGAAGGCGATCCTGCCGCTGCCGAACCTGCACAACGAGCTCAACGAGGAGACGCGGGTCCGCCAGCGCTACCTCGACCTCATCGTCCGCGACGAGGCCCGCGCCACCGTGCGTGCCCGCGCTGCCGTGATGGCCTCGCTCCGCCAGACCTTCACCGCGCACGAGTACCTCGAGGTCGAGACCCCGATGCTGCAGACCCAGCACGGCGGCGCCTCGGCCCGACCGTTCGTGACGCACTCGAACGCCTTCGACACCGAGCTGTTCCTGCGCATCGCACCCGAGCTGTTCCTGAAGCGTGCCGTCGTCGGTGGCATCGACCGGGTGTTCGAGATCAACCGCAACTTCCGGAACGAGGGCGCCGACTCGTCGCACTCGCCCGAGTTCGCGATGGTCGAGGCGTACCAGGCGTACGGCAACTACGAGCAGATGGCCGACTTGACGCAGGAGCTCGTGCAGAACGCGACCCGCGCGGTCACCGGTGGTGCGCTCGAGGTCACCCTGCCCGACGGCAGCACCTACGACCTGGGTGGCGAGTGGCCCCGCATCGACATGTACGGCTCGCTGTCCGAGGCCGCGGGGCGCGAGATCACCCCGGAGACCCCGCTGTCCGAGCTGCAGGCGCTCGCCGAGGCCGAGGGCGTCGAGGTCGCCCACGCCACGCACGGCAAGTACGTCGAGGAGCTCTGGGAGCACTTCGTCATCGACTCGCTCGACCGCCCGACCTTCGTGATGAACTTCCCGGTCGACACCTCGCCGCTCACCCGGCAGCACCGCACGCGTCCGGGCGTCGTCGAGAAGTGGGACCTGTACGTCCGCGGCTTCGAGCTCGGCACGGCGTACTCGGAGCTCGTCGACCCGGTCGTGCAGCGGGAGCGGTTCGTCGAGCAGGCGAAGCTCGCGGCCGGCGGTGACCTCGAGGCGATGCGCGTCGACGAGGACTTCCTGCGGGCACTGGAGCACGCGATGCCCCCGTCGGGCGGCATGGGCATGGGGATCGACCGCCTGCTCATGGCCATCACGGGCCTGGGCATCCGCGAGACGATCCTGTTCCCGCTGGTCAAGTAACTCCCGGTCCACCGGGGTACGATGCTCGGGTGCCTGAAGGAGTCGTAAGCGGGATCGTCTTCGCCCTGACGCCGACCATCGTCGTCGGCCTGATCTTCTGGTTCGTGATGCGCGCGATCATGCGTGCCGACCGGACCGAGCGTGCCGCGTACGCCAAGGTCGAGGCCGAGGAGCGTGCCCGCTTCGAGCGTGAGCACGGTCGCCCCGCGCCGGCTCCGACGTCGGCCGAGTAGCCACAGCCGCAGCACCTTGCTCCCCGCGCGCTGTCCGGCGCGCACGTCCTTTCGCTGACTTCACCCGGCGTTCACCGCGCGGTGTGACGCTGTCGCGCATGCCGACCTTCCCGGAACCCGTCGAGGACCTCGACGACCTCGACGACCTCGACGTGGAGGACGCTTTCGGGCACTCGGTGTCCCGCGCGTCCGGCCTGCCCGACGGTGCCGATCGAACCGACCGCGGAGCCGACGGCGGAGCCCCCGACGACGAGGGCGACGTCGACGACCTCGACGTCTGAGCGCCGACGGACCGTCACGCACCGTTCACCTCGCCGACGCGTGCCGGGGTGAGCATCGTCCGCATGGCAACCACCGCACATCCCTTCACGGGCCGCAGCCTCGTCGGCGACATCGAGAGCGAGTACGACGAGTTCGACCGAGACGCAGACCTCGAGGTCTCCAAGCGCCGGGACGGGTGGCTCGAACCCTCCTGGTGACCCCCACCCATTCGGTATTCGGGGTACGACGACCAGATCGCACTGATCCGGTCGGACGTACCCCTTTTGCATGTCCGGAGTACGCAGTCGCCTGGGGTACACGATCGGAAACGCTGGTGAAACACGCCTGCAACGCCGGAAACACGGCGTTATCCGCTTGAACTAGGGCCGAATGGGGGACCAGACTGTCGGTGGGCTGTACCCCGCGGGGGACGCTTTCGATGACGAAGCACGGAGAACCCTGAGAATCGCTCCGAACGATTTGTGGGGTACACCTCCGGGCCGCTTTACTCATCAGCACCCCCCGGCAACGCCCCACGAAGCCATCACCGTCGAACGCAGGGAGAAACACCATGACGATCGCAACGGCTGCACCCAGCACCACCCGCCGCACCGCCACCAAGAAGGCATCGGCATCGAAGACCGCGACCGCCGAGTCCGCCACCACCTCCCTCGACACCGAGGTCGAGGCCGACGAGCAGCTCGCCGGTGTCCGCGGCGCCTCGGTCGACCAGGTCGGCGACTACCTCCGTCACATCGGCCGTCTCTCGCTCCTCACCGCCGAGGAAGAAGCGCAGATCGCACGCCGCATCGAGGTCGGGCTCTTCGCCGAAGAGAAGCTCGCCACCGAGAAGGGTCTCGCGAAGACCCTGCAGCGTGAACTCCGCTGGCTCGTCCGTGACGGTGAGCGCGCCAAGGAGCGCATGATCACCTCGAACCTCCGCCTCGTCGTGAGCATCGCCAAGCGGTACTCGCAGCGCGGCCTGCCCTTCATGGACGTCATCCAGGAAGGCAACCTCGGCCTGGTCCGTGCGGTCGAGAAGTTCGACTTCACGCAGGGCTACAAGTTCTCGACCTACGCCACCTGGTGGATCCGCCAGGCCATCTCGCGTGGTCTCGCCGACAAGGCACGCACGATCCGCATCCCGGTGCACACCGTCGAGCTCATCAACAAGATCTCGCGCACCGAGCGTGACCTGACCGTCGACCTCGGCCGTGCGCCGATGCCGGAGGAAGTCGCCGCCGAGCTGAGCATGAGCGTCGAGGAGCTCGTCGACCTCAAGGGCCGCTCGCACGAGCCGGTCTCGATCCACACCGTGGTCGGCGACTCCGACGACAGCGAACTCGGTGACTTCATCGAGGACGAGGACGCCGCGAGCCCGAACGAGCTCACCGAGACGACGCTGCTGCACCGCGACATCCGCTCCATCGTCGCCGAGCTGCCCAGCGACGAGGCGAACGTCATCCGCATGCGCTACGGCCTGGACGACGACAAGCCGATGACCCTCGACGAGATCTCGAAGATCGTGCACACGACGCGCCAGGCCGTCAGCCGCGTGGAGTCGCGCGCCAAGCTGCGTCTGTTCGCCAAGGCGGTCTCGCAGGACATGCAGCTGTACCTGACCAACTAGGTCAGCGGACTTCGGCCGGTACGTTCACCCGTGCCGGCGCGGGGAAACCGGGTCGTTCTGTGGGAAGACGATCCGGTGGGGTGATGGGACGGCCCGCTCGAGCACTGCTCGAGCGGGCCATTCACGTCCCCGGGGCCCGGGCCGGTCCCAGGGCCAGGGCCAGGGCCAGCACCGACGCGGCGTCAGTCGTCGATCTCGCGCCGGAGCTTCTGCCGCAGGTCGCTCGGGATGAGCTCGACCAACTGGTCTGGCCGCACCGGCAGGTCGAGCAGGCTGAGCTTCACCCGCCCGGTACGCCCGTGCCGCTCGGCGTCGAGGCGCACCACACTGCCGGCGTCCTTGCGGAGCCGCATGTCGATCTGCGCCCCGGTGGCCACCTCGCCGACCACGAGCCCGTCGACCTCGAGCGCTGCGCTCCTGGTGCCCTCGGCGATGTCGAACCGGTAGCGCTCCCGCGCGGCGAGCACCACGGATCGGTCGATCCCGGCCATCGGCGCGACCGGCGTCACCACGGAGCCGGACAGTGCGGGGGAGAGCACGGGCCCACCGGCGGCGTAGTTGTACGCGGTCGAGCCGGCGGGGGTTGAGGCGACGATGGCGTCGGCCCGGTAGTACCCGTACCCGAGGCCCCCGACGCTGAGGTCGGCCGAGACCTGCCCGGCGCCGGGCCGCCGCACGATGGTCAGGTCGTTGAACGCCAGGTAGTCGGTGCGGGCACCGCCCCAGGACAACCTGGCCTCGAGCGCGTGGTGCGGCTCGAGCTGGTACTCGCCGGCGGACAGTCGTTCGAGCGCGCTCTCGAGCTCGGGCGGCTCGATCTCGACCAGGAACCCGACGTTGCCGTAGTTCACCCCGAGGACGGGCACCGGGCGCTTCGCCACGAGCCGCATCGCGCCGAGCATGGTGCCGTCGCCGCCGAGGGCCACGACCAGGTCGACGCGGTCGGTGAAGTCGTCGTCGTCGACCACGTCGACCCCGCCGCCGATGCGCTGGGCGTCCGCGCGGCGGGCGAGCAGCTCGCCCTGGCCGGACGCGTTCCAGCGCTGCAGGGTCGTCACGGACTCCTGCACGTTCTTGGTCGGGTGGACGACGAGGCCGACGACGGGCTGCTCCATGACCGGATCGTACCGAGCGGACCTCCGATGCGGGCGGGTCGTCCGCAGAGGCATGAGATATTCTGAATACATGCAGACCGCTCAGCTCTCCGTCGCCCTCCCTTCCGTCCGGCACGGCCGCGAGATCGTGCTGCTCGCCGACCTCGAATCCCACGAGTCCGGCTTCGGCTTCGTCGACGCCGAACACCTGCTGTTGGCCGCCGTCACGCTCTGCGCCGGCATGCCCCGTTTTCGGCCCGTCCTCGACGCTCACCGGATCACCCCCGACGCCGTCCGCTCCGGCATCCGCGCCTTCGTCGGCGCCCACACCACCTGCCCCGGAGAACACGACCGCGTCGCGTGCACGCCCGCTGCGATGCGCGTGCTCGCCCGCGCCGCGACGACCGCCGGGCGTTCGGAGCGCATCCGACCGCCGCACGTCGTCCTCGCCGTGCTCGACTCGGTCGACGATCCGCTCGCCGGATCGGCGCACGACGTCCTCGACGCCCTCGGCGTCGACGCGCGCCGTTTCCGACGTGACCTGCGTCGCGCGGTGCGGCGCGCCTGACCCAGCGCGACCGGCAAGCGGACTGGAGGCCCGTGGCGGGATCGCCACGGGCCTCCAGTCCGTCTCGTCGTTCGCTCACTGCGCACAAGACGCACCCTGGTCACGCCCACGGCGAACAGGGGCAGCCCCCGGGGGGAGCGCTGGTTACTCTCGAAGTACTTGGCCGGACTCACACGAGACCGGCACAGCGTCGGCTCCGCTCATCAGGGGCCAAGGGAGAGCACATGTTCGAGAGATTCACCGACCGGGCCCGTCGTGTTGTCGTCCTCGCTCAAGAAGAAGCGAAGATGCTCAACCACAACTACATCGGCACCGAGCACATCCTCCTCGGCCTCATCCACGAGGGCGAGGGCGTCGCCGCCAAGGCGCTGGAGTCGCTGGGCATCTCGCTCGATGCCGTGCGCGAGCAGGTCCAGGACATCATCGGGCAGGGCCAGCAGCAGCCGACCGGGCACATCCCGTTCACGCCGCGCGCCAAGAAGGTGCTCGAGCTGTCCCTGCGCGAGGCGCTGCAGCTCGGCCACAACTACATCGGCACGGAGCACATCCTGCTCGGCCTGATCCGCGAGGGCGAGGGTGTCGCAGCCCAGGTCCTCGTGAAGCTCGGCGCCGACCTGAACCGGGTGCGCCAGCAGGTCATCCAGCTCCTGTCCGGCTACCAGGGCAAGGAAGCGGTCGCCGTCGGCGGCGAGCAGCAGCAGAACGCGCAGCAGGGTTCGCAGGTCCTCGACCAGTTCGGCCGGAACCTCACCCAGGCCGCGCGCGACGGCAAGCTCGACCCCGTCATCGGGCGCGAGAAGGAGATGGAGCGGGTCATGCAGATCCTCTCCCGCCGCTCCAAGAACAACCCCGTCCTGATCGGTGAGCCCGGCGTCGGCAAGACCGCCGTCGTCGAGGGCCTCGCCCAGGCGATCGTCAAGGGCGACGTGCCCGAGACGCTGAAGGACAAGCAGCTCTACTCGCTCGACCTCGGGTCGCTCATCGCCGGGTCCCGCTACCGCGGTGACTTCGAGGAGCGCCTGAAGAAGGTCACGAAGGAGATCCGCACCCGCGGCGACATCATCGTCTTCATCGACGAGATCCACACGCTCGTCGGTGCCGGTGCAGCCGAGGGCGCGATCGACGCGGCCTCGATCCTCAAGCCGCTCCTCGCCCGCGGTGAGCTCCAGACCATCGGTGCCACCACGCTCGACGAGTACCGCAAGCACTTCGAGAAGGACGCCGCACTCGAGCGTCGCTTCCAGCCGGTGCAGGTCAACGAGCCGTCGCTGCCCCACGCGATCAACATCCTCAAGGGCCTGCGCGACAAGTACGAGGCGTTCCACAAGGTGTCCATCACCGACGGTGCGATCGTCGCCGCGGCGAACCTGGCGGACCGTTACGTGCAGGACCGCTTCCTGCCGGACAAGGCCATCGACCTGATCGACGAGGCCGGCGCTCGCCTGCGTCTGTCGATCCTGTCGGCGCCGCCGGAGCTCCGCGAGTTCGACGAGAAGATCTCGACGGTCCGCGGGTCGAAGGAAGCCGCCATCGAGGAGCAGGACTTCGAGAAGGCCGCGAGCCTGCGCGACGAGGAGAAGAAGCTCCTCGGCGAGCGTCTCCGCCTCGAGAAGCAGTGGCGTGCGGGTGACGTCGCCGCGTCCGGCACCGTCGACGAGGGCATCATCGCCGAGGTCCTGGCCCAGGCCACGGGCATCCCGGTGTTCAAGCTCACCGAAGAGGAGACCTCGCGTCTCGTCTTCATGGAGAAGGCACTGCACGAGCGCGTCATCGGTCAGGAAGAGGCCATCTCGGCCCTGTCCAAGACCATCCGTCGTACCCGTGCCGGCCTGAAGGACCCGAACCGTCCCTCCGGCTCGTTCATCTTCGCCGGCCCCACGGGCGTCGGGAAGACCGAGCTCGCCAAGGCCCTCGCCGAGTTCCTGTTCGACGACGAGGGTGCGCTGATCTCCCTCGACATGTCGGAGTTCGGTGAGAAGCACACCGTGTCCCGCCTGTTCGGTGCCCCTCCCGGGTTCGTCGGGTTCGAGGAGGGCGGCCAGCTCACCGAGAAGGTGCGCCGCAAGCCGTTCTCCGTGGTCCTGTTCGACGAGATCGAGAAGGCCCACCCGGACATCTTCAACTCGCTGCTGCAGGTGCTCGAGGAAGGCCGTCTGACCGATGGTCAGGGCCGCGTGGTCGACTTCAAGAACACCGTCATCATCATGACCACGAACCTCGGTTCGCAGGGCATCGCCGGTGGCCCGGTGGGCTTCCAGGTCGAGGGTGACTCGGCCGTCGGCTACGACCGCATGCGCGGCAAGGTCAACGAGGAGCTCAAGAAGCACTTCAAGCCCGAGTTCCTGAACCGTGTCGACGACACGATCGTGTTCCCGCAGCTGTCGCAGCCCGAGCTGCTGCAGATCGTGGACCTGTTCGTGAAGCGTCTGGCCGACCGCCTGCTCGACCGCGACATGACCGTCGAGCTCACGCTGCCGGCCAAGGAGCAGCTCATCAAGGTCGGGTTCGACCCGTCCCTCGGTGCTCGGCCCCTGCGTCGCGCGATGCAGCACGAGGTCGAGGACCAGCTGTCCGAGCACATCCTGCAGGGTGAGCTCAACGCCGGTGACCACGTGAAGGTCGACTTCGTCGACGGTGCGTTCCACTTCGAGACCGGGCGTCAGCCGGGCCGTGAAGAGGTCCTCGCCGGTGCAGCCGCGGTCGAGGCCGCGACCGACACGCCCCAGGGCGAGATCGAGTCCTAGGACCTGACACTCCACGGACAGGAGGCTCGGTGCCAGCTGGCACCGGGCCTCCTGTCCGTTCGCGGGTCGCGTTCAGATCCCGCATCACCGATCTGCGCGTCCTTGCGGGCACGGACCCCCGTCCGGGGGTACTGTGATGGTCACGCGCGAGACGTTCCCCCCAACTCCTCGCGCGTCGCGCTCGATCGGTTCCCCCCAACGGATCGAGACGCAGCCGGCCCCGGTCTGTTCGCAGACCGGGGCCGTTGCACGTCCGGGGTGGAGCCGCGTCAGGAGGCGTCGGGCAGCTGTCCGGCGAAGTCGCGGACTGCGCGCTCCCAGCGCTCCGGGTCCTCGTTCCACTCGAGCGTGTGCGGTGCCGTGCGGAACGTGACCGTGGTGGCGCCCTGCTGTGCCCCGACGGCGGCGACGTCGTCGACCGCGACCAGGGCGTCGGCCTCGGAGTGGATCAGCAGCGTCGGCGTCGACGAGGCCTGCCAGGTGGTCGTCGTCACGGGAGTCGGGGCCCCGGCGAGCCGTGACAGCACGTTCGTGGTCGCGATGCGGGCGGCGACCGTGCCGATGAACGCGGGCAGGCGCGCCCCACGGACGGCCCCGCGGAGTGCCGAGGCGACGTCAAGCAGGGGCGAGACGGCCACGAGTCCGTCGACGTCGACGCGCGCGGCGGCGACGGAGCAGGCGAGCGCGCCGGCGGACCAGCCCTGCAGCACGACGCGCTGAGCACCGCGGGCCCGGGCGGCGCGGACGGCGGCGACGATGCGGTCCGCTGCCCCGGCGTCGAGGGAGCGGAGCGGCAGGTCGGTGGTGTCGACGACCTCGGACGAGGCGCCGAGCGACCGCCAGACCCCGACACCGCGCAGGACCTGGCGCGGCCCGAGGGACTGCCCGTGCACGTGGACCACGTGGGTCGTGGCGGCCTCGGGCTCGGTGCCGGGCACGTCGTCCGGTCCGTCGTACCGCAGGGCGTCCCAGCCCCAGTCACCGGTCGCCACGGTGCCGGTGACGCCGCGGCGGACGGTGTCGCCGTCGCTGCCGGCCCCGGTCGCGGCGACGATCGGGCCGACCTGCACCCGGGTGTCGTCTCGCTGCAGGTCGTAGGTGCCCGGCAGGCGGGTGTCGCGGGTGGCGGTCAGCTCGACCTCGGTGTCCGTGGCGCTGCGGACCGTGGCGGTCGCCGCGTACGGCGTCGGGAACAGCAGCCGCCGTGCGACGAAGGCGCCGAGTCCGAGCGTGCCGACCGCCCCCGCCGCGGTGCCGAGTGCCGTGATGCGTGCGCCGGTCATGTGATCTCCCTGAGTCGTGCCGTGGTGAGCGTCGCAGCGGCCGGAATGTCCTGCCCGGCCTCGCGCGCGCGGTCTTCGATCTCGACGGAGAGCCGGTGCTGCCGACTCCGCCACTGGCGACGCTGCCACACGATCGTGAAGTAGAGCCCGGTGTTGCCCGATGCCGTCTCGAGCCGCCGGAGTTCCGGTTCGAGCGCCCGGAACCGGCGTCGGGCGGCCCGCCAGTCGCGGAACTCCCGTGCGGCGTCGGGCAGCACGCCGCCGGCCGCGCCGATTGCGAGCAGGACCATCGAGCCGAGGAACACCGGGGTGTAGAGCTTCGACAGGACCCCGACCGCTTCGTCGGCGCCGGCGACGTGCACGGCGTCGAGGGCGATCGCGATGCCGGCGAGCAGCACGAGGCCGGCGGCACCGACGACGAAGAGCCAGTACAGGCGGCCGAGTCCGTCGTCGCTCCGGAACCCGCGCAGCACGGCGACGGCCGACCGGGCGATCACGATGGCGATGTAGGTCATCTCGACCGCCGAGTACAGCGCGGTCGGCACCTGGTCGCCGTAGACCACCATGAACTGCGCCGTCGGGGTCGGTGCGTCGATCAGGCCGAACAGCACGACGAGGGCGATGAGCACGAGCACGCAGCCGATGATGCGGCTGGCGCGCAGGAGCTTGGCCGAGCGTGCGGCGGCCTCGACCGACTGCGCGAGGGCGAACATGCCGCACACCATCAGGCAGCGGCCGATCAGGTCGGCGATATTCGGCACGTGCGTCACACCGGCGAGGAACGTCGTGACGTCGGGCTGGTTGATCGTGAGCCCGACGGCGACGCAGCTGCAGCAGACCATCAGCCAGGTGACGCTGGCCGACTGGGTGCGCACCAGGATCAGCCGGACGACCAGCGCCGCCAGGATCAGCCAGACCGGGATCGACCCCCAGACGTGCAGCGTCACCGCGTCACCGGAAGATCCCGGGCTGGCCCTCGGGGTCGAGCAGGCCGATCCGCAGCGCGAGCTGATCGGCGACGAGTTCGACGGCCTGCTCGTGCGGGGTGTCGAGCGAGCGGGTGAACGCCGTCCGGCCGGTGAGCAGCCCCGTGTACGCCTGGTGGTCGCAGCCGGTGTCGTCCATGAACACGTGGGCGAGCTCGTGCAGCACGCAGGCCACCCTGGAGCGCTCGGACAGGCCGGGGCGGGTCTCGAGCAGGGCGTGGTCGATGCGCTGGATGAGCCGCGCGGACAGGTCGCCCGGCAGCTCGGTGGTGCGCACGTGGATCGGCTTGCCGAGTGCCGCCTCGGCCCGCGCGGTCAGCTCCGGCAGGGACAGGCGGCGGGGGAGTCCGAGGCGCTGCACGCGGCGACGGGCCTCGGTCTGCCGACGCAGGGCGCCGAACCGGTCGCGGTACCCGCTCACGATGTGCCGCCCGACTCGTCCAGGCGACGCAGGTGGTCGGTGAACTCGCGGATCTCGTCCGCCGAGGCGAACTCGCCCAGACGCCGGGTGGCGAACGCCACGACCTCGCGCTTGCGGAGTTCGAGCACGAGCTCCAGCTGCGCCTGCACCCGCTCCGGCACGTCCGTGTTGCCGGCCGCGTCGGTCAGGTACTCGGCCGGGACGCCGAAGTAGGCCGCCAGGGCCGCCAGGAGTCGCTGGTCACGGACGGCCGGACCGTTGCCACCGAGCATGTAGCCCCAGCGCGGGCGGCTCATCGACGCGCCCTGCGCCTCGATCTCGGCGGCGATCTCCTTGTACGGGGGCCGGTGGCCGGAGTTGGCCTCGACGACGTCCATCAGGAGCTGCAGTTTGCGCGACAGTTCCCGACGGTGCGCGTCGTCGTCGTTGTACTCGATCACGTGTCCCCACTCTCACATCTGTCTCAGACATGATAAAACTGACCCAGCGCGTCGGCCGGTGTCACCACTCTGCCAGGCTCGCGCTCGCTCGTCAGGTCGGCATTTCGATGGGGGGATGCCGAACGGGGGACGAACGAACGGGAGGCGCGGTGCCGACTGGCACCGCGCCTCCCGTCCGTCGTGTGGTGCGGACTACGCCTGCACGTCGCCGCGCCAGCCCGGCTGGGTCGGCGCGTTCTCGACGCGCTCCTTGTAGTTCTGCAGGTCCTTCTTGACGGCGTGGCCGCCGACGCCCACGGCGGAGCCGAGCTTCTCGAGGATGCCGGAGGGCTCCCAGTCGATCTGCACGGTCACGCGCGTCTCGGTGTCGGAGAGCTTGTGGAAGGTGACCACACCGGCGTGCTCGGTCTCGCCGTCCTTCACGGTCCAGGCGACACGCTCGTCGGGGTGCTGCTCCGTGATGAGGGCGCGGAACTGGCGCTCCTGGCCGGCGACCTTGACGGTCCAGTCGGTGGTCTTGTCGTCCACCTGGACGATCTTCTCGACCTCGTCGAGGAAGTGCGGGAACTCCTCGAAACGGGTCCACTGGTCGTAGGCCGGGCGGACGGGGACGTTGACGTCGACGGTTTCGATGATCTGAGGCATGCACCGGACGGTAGGCCGATCGACCTGGGCGGCACTCAGCAGCGCTGTCCCCCTGCGGTACCGTCCGGGCGTCGTCGCGGACGGCGTGCGCGTCCGGCGTCGCGCAGTAGTGTGGGGCGGATGACAGAGCACGGGAAGCACGCGTTCCACGAGCGCGACGACCACGGGATCCTCGTGCGTCCGGCGCTCGCCTCGGACGTCCCGCACATCCAGCGGCTCATCGCCCCCTACGTCGACCGGCGCATCCTGCTCGGCAAGGAGAACGTCGCCCTGTACGGCTCGATCCAGCAGTTCCGGATCGCCGAAGGGCCCGACGGCACCCCCATCGGGTGCGGCGCGCTCGCCGTCTTCTGGGACGACATCGCCGAGGTGCGCACGCTCGCCCTGGACGAGCAGTGGATCCACAAGCGCGTCGGGCACCGGATGCTCGAAGCGCTCGAGCACGACGCCCGTGAACTCGGGGTCGCCCGGATCTTCTGCCTGACCTTCGAGGTCGACTTCTTCGCGAAGCACGGGTACCTGGAGATCGGCGAGAGCGTCGTCCCGCCGGATGTCTACGCCGAACTGGTCCGCTCGTCGGACGAAGGGGTCGCGGAGTTCCTCGACCTCGCCCGGGTCAAGCCGAACACCCTCGGCAACACCCGCATGCTGAAGAACCTCTGACGCTTTCTCGTGCCGACCGGCGGGGTGGCCGTGTGCGGCCCGCACCGTTGTCTACCCTGTGCGCATGTCGTCGTTGCGTCACCCCGTCGGGCCCGAGAAGCCGGTCGTCTACTGGCGTCGCCGTGCGCTCGTGCTCGGGGCGCTGCTGGTCGTCGTCCTGGTCGTGGTGCTCATCGTCGTCGGGCGGGGGAGCGGGGCCACGTCGGCGGCGCCGAGTGCGTCGGCCTCTGCTGCTGCGGGGTCTGGTGCCGGTGCATCGTCTGCCGGTTCTGAGTCCTCGCGGTCTGCTGCGCCGAGGCCGTCGGGTTCCGCCTCGGCTTCTGCGTCGAAGCCCGCTGCTGCCGACGGCTCGACCTGCACGAAGGACCAGATCGTCCTGACCCCGGTGCTCGACAAGTCGGCCTACGGCCCCACCGAGGACCCGAAGATCGCGATGTCGATCAAGAACTCCGGCACGAACTCGTGCCACCTGGACCTCGGATCGGCGCAGCAGGTGCTGACCATCAGCTCGGGCCAGGAGCAGTACTGGTCGTCGAAGGACTGCCAGACCGGCGGCACGAACCAGGACGTCACGATCAAGTCCGGTCAGACGCTCACGACCCCGGCGATCGCCTGGGACCGGACCCGCTCGTCCACGTCGACGTGCGACTCGTCACGGCCGGCGGTCACCGCCGGGGGAGCGAGCTACCACCTGCAGGTCGCCGTCGGGAACCTCGAGTCGAAGACCTCGGTGCAGTTCATCCTGCAGTAACCGGGTTCTCGGTTCTGATCCGCTCCGGCTGCGCTGTGCCTGGCAGGGTGCCGGGAACAGCAACAGGCCCCGTCGTCCGAAGACGACGGGGCCTGTTCAAGCTGATGTGATCAGCCGAGGACGGTGATGTTCTCCGCCTGCGGGCCCTTGCGGCCCTCGGTGATGTCGAACTCCACCTTCTGGTTCTCCTCGAGCGACTTGTAGCCGTTGCCAGCAATCGCAGAGAAGTGCGCGAAGACGTCAGCGCTGCCGTCGTCCGGGGCGATGAAGCCGAAGCCCTTTTCGTTGTTGAACCACTTGACGGTACCGGTAGATGCCATGATGGCGTTTCCTTAGCTTTCTTGCTTCCGCCAAGGTGCAGATGCACCGACGGAGACCCCGACGTACGTCGACGGGGGTGATGCGCCACGCGGGCAGGTGCCGGCGGGACGGGTTCGGGGTCAGGCCTGTCGGCCAGTGACCCTGGGGCCCGGGTTGAGGGGCAAACCACCTCGCCCGGACGTTGAGCGCCGCCGAAGCGGTCCCATCAGGCTAGCGTGCTCTGGGCCGACTGGCTACCCGTGCGTCACGGAACGACGAAAATCTGGTGGAATTGAGCTGATGGCAGACAAGGAACAGCGCTTCCGGAGCGAACAGCTCGAGGAAGCCCTCGCGGAGCAGGACGTCGCTGCGGTGGCGTTCGCGCTCCGCCACGACATCGTGATCGTCCCCCGACTCGTCACCGGCAAGAAGGACATGCAGGTGCGGGTGTTCGGCCGTGAGGGGTCGGACAAGCGCATCCTGCTGCTGTTCTCGTCGGCGGACGCCTACACGGCGATGGTGCCGGACGAGAAGATCCGGCAGGTCATGGTCTACGACGGGCCGCGGCTCGAGGAGTTCCTGGCCGCCCACCTCGACATGCTCGAGGGCGTGTTCTTCGACATCGCCGGCCCGCACACCATGCAGGCCGCGCCGGCCGACCTGCTGGCCGCTTTGCGCGCGTAGCGCCTCAGAACGCGCGGTCGAGTTCGCGTTCGCGCGGGGACTGCGTCATCGAGAACGCCACACGCAGGGCTTCGCGCAGGTGCCCGGAGTCCGAGCCGAGCACCGTCGTGAACCCGAGGCGGGTGGCCTCGTTCACGCGCTGCTTCGTGCCCGTGGCCGGACGGATCTCGCCGGCGAGGCTGATCTCACCGACGGCCGCGAGCGTGTGCGGATACGGACGGTCTCGTGCGGCGCTCGCGAGGGCCAGCGCGATCGCCAGGTCGGCGCCGGGCTCGGTGAGCTTCATGCCGCCCACCGTGGAGACGTAGACGTCGGCGTCGGACAGTTTGAGGCCGGCACGGCGTTCGAGGACCGCGAGCAGCATCGCGACACGCGACGCATCGACGCCGTTCACGACCCGGCGGGGCTGCGGCGCCGAGCTCGGGACGATGAGGGCCTGCACCTCGACCGGCAGCGCGCGACGCCCTTCGAGTGCGACGGTGACGCAGGTACCGGACACCGGGGTGGCGTTCTTCGACATGAAGAGGCCGCTCGGGTCGGGGACCTCGTGGATGCCGTCGCCGCCCATGTCGAAGCACCCGACCTCGTCGGTGGGGCCGAAGCGGTTCTTGAGCGCCCGGACGAAGCGCAGGGCGGTCTGCCGATCGCCCTCGAAGTGGCAGACGACGTCGACCAGGTGCTCCAGGAGCCGCGGGCCGGCGATCGTGCCGTCCTTCGTGACGTGACCGACGATGAGGACGGGCAGGGCGCGGTCCTTCGCGATGCGGATCAGGGTCGAGGCGACCTCGCGCACCTGGGACGTGCCACCCGCGATGCCGTCGATCGAGCTCGACGAGATGGTCTGCACGGAGTCGGCGATGAGCAGGTCGGGCTGCACCTGGTCGATCTGGCCGATGATGACGCCGAGGTCCACCTCGCTCGCCAGGTACAGGTCGTCGTGCATCGCCCCGGTGCGTTCGGCACGGAGCCGGACCTGGTCGACGGACTCTTCGGCGCTGACGTAGAGGACGCGCTTGCCCGAGGCTGCGGCTCGCGAAGCGACCTCGAGCAGCAGGGTCGACTTGCCGACGCCGGGCTCGCCGCTCAGCAGGACCGCCGCGCCTGGCACCACGCCGCCGCCGAGGACACGGTCGAACTCGCCGATGCCGGTCTGCCAGCGCTGCACGGAAGTGCCGCGGGCTTCGGTGATGGGTCGCGCGGCCCGGGCGCCGGTGACGGCGACCGCCGAGGTACCCCGGGTGCTCGCCGACGCCGCCGAGCTGTCTTCGACGGTGCCCCAGGTCTGGCACTCACCGCACCGGCCGACCCACTTGATGCTGGTCCAGCCGCACTCGGTGCAACGGTAGAGGGACTGCGGGCGCGCCATGTCGTCGAGGCTAGGCCGTACGGCCGACATCACCGGCGTGGTCGCCCGGCTCGTCCGACTCGTCCGTCTGGTCTCGTTCGTCGGGCAGCGCGATCGACCCGGTCATCCGGTGGCGCAGGCGCTCGACCGGCCCCGGACCCTGGCGCGAGGCGTGGTCGAGTGCCTCGGCCCCGTCGGTGTCCTGCTCGGCGCGGGCGTTCGCCACCGCCCCGGCGTCACGACCGAGGTTCTCGGCCTCGCGCACGGACAGGTAGTGCCGGATCGCCGCCACCGTGTCGACCCGCGCGTCGACCGCGGGCTCGAACGCGCTCGCCCAGATCTCGTAGCCGCGGTCGTTCGGGTGGAACAGGTCGCCGTAGCTGTTGAAGAAGGTGCGGCGGAGGCCGACCCGCTTGGTGATGGTGTGCAGCGGCGCCACCGTCAGTCCGAACTCGTCGGCAACCCGGTGCACGATCTCGTTCGCCACCGCAACCTTGCGCTCCCGGTCCGGCACGAACATGCACGGCAGTTCGGCCACCACGGCGTGCGAGGGGACCGCACCGTAGATCGCCCGGATGTTCCGCTCGAACTTGTCCGGGTCGAAGTCGGCGATGTCGTTCGCCCCGATCGACACCGTGCAGATGTCGGGCGCGTAGTGCCGGAGCTTCGGCAGCTGATCACGCTTCGCGCCCCACGTGGTCGAACCGGACACGCTGAGGTTCACCACCCGGACCGACATGTGGGAACGGTGCCGGATGCGCCGCGCGAGCAGCCCCACGTAGCCACGCCCGGGTGCGGTCGCACCGACGCCTTGCGCTGCCGAGTCACCGATCGCCACGTAGAGCAGCTGCCCCTCGTGTTGCTGTCGTTCGCGCCACCAGTCGGCGTGGATCGGGAGCATGTCGACGACCCGTTGCGCCGCTGCCCGTTGGCCCTTCACGCCGGCGCGGGCACCGACGGCTGCGGCACCGACGACGCCGAGGCTGCCGACGACGGAGGTGAGGAGTGCGATGAGCGAGCGGGTTCTCATGCCGTGGACGGTACGCCCGCCGGTCTTGCCGGAGACGAGGAGGACCTGTGGGTGTGGGGAGAGCCCTGCAGGTGACGGCCTGTGGAGGGAGAGCCGACCCGCGGTGTCATCACGGGCCTCCCGGATCGTGTAAACTCTTTCCCGGTACCGTGTCCGAGCGGCCGAAGGATCATGTCTCGAAAACATGTGTGGGGGCAACTCCACCGTGGGTTCAAATCCCACCGGTACCGCCAGCAACACGATGAAGAGCCCCCGGCTTGGACCGGGGGCTCTTCTCGTTCCCCGAGGATCAACGACGCGATCTCGCCAGTTCTACCGTGCGGGAGCAGCGTTGCGCTCCCTCCGTCCGGCCGAGGCATCCGCCCGGAACGCCCAGGTGTTCGAGTTGCCCTGGATGAGTGAACCCCTTCAGTGGGCTGCCGCGTAGGCGTCGAACACGTGCTTCGGGAGTCGACCTCGGACGCCCACTTCGAGCCCGGCCGAGACTGCCCACGCTCGGACGGCCGACGGAGACGCTGCGTTCAGCGGGTCGGATGTCGAGACCGGGCTGGGCGAGGCCTTCGCGGTGGCCGTCGCCGAGCTGGACACTGCGGGCTGGAGGTGCCGCAACAACACCTCGAACGTGTCCGGGTGCACGCGACGCGTGTCGAGTTCTGTCGCCTTGGCGAACTTCCCGCCGGAGAAGGACCCGTCCGTGACCAGCATGGCCGTCAGCCGAGACACTGCACCGACGACCCGAACGCCGAGCTCCTCGGATCGCTGCTCGAGTCGCGCACGTTGCCGTTCGTCGCATCCGGTGAAGACGACCTTGTCCCCGACGCGGAGCGGTTCCCCGTGTGGCCACGGGGCGGGCAGCGCGCCCAAGCCTGCGCTCAACCGGGCATGACGAGCGGCATCAGCGCGGTCGAGGACTCGCTTCACCTTCGTTTCCGCGACGCCCAGCAGCGAGGCGATGGTCCTCAGCTCACGGCGCTCGTCGTGAGAGACACGTCCGTCGTCGACCGCCCGGTGCGCCAGCGCCAGGAGAAACGCTTCATGCGCCGCGCTGGTGTCTGCTGGGGACAGCTCGTACTCGGCGCACAGCTCGTGCAGGGCCACTGACTCAGCGTCGGAGATGTCGCCGTCCTCGAGGGCGTCGAAGAGCATCTCGAGGTACGCCGTCGACCCAACGGGTGCCCCTTCCTCGAGTACTTCGAGGAGGGACATCGCGGTGAGCTGTTCGAGCAACGGGGGAGCGGTGGGGCGGGGCGAGGTGATTCGTGCAGGACGTCCGCTGGCGGGCATCCTGCCGGCGCGCGGGCCCGCGACGGACGCTGAAGCAGACCGCGACGGCGACCGCGACGGACCTGACGGCCACCTCGTGCTCCTGGCGAGGTCCTGCGCTTCGGTCAGCACAGGATCCGGACCACCGTTCAGCCCGACGTAGGCACCGAGCAGCCCCGCGGCGGCTCGCGCATCGCCGAGCGCAGAGTGCGCGTCGTCAAGCCGGACGCCCACCGCCCAGCAGCAGTCGGCGAGTCGGCGCCGGTCCATGTCCGGCAGGTACGCGTAGCTGGCATCGAGCGTGCAGTACGCGGCGATCCACGGGACGTCCCACCCGGCGCTCTTCAACTCGTTCCGAAGGAATGCCAGGTCGAACTTGGCGTTGTGCGCGACGACGGCGAGTCCCGAGAGACGTGCGACGATCGTGCCCGCGACGTCAGCGAAACGCGGTCGCCCGACGACGTCGGCCTGCCTGATGCCGTGGATGTGGATTGCCCCGACCGGTCCTTCAGGGTCGATTCGGGTCACCCATTCGTCAACGACTGCACCTGTTGCGTCGAGCCGCACGATCGCAACCTCGAGGACGCGGTCCCGCTGTGGTGACAGCCCGGTCGTCTCCACGTCGACGACTGCGAACGCGGGCGCACCGTAGCTCACTGTCGTCTCTGCAGACGCTGGCGCTACCGGGTGCTTGGCCGGGCGCGCCCGACGTCCGAACAGCCAGTTGAACAGTCCCACCGATGCCTTCTTCCACCCCGCCGCGACGGATGCTCGCGGGGAACGGGAGCGCCGCGGTCTTCCATCTCACGCTAGAAGACAGCCGCCGGCGCGGGGGGCGATCGGGCGTCCCCAGAAGAGGGGCCAGTGTTCGGCCTGGCTGTTCCGGAGGGATCCGAAGGTGGGCCCGCATCGTCAGAACTGCCGGTTCGTCACATCCGCCCGGTGCGACACCGCCAGTATGTCCCGCAGCCGCTCCGCGGGCAACGGTGCTCCCTGATCGGCCAGGTAGTCCGCCGCGAACCCCTCGGCACTCGCCGCGTAGATCCCCGTGTACGCCCCGGACTCCGGCTCGAAGCGCCACGAGTCGGCGAGGCTCCCGGCGTCCACGGTGTCGAACCCGAGCAGCTGCACGAGCTCGGCGACCACGGCCTTGGCCTGCTCGTCGTCGCCCGCGATCGGCAGCGCCGTGCGGGGCGTGGAGCCGGCGAGGTTCGGGATGTGGTGGGCGACGATGTTGTTGAACGCCTTGACGACCCGCGTGCCGGGCAGGAGTGTCTGCTCGTACTCCGCCGTGGTCGTCGCGAGGGTGTCGAGCTGCTCGATCCGGCCGTCGCGACCGGGGTAGTAGTTGCCCGTCGACAGCACGGTCCGCCCGGCGAAGGCGTCGAGGTCGGGGGCGAGTGCCGGGTAGGCGGTGAGCGGGATGGCGAGCACGGGCACGTCGCCGAACTCGACGGCCTGTCGCACGGTGCCGGCCTGGGCCCGCGGGCCGTGCTCGACGACGAGGTCCTGCAGCGACTCGGGGCCGCGCGAGTTCGCGATGAGGACGTCGAGGTCGGCGGCGACGGCCAGGCGTGCGATCGCGGTGCCGATGGCTCCGCTGCCGATGATGCCGATGCGGTTCATGTGGTGCCCTTTCCGGGAGGTGAATGTCAAGGAAGAGGCGGGGCTTCCCAGCCGCGCCGGGCCAGGGCGGAGAGTGCGGCGGACGACGAGTCGTCGGCCATCGCGGCGCCCCGGACCCAGCTGGTGGCCAACGCGGCGAGGAACAGGTCCCGCGCGCGGACGTCGGCACGCGCACGACCGGAACGCTGCGCGGCGCGGAGGAACTCGTCCGTGGTGGTGATGAACCCCTGGCACGTCAGGGCGAGCGGCGACGAGTCGGACGACGCGGCGGCGCGGAGTGGTTCGGGCAGTCCGTCGAACGTGCCGGCCCACTCGGTGACCGCGTCGAGCCAGCCGTGCAGGGCGTCGCCGGTGTCCACGGAGCCGTCGCGCAGTGCTTCACGACGCGCCACCAGGTGCTCGTCGCGGGCGGCGAGGAGCTCGGCGATCAGGGCCTCGCGAGTGGGGAAGTGCCGGTAGAGGGTGCCGGCGCCGACGCCGGCCTGCTTCGCGATCGCGTCGAGCGAGCCGGTCACGCCGTGCTCGGCGAAGGCGCGCTCCGCGACCTGCAGGATGTGGTCCCGGTTCCGCAGCGCGTCAGCGCGCGGGGCGCGCCCGGCGGGAGCGGTCTGCTCGGGCATGGCGGGCCTCCAGGCTGTGGCGTCGGGAAACGGAGAAGCTCTCCGGACTCACCACAGTACAGGAGACCCTCTCCGTTTCGACGCTGAAGCGCGACGCCCGGGCGTCAGGACTCCTCGGCAGCCTCCGCCGCGTCCGCCAGGTCCGTCCTCGTGTTCGCGTGGATCGGTTCGCTGTGCCCGAAGGTCTTCGCGGCGGCGCGCAGCCGCCCGACGAACTCCCCGTTGTCCATCTCGAGTTCGTCCTCTTCCGCGTCCTCGATGACGATCTCGCTCGAGGGCCCGATGAGGATCTTCGTGGTGGTCATCGTCCCGTCGTCGGCGACGGCGGGCACGTCGACGGTGTCGGCCCGGTCGCCCCCGGCGAGAGCCGCGGCGTACTCGATCACGGCGTCGGCGACGTCGTCTCCGACCAGGATCGTGGTGGCGTCGTAGTGGATGTGCTTCATCGCGTACTCCTTCCCGAACCCATACAAACGCGCGGCGCGGGAACCGGCTTCAGGATGACCGCTGTGCGCGGTGGTCCGGGGCCGGCGCGGGCAGGGCGTTCCACACGTCGCCCCAGATGAGTTCGAAGTCGACGGGGCGGATGCGGTCGGCCCGGAGCGCCTGTTCCAGGATCGACAGCGCGTCCAGGGAGCCGGTGAGCAGGCGTTCGTCGCCGTGGACCTCGCGGCGGCCGTCGCCCAGGAACGTCGTCACGGTGACGGACCGCACCCGTGGCCGCAGCGCGCGGGTGGCGCGGGCGAGGACCGCGAAGCCGCCGCCGTAGAGGAGCAGCGCGGTGGTCGTGCCGACGGCGGGGACCGAGACGGCGAGCACCAGGGCAGCGAGGGCGACGACCGCCCCGACGGCCGGCCAGACGTGCCAGGCGCGCAGCAGCAGGCGCTCGCCGGTGGTCGTGCCGGGCGGGAACACGACGAGGGTCCGCGAGCTCCACAGTGTTCGGCCGACGGGCCGGACCGTGTACCGGCCCCACAGGTGGGCGCCGTCGAGCAGCCGGGTGCGGACCGGCAGCGCGACGGTCATCGATCCACCGGCGCGAGTTCCGCCCGGACCGGTTCGACGACGTCGCGGTGCCGGACGGTCGCCAGGCACGGGAAGCAGACCAGGTCGCCTTCGCGGACGTCGGCGGGCAACGGAGCCGGGAGGCGGTGGAACGGACCGTCGGCCTGACCGTCACAGCGGGTGACGACGTACATCGGGGAGAGGGGAGCGGTGCTCCGGCGTCCGATCAGGCGCACCTGGTCGAGCACGGCGCAGGTCGGCAGGACCGCGTCCAGTTCCAGGAGCACCACCCCGGTGAGCGGTCGCCGCACACGGGTGACCGCCGCGACGGCGACGCTCACGTCGCGGGGTGTCCAGCCGCGCGGGCGGTACCGGGGCGGGGACTGCTCGGCGGTGTGCACGGTCGGGGTGCCGGTGAGGTCGGCGAGCCGGACCATCGAGATCGCCGAGACCAGCAGGTCGTCGGTGGTCGCTGTGGTGTGGGCCGGCCAGAGGAACGGGTCCATCGGATCGGGGAGCGACGCGCGGAGCGTCGGCATGATCGCAGTCAGTGTCACGACCACACGCTCTCGCGCGCTCGAACGGCGCGGAAGGCCTCCTGACGGAACCCCTACGGCCGGCGCCGGAGTCCTGACGGAGCGCTCACCGGCGGGTGGCCGAGCGCAGGGCTGCGGTCCACCCGAGGGAGATCACGCCGGCGCCGATCAGGGTCTTCACCACACCACCGAGGACGAACGGGTACAGCCCGTACTGCAGGGTCTGCTGCAGGTCGAGGCCGAGTGCCACCGCGAGCCAGGCCATCCCGGCGACGAAGGTGACGACGGTGCCGAGGGCGAAGGACAGCAGCGCGTTCCGCAGCGGGCGGTCGCCGAAGCGCTCGGCGACCCAGCCGACCAGGGCCGCGGCGGCGACGAAGCCGACGATGTACCCGCCTGAGGGGCCGACGAGCACGCCGACCCCGGCCGAACCGTCCGCGAAGACCGGCAGCCCGACGACGCCGAGCAGCGCGTAGACGAGCATCGACAGGGCACCGCGACGGGCACCGAGGGCACTGCCGACGAGCAGCACGGCCAGGGTCTGCCCGGTGATCGGGACGGGCCAGATCGGCACGGACACCTGCGCGGCACCGGCGGTCAGCAGCGCGCCGCCGAGGACCAGGGCGGTGCTGACGACGGCGGTGCGGGGGAGCAGCGCGTCGGCGAGCGGACGGTGTGCGGCGGGGGTGATCGTGGTCATGGTGTTCCTCGCTGGGGGAAGGAGCCGGGGGAGAAGGAGCTGCGGGAGAAAGGGACGGGGTCAGACCGCGACGGCGGCCAGCAGGGACTCGGCGTCGCGCCGGGCCCCCTCCACGGCGGCGGTGTCGAGGCCGCACGCGCGCAGGCAGGTCGCGACGAGGGCGTCGCGGTCGGCGTCCTGCACGGGGCCGGACCGGCGGAGCTGGATGACGGTCTCGGTGATCTGGATGAGCACGGCACCGAGGCGCGACGGCGCGACACCGGCGGCGACGTCCGGGGTGGCAGCGCGCGAGCCGAGGCGCCCGTAGGCCTCCTGCAGTTCGACGCGCTCGGCCCGGAACCCGTCGTAGCGCTCGCCCTGCACCTCGGGCAGCAGGTACAGCGTGCCGATGTTGTGCGGGGTGCGGGCGAGGGTGTCCACGTCGGCGACGACCAGCGCGGCGAGGGCACCGGCTGCCGAGGCCGACTCCGGCACGAGCTGCTCGAGGCCGCGAACCAGCTCGAGGCTCGGGCGCACCGAGGTCGTGAGCAGCTCGACGAGCAGGTCGTCCTTGCCGGCGAAGTGGTAGTACAGCGAGGCCTGCCGGATCCCGACCCGTTCGGCGATCGCCCGGGTCGAGGTCGCGCTGATGCCGTTCTCGACGAACAGCGCGGCGGCGGCGTCGAGGATCTGGTCACGCGGGCTCATCGCGGAGTCGGCGTTCGGCACGACCCGCGGTCGGCCGGGGCGCACGGGCCGGTCGTCGGGGGACATGCCCCCATCCTGACAGCCGGTGTCCGTCACGACTGTTCCCGGTACGCGCGCCAGCCGCCGTGGTGGGTGATGTCCTCGGCCCCCTGGACCGCGAACGGCTCGACCAGGAACCCGGTGACCTCGGTACCGTCGTCGAGCGCCACGGTGCCGATCGCCATCGGTGCCGGCAGGGCCGCGACGAAGGTGCCGAAGCCGGCGGCGGGCAGGCGCCAGACCTCCCCGACGATGCCCGACCCCGGCGCAGCAGCGCCGGACGCGACCGGACCCACGCGGACCAGCCCGGGCTTGGGCGGCACCGTGTCGAGTGCGTACAGCCGGTAGTCGGGCGCGGTGCGGGCCTCCCGGAGGAACGATCCGCCGGACGCGACCAGCTGCCCGTTCAGCGGCTGCCCGCGCAGATGCGCCCCGACGACCAGCAGGTCGACGGTCGGGGCGGCGAACGCGGCCGCCAACGCCGCCAGACGGCGGTCGCTGAACGCGGGACCGGTGAGCATGACGCCGAACGGCAGGCCGTCGACGAGCCCGGCGGGCACGGCGAGCGAGGCCATGTCGAGCAGGTTCGCGAAGTTCGTGTAGCGACCCATCCGGCTGTTCGCGCCGATCGGGTCGGCCGCGACCTGCTCGAGCGTCGGGTGCCACGTCGTCGTCGGGGTGAGCAGGGCGGTGGTGCCCTCGAGTGCGGCGCGACCGGCTGCCCCGAACGCGTCGAGCCGTTCCTGGTCGGCGAAGAGCTCCGCGGCGGTCGGTCGTGCACCACCGAGCACGATCGCGGCGACCGACGGGTCGAGGTCGGCACCGATCTCGTCGCGGTGGGCCTCGATGTGGGCGCCGACGGCCGCGTACCGTTCGGCGACGAAGGCGCCGTCGTAGAGCAGCGACGCGGCGTCGAGCAGGGGTGCGATGTCGACCTCGACCACCTGGTGTCCGAGCGCGCGGAACCGGTCGACGGCCGCGGCGAACGCCTCGGCCCAGCCGGGTGCGAGCCCCTCGAGCTGTGACGGCAGCGGCACCGCGATGCGCGGGACGGCGGGCAGGTCGGCGAGGGCGCGGTCGGGCCGTGCGAGCGGGTCGACGCCGTCCGGACCGGCCATCAGCTCGGCCGCCGTGCGCGCGAGGTCGAGCGACCGGGCGAACACCGTGACGCAGTCCTGCGAGCGGCAGGCGGGGACGACGCCGGTGTTCGGCACGAGCCCCTTCGTCGGCTTGACCCCGACCAGGTTGCCGAGCGCGGCGGGCACCCGGCCGGACCCGGCGGTGTCGGTGCCGAGCGCGAAGTCGACGATGCCCAGGGCGACCGCCGTGGCGGAACCGCTCGACGAGCCGCCGGAGATCCGCGTGGGGTCCCAGGCGTTCCGGACCGCGCCGAAGGGCGAGCGGGTGCCGACCAGGCCGGTGGCGAACTGGTCGAGGTTCGTCTTGCCGACGACGACGGCGCCGGCGGCGCGGAGCCGGGCGACGGCGGTGGCGTCGGCGGCGGGGTCGTGGGCGTAGGAGCGGGCGGCTGCGGTGGTGGGCAGGCCGGCGACGTCGATGTTGTCCTTCACGGCGAAGAGCAGGCCGGCCAGGGGCAGATTCGGGTCGACGGCCTCGGCCTCGGCCAGCACGTCGGTGCGGTCGCGCAGCGTGATCCAGACCTCGGGCCGGTCGACGGCGTCGATGCGGGCGAAGGCGTCGCGGACGCGGGCCGAGGCGAACGTCGTGGCGGCCGAGCCGGCGCTCGTGCCGGCACTCGCCGCGCTGATCCCGCTCACGCTGCCGCTCCGATCGCGGCGAGGACCTGCCCCGGCGCGACCTGGTCGCCCGGCTTGATGTACACCTCGAGCACGTGGCCCGGCACCGGTGCGTGCACCATCGACTCCATCTTCATCGCCTCCACGGCCAGCAGCTTCTGCCCCTCGTCCACGCGGTCTCCCGGTCGGACGTCCACCTGCCACACGGTCGAGGTGAAGGGGGCGTACACGGCGGTCGACCCCTCGGGCACGGTCACGGCGTCGGCCACCACGGCGGCCGGTTCGTCACGGACGTCGAACTCGCCCGATGCCCGCCACCGCTCCTTCTCCTCGCCGAACGCCTGCGCCTGCTGCGCCCGGAAGCCCGCGATGGACCCGGCGTTGTCGGACAGGAAGCGGTTGTACGACGCGATCGAGAACTCGCCCTCGACGGTCTCGAACGAGCCCCGCCCGGCGTCGGTCTCGGCGCGCAACTCGAGCAGCTCGTCGGCACCGACCGGGTACCACTCGATCCGGTCGAAGAACCGCAGCGCCCACGGGTTCTCCTGGAACAGCCCACCGCGGCGGAACCGGTTCCAGATCTGCACCGTGCGGCCGACGAACTGGTAGCCGCCGGGTCCCTCCATGCCGTAGATGCACAGGTACGCGCCACCGATGCCGACGGAGTTCTCGGCGGTCCAGGTGCGGGCCGGGTTGTACTTCGTCGTGACCAGGCGGTGCCGGGGGTCGAGCGGGGTCGCGACCGGGGCGCCGAGGTACACGTCGCCGAGGCCGAGCACCAGGTAGCTCGCGTCGAACACGGTCCGGAAGACGTCGTCGACGCTCTCGAGCCCGTTGATGCGACGGATGAACTCGATGTTCCACGGGGTCCACGGGGCGTCGTTCCGCACGCCGTTCATGTACCGCTCGATCGCCAGCCGGGTGGCCGGGTCGTCCCACGACAGCGGCAGCTTGACGGTGCGCGACGGCACGACGAGCTGGTCGGTCGGCGGGATCTCGTCCTCGAGCTCGCGGAGCAACCCCGCCACGTCGCGCGCCTTGAGCACGGACGCGTCGGTGTGCACCTGCAGCGAGCGGATGCCCGGCGTGATGTCGAGGATCCCCTTCGGCGTGTGCTCCTGCAGCTTCGTCATGAGCGCGTGCACGCGCATCCGCAGAGCGATGTCGAGGGTCATGTCGCCGTACTCGACGAGCACGTTGTCGTCGCCGTCGCGTCGGTACGCGACGCTCGGCCGCACGTCGGTCGCGTCCAGGTGGGCGATCACACCGTCGTCGCCGTCGCCTCCGGTGCGCGGCACCGTCCTGGAGGCCCGGTGTGCGTCGAGCGCGGCGGCGTCGGCTTCGCGGACCGGGACGAACCGGACCGTGTCACCCGGTCGGAGCTGGCCCAGCTTCCAGAGGTCGCCGCTGGCGACCACGGCGGGGCAGACGAAGCCGCCGAGCGACGGCCCGTCCGGTCCGAGGATGATCGGGGTGTCCCCGGTGAAGTCGATCGCACCGACGGCGTACGGGGTGTCGTGGATGTTCGAGGGGTGCAGACCGGCCTCGCCACCGTCGGTCCGCGCCCACTCCGGCCGCGGGCCGATGAGCCGGATGCCGGTGCGCGCCGAGTTGTGGTGCACGGCGTAGTCGGTGGCGTAGAAGACGTCGAGGTCGGCGCGGGTGAAGAAGTCCGGCGCCGCGTGCGGCCCCTCGGTGACGGCGATCTCCCACGCGTCGGTGAGCGCGGTGCGGCGGTCGGCCGGGGTCGGGCCGCCCACCAGGCCCAGACGGGTTCCGGACGGGAACGCCGGGTGCGGGGCGTCCGAGTCCGGGGAGCCCGGGCGCAGGACGTCGCCGGCGAGCAGGGCCCGCCCGGCGTGGCCGCCGAAGCCACCGAGCGTGAAGGTCGCGGTCGAGCCGAGGTAGGTCGGCACGTCGAAGCCGCCCCGGACCGCCAGGTAGGTGCGGAGGCCCGGACCGGGGGCCGTGCCGATCGCCAGGGTCTGGCCGGCGCCGACCTCGACCGGCTCCCACAGCGCCACGGGTTCGCCGTCGAGGGTGACCGGCGCCGGCGCACCCGTGAGCGCGACCACCGCGGCGGCCGAGAACCGGAGCGTCGGGCCGGTGGCGGTGACCTCGAGCGCGGGGGCGCCGTCCGGGTTGCCCACGGCGCGGTTCGCCTCGGCGAAGGAGGCCGCGTCGAACGGGCCGCTCGGCGGGACGCCCACCTGCCAGTACCCGACCCGGCCGGGCAGGTCCTGGATCATCGTCATGGTGCCGGGCGCGACGACGTCGATGCGCGGGTCCGGGTCCTCGGTCGCGTCGAGCGTCGAGGTGGAGTGCGTGGCGGTGCGGAGCTCGAGGTCGTCGGTCAGCGCGCGGAGGAGCCCGGCGTTCGTGACGATGCCGTCGATGCGGGTGGTCGCGAGTCCGTCGCGCAGCAGGTCGAGGGCGTCGTCGCGGGTCTCCCCGGTGGCGATCACCTTGGCGAGCATCGGGTCGTAGAACGTGGACACCTCGGAGCCGGTCTCGACCCAGCCGTCGACGCGGATGCCGGTGCGCTCGCCGGATGCCGTGGTCGCGCTCGGGAACACGGCCTGGGTGACGAGGCCGCTGGAGGGCAGCGAGCCCTTCGCCGGGTCCTCGGCGTAGACGCGGGCCTCGACGGCGTGGCCGTTCGGGGTCCAGGTGCGGTCGAACACGTCGGGGTCGATGCCGACCGCGCCGTCTCGGGCCAGGCGGAGCATGAGCTCGACGAGGTCGACGCCGAACACTTCCTCGGTGACCGGGTGCTCGACCTGCAGGCGGGTGTTCACCTCGAGGAACGACGCCTCTTCGCGCACCGGGTCGTAGACGAACTCGACGGTGCCGGCGCTGCGGTACCCGACGCTCTCGGCCAGGCGGCGGGCCGATGCGTGCAGCTCGGCGCGGACGTGCTCGGGGAGCGCCGGTGCCGGGGCCTCCTCGATGACCTTCTGGTTGCGGCGCTGCAGGGAGCAGTCGCGGTCGCCGATCACCGCGACGCGGCCCTCGCCGTCACCGAAGAGCTGGACCTCGACGTGCCGGGCCGGCCGGACCAGCCGCTCGAGGAAGATGCCGGCCGACCCGAAGTTCGCGGTCGCCAGGCGGACGACGCTCGTGTACGCCTCGCGGACCTCGTCGAGGGTCGAGCAGGCCTGCATGCCGATCCCGCCGCCACCCCCGGTGGCCTTGAGCATGACGGGCAGCCCGATGCGCTCGGCCTGGGCCACGGCGTCGTCGACGCTGGCGAGCAGCCCGGTGCCGGCGAGCATCGGGACCCCCGCGGCGGCGGCCAGCTCGCGGGCGGTGTGCTTCGCGCCGAACCGGACGATCTGGTCGGCGGTCGGCCCGACGAACCGGATGCCGGCGTCCTCGCAGGCCCGGGCGAAGTCGGTGTTCTCGGACAGGAACCCGTAGCCGGGGTGCACGAGTCCGGCGCCGGTGTCCTTCGCGGCCTGCACCACCGCGTCGATGCGCAGGTACGAGTCGCGGGCGGGGGCGGGACCGAGCCGGACCGCGGTGTCGGCCTCGCGGACGTGGGGTGCCGCGCGGTCGGCGTCCGAGTAGACGGCGACGGTGCGCATGCCGAGCGCCTTCGCGGACCGGATGATGCGGCGGGCGATCTCACCGCGGTTCGCGACGAGGACGGTGTCGGTGCGAAGGGTGGGGGTCTGGTTCACGGTGGCGGTCCCGGTGGGGTCGGGCGCGGCGGTCACGGCTGGACCACGATCATGCGCAGCGGTGTGCAGGAGAAGTCGTTGCAGGGGTTGTTCATCTGCGGGCAGTTCGAGACGACGACGAGCACGTCCCGCTCGGCCCGGATCGCGACCCGCTTGCCGGGGGCGCTCATGCCGTCGACGATCCCCAGGGCGCCGTCGGCCTCGACCGGCACGTTCATGAACCAGTTGAGGTTCGACACGATGTCGCGGGCGCCGAGTCCGTGGCGGCCGGCCTCGGCCAGGAAGTTCTCGCGGCAGCCGTGCTGGTACCGGGTGTGGTGCCCGTACCGCAGGGTGTTCGACTCCTTCGAGCACGCGCCGCCGATGGTGTCCTGCCGGTCGATCTCGTTCGCGACGACGGTCATCAGCGGGCGGCCCTCGTTCGACATCAGCACGGTGCCGGTCCGGACGTACGCGTTGCCCTGCGCGGCGAGGGTGTCCGGCACGCTGTACCGCTCGTCGGGGTCGTGGGCGTCGTAGAGCAGGCAGTCGGCGCTCTGGTTGCCGCCGACGTCGACGATGGTGAGGACCTCGCCGGCGCGGACCACGGCGGACCACGGCGCGAGCGGGGCGACCCGGTCGTCGCGGACCACGGTGCCCGGCACCAGGGACTCGCTCCAGTCGAGGGCGACGTCCGGGTCGTGGACGGCTCCGACCGGGACGGTCGAGGCGGGGGTGTGGGTCGTCGTGTCGGTCATCACAGGCCTCGGGCTTCCGCGTGGTCGATCGAGTTCAGGTAGGCGCGGGTGAGCTCCGGCGTCGCGGTGAACCGCTCGTCGGCCGCGGTCGTCGGGGCCCCGCGCCAGGCGTGCACCCGCAGTGGTCCGACCAGGTAGTCCGGGCGCGGGTCGATCGGGTGCGCGACGTTCGCGACCAGCACGAGCAGCGGCAGCTCGGCGACGAGCGTGACGTGGGTGCCCGCGCCGGCCGAACCGGTGAAGGTCATCGCCCCCTCTGCGTCGATCCGCACGCCCTGGAAGAACGAGATGCTCGGCGGCAGGTCCCGCTTGGTGAGCCCGTGCTTGGCGGCGGCCTTCGCGAACAGCGACCGACCGCTCGGGGTGCGCCCCTCGGGTGCCGCGTCGCCGTACTTCCGCTCGTTCCAGGCGTCGGACGAGGTGCCGCAGAACGCGTCGTGGTGCCCCGAGGTGTCCTCGAGCACGGTCGCGAGTGCCCGGCCGTCCCCGCTCAGCAGGGGCGAGCCCTGGCCCAGGTACGCCTGCCACGGGATCTTCTGGGTGTCGGCGACGTTGAGTCGCTCCCACGGTTCGAGCGCGTTGAACACCAGGACGTTGGCGCAGGCCTGACCCGTCGGGTCGTCGAACCGCAGCCGTGATCCGCGGGCCAGCACCTTGTGCGTGTAGCCGCCCGGCGCCACCGTCTCGGCCCAGACGAGCTGCGCGGGGTCGACGCCCTCGGGGGCGAATGGTGACGACGACGCCGGCAGGTACGGCATGTACTCGGACTGCGAGCCGGCCTGGGCACGTGCGTCGGATCGGGAGGCGAGCACGCTGTCGGTCTGGTGGAGGTCGCGCATGGGGTTCCTTCCGGATCAGGCTTCGACGGAGGCGGCGGTCGGGCTCGCCGCAGTCGCGGCTGCGGGGACGGGGACCGCCGCGGTGGTGGGGACCTCGGCCAGGGTGATCGGCCCGTGCGTCCGGTGACGCCAGCTCGACCACGCCCAGCCGACGAGCAGCACGCCGCCGATGAACAGCAGGGCGCTGTACTGCAGCCACCACGAGGTGCCGGTCAGGTCGTAGATCTCCGGCCGGGGCCAGATGAGGTTGATCGCCATGCCGATCTGGAACGCCACGGCCAGGGCGTTGAGCGGGATGCCCCAGCGACCGAGGGTGAACAGCGGCTTGCCGTCCTCGTCCACCCCGGTCGGCAGCCCCGTGCGCCGGAGCTTGATCCGCTGGACCAGCAGCGGCCCGGTGACCCCGAGGTAGGCCAGGTAGAGCATCGCGATGCACAGGCTCGACAGGGCGGTGAAGATCGCGGACTGCCCGATGTTGACGGCGAGGGCCAGCCCGGCGCCGACCCCGACGACGATCGACGCGGCGATCGGGGTGCCGGTGCGGGGCGAGACCCGGGCGAGGGTGCGGTGGAAGGGCAGTGCCTTCTCGCGGGCCATCGAGTAGACCATCCGGGCTCCGGCGGTCTGCACGGCGAGGGTGCACGCGAAGACCGCGACGGCGACGGTGCAGAGCAGGAGCCGACCGAGGACGTCGCCGAGGGTCGAGGTGATCACCCAGGCGAGACCCTGCGTGGCGAGCTTGCCGTCGGTCAGGCTCGGGGCGGCGACGAGGGCGCCGATGATGAGCAGCCCGCCGCCGAGGCCGGAGACCGTGAGCGCCCGGACGATCGTCTTCGGAGTGGTCCGGCGCGGGTTGTGGGTCTCCTCGGCGAGCTCACCGGCCGAGTCGAAGCCGACCATCACGTACGCGGCCATCAGCGACGACGCCAGGAACGCCCACACGTACGGCTCGGTGCTCGTCGACCCGGTGGTCGTGAACACCACGGACGCGCTGCGGTGCGGCAGGAGGAACAGGGCGCCGATGAGCACGACCACGCCGACGATCTCGATGAGCACGCCGAAGCTCGTCACGCGGGCCATCAGCCGGACGCTCGTGATGTTCACGATCGTCGTCACGGCGAGCATCACCAGACCGAGGACCACCGCGTTCGCGGCACCGGTCGGCGACGCGACGGACGGGTCCGCGCCCGGACCGCCGACGACCTGGAACCCGTCCCAGATCGCGGGGAGCACGGCCTGCACGGCGATGGCCGCCACCGCGACGGTGAGGATCTGGCCGATGATCATCGTCCAGCCGGTGAACCACCCGAACCGGGCTCCGGCCAGGCGGCTCGACCACTGGAAGATCGCGCCGGAGATGGGCCAGCGGGCCGCGAGCTGCGCGAAGTTCAGCGCGACGAGCAGCTGCCCGCCGAAGACGAGCGGCCACGCCCAGAAGAACGCGGCACCGCCGAGCCCGAAGCCGAGTCCGAACAGCTGGAAGACCGTGGTGAGGATCGAGACGAAGGAGAAGCCCGCCGCGAAGGAGGAGAACGAGCCGACCCCGCGGTGGAGTTCCTGCTCGTAGCCGAGGCGGGCGAGCCCCTGGGTGTCGACGTCGGACGTGGCGCGCGGTGCGTGGAGCGGTGCTTGCGGAGAACGCATGACTGCAGACCTTTCGCGGAGTACCTGTCGGGTGACAGGTAGTGCGACAAGTGTCTTGCGGCCCTGTGTCGTCGCCGTTGCCCGTCTGTTTCGAGTGCGTGACGGCAGGCCTCGGCGTGTAAACGTTCCGAGTCGGCGGGCGGATCAGCGGCGGGGGATCACCGGTGGGGGATCACTCGACGTCGACGTCCCGCTTGCCGCGGCGGACGATGAGCGGGTCCGGCTTGCCGATGACGTCGGTGTCCTTGTCCGGGTAGTCGAACTGCGTCAGGAAGTACCGCATCGCATTGAGCCGCGCGCGCTTCTTGTCGTTCGACCGCACGATCGTCCACGGCGCGTAGCGCTTGCTCGTCCGGGTGAACATCGCCGTCTTCGCCTCGGTGTAGTCCTCCCACCGGTCGAGCGACAGCAGGTCGATGTCGGACAGCTTCCACCGCCGCACCGGGTCGAGCTGCCGCATCGCGAACCGTGTCCGCTGCTCGCGCCGGGTCACCGAGAACCAGAACTTCGTCAGGTGGATGCCGGAGTCGACGAGCATCCGCTCGAACTGCGGCACCTGGGTCATGAACGACTCGTACTCGTCGTCGCTGCAGAAGCCCATCACCCGTTCGACGCCGGCACGGTTGTACCAGGAGCGGTCGAACAGGACCATCTCACCGGCGGCCGGCAGGTGCTGCACGTACCGCTGGAAGTACCACTCACCACGCTCGCGCTCGGTCGGCTTGCTCAGTGCCACGACCCGCGAGGTCCGGGGGTTGAGGTGCTCCGTGAACCGCTTGATCGTGCCGCCCTTGCCCGCGGCGTCACGCCCCTCGAAGAGCACGACGACCTTCTGGCCGGTGTCCTCGAGCCAGTACTGGCACTTCAGCAGCTCGATCTGCAGCAGGTACTTCTGGTACTCGTACTCGTCCCGCGGCAGGCGCTCCGAGTACGGGTAGTCGTCCTGCCAGGTGAGCACCGGGTTGCCGTGCGGGTCGATCAGCTCCGGGTCGGCCGTCTGGCCGTCCGCGACGCTGTACCCCTCGGTCCGCAGCTGTTCGATGTACTCCCGCAACGGCTGCGAGTACGGCGCTGTGTCCACGGTGTCCTCCCTCTGCGAGCCGATCGGCTGTCGGCCCCAGGCCATCCTGGCCCGGCCACCCGCACGACCGCCCCATGCCTCGCCCTGGACGCGACCCGACGACGGCCTGGAGGCACGGTGCGGGCCCGCCCCGTGCCTCCCGACCGCATGTGCCCTGTCTCAGGCCATGATGGTGCCATGACGGACCAGGCCGAGATGATCCACCCCGAGATCGCACCGAGCGGAGACGGGTGCGTCGAGTGCGACGCGACCGGCTCGTGGTGGGTGCACCTGCGCCGCTGCGCGGCGTGCGGCCACGTCGGCTGCTGCGACGACTCCCTCAACACGCACGCGACGCGGCACTGGGAGGAGACCGGGCACGCGGTCATCCAGAGCTACGAGCCCGGCGAGACCTGGGCGTGGGACTACCGCGACGACACCCGCTCCGAGGGGCTCGAGCTCGCAGCACCCACCAGCCACCCCGTGACGCAGGCAGTCCCCGGGCCGGCGGATCGCCTTCCCGGGGACTGGTTGGAACTGCTCGGCGGATCACGCTGATCCGCGGCGGTCGTCAGGTCAGACGGCCGCGGTCGCCTCGTCACGGTGCGGGAGCTTCCAGCCCGGACGCACGAAGTGGCAGGTGTAGCCGTGCGGGTTCTTCTCGAGGTAGTCCTGGTGCTCGTCCTCGGCCTCCCAGAACGGGCCGGCCGCGGTGACCTCGGTGACGACCTTGCCGGGCCAGATGCCCGACGCGTCGACGTCCGCGATGGTGTCGAGTGCGACCTGCTTCTGCTCGTCCGAGGTGGTGAAGATGGCCGAACGGTAGCTGCGGCCGATGTCGTTGCCCTGGCGGTCCTTCGTCGACGGGTCGTGGATCTGGAAGAAGAACTCCAGCAGGTCCCGGTACGAGATCTGGGACGGGTCGAAGACGATCTCGACCGACTCGGCGTGGTCGCCGTGGTTGCGGTAGGTCGCGTTCGGCACGTCGCCGCCGGAGTAGCCGACGCGGGTGCTGACGATGCCGGGACGACGACGGAGGAGCTGCTGCGCTCCCCAGAAGCATCCGCCGGCGAGGATGGCGGTCTCGGTGGTGGTCATGGTGGCCTCCTGGGCTCTCGTGTCACTGGCTGCGACACCGTGTGGTGCAACCGGCAACAGGGACGATCTGTTCCCGTCGTCAGGCCCGCTGTGGGGCACGGACCCACCCGGGTGTGCGGTCGGTACGACTCGACCCTACGAGCGGGACCTCGGTGCCAGCTCCCTATTGGTTCCACGCTGCAACTGTCGACCCCTTTGGCCCTTGCTGGTGGTGGTGTCGCAGCAGACGCCTGCGCAAGCTGAGGTGACCGGTGCGGCTCCCGAATGCTGGTGCCGTCGCGCGTGGCGTGATCGCACCCCGGAAGTCGATCGGCTGCCGGACTGGGTTGGAAGGCTGTGCGCATCTATCTACTGACCGGGCCCGAGCCCTATCGGTGCCTGCTATATCGGGTCGGTGCAGCTTGATTCGACCCCCTCATGTGAGGGTGCGGGTGGGGAGGTAGTTCCGTAGCGTGACTTTCTGGTTGCTCGGCGACGGCATGGGGGCGTCATCGCTGGTTGCGGCCTGTTGAGGGGTTCTGCGCGTGTTCGCATCGTCGCTGTCGTCTGTTCGTTCTCGTTGGGTGTTTCTCGCGGTCGTCACGTTGGTGGCGGTGTTCGGGTCGCTGTTGGCGGTGGTGAGCCCGCCTGCTCCAGCGCAGGCGGTGGTGACGGGGGATGGTGGTCAGTTCGTCACGACCACCGGCCGCGTGTTGGACACGCGTGATGGCACGGGTGGGTACTCGACGCCGATGGCGGCGAACAAGAGCCGTACGGTGCAGGTCACTGGCAAGTTCGGTATCCCCGCTGATGCTTCCGCGGTGGTGCTCGCTGCGACGGTGGTGCACCCGGCGAGTCAGGGGCAGCTGTTCGGCCGCGCGGACGCCGATACGCCTGGTGCGTCGCTGATGATGGTGTACGGCGGTGGCGGCCTGGACACCTCGACGAACTCGTCGACCCTCGCGATCGGCGCGGGTGGCAAGGTCACGGTCACGACGGAAACGTCTGTGGACCTGGTCTTGGACGTGCAGGGCTACTACACGTCGACCGACAGTGGTGTCGCGGCCGGTGGGTTCGTGGCCGGGGACGGTTCCTCGCTGGCGAGTTCGGTGTCGGGGTCGCAGATCCCGAAGGCGCAGATCGGGCCGGGCAAGACGGTTCAGATTCAGGTCACCGGCCGGAATGGTGTTCCGGCGGGTGCGTCCGCGGTCGCAGTGAACTTCCTCGTCCTGAGCCGCAATCAGACCAACGGGTACATCACCCCGTACGCCACGGGTGGCACGGTGGGGTCGACGGCGATGAACTACCCGGCGGCGGTGACGTCGTCGATGTCGATGCAGGTGCCGTTGAGCGCGGACGGCAAGATGAGTGTCTACAACCGGGACGGCACGATCGACATGGTCGTCGCGCTGCAGGGCTACTTCACCAAGAGCAACCCGGGTGGCGTGTTCACCCCGGCGGCGGACCGTCTCTACGAATCGAAGAGCACCACTGCTGGGTCCTACGCGGCGAAGGAGACCCGCATCATCAAGATCGCGGGCGTGAAGAGCGTCCCGGAGAACGGCACCGGTGTGTCCGCGGTCGCGGTGACGCTGACCGCGATCCACCCGGGTGCCAATGGCGGTACGGCCACACTGTGGCCGACCGGGGTGAGCCGGCCGAGTTCGATGTACTCGATCACGTTCCCGAAGAACACGATCCGCTCGAACACCGCGATCGTGCCGCTCGGCGCCGATGGCAACATTCAGCTGTATTCCAACGGTCCAGACACGGCGGACTACATCATCGACCTGCAGGGCTACTACAACGCCCTCCCGACGGGGCCGGCGGACACGAACCAGACCGGGCAGCGGACGTCCGCGACCACGCTGCCGTTCCCGATCACCGACCAGACCAACGCCAGCGTCGATGTCGGCACCGGCAACCTGCTCGTGACGACGTCGGCGATGTCGCTGCCGGGTGTGACGCAGAACAGCACGATCGGTGCTGCGTACAACTCGCGGGCGAAGAACGTCGCGGACAGCACCACGATGAACGCCAACCGGTGGCAGTACGCCCTCGCCGGTGCCGGGAATCTCACCTCCAACGGTGACGGTGTGGTCTACACCGACGCCGTTGGCACGGCGTGGCAGTTCAGCCCCGGAACGACGGTCGGCACGTACACGTCCCCGGCGGGGCTGCAGCAGACCCTCACGAAGGTCGACAACAGTACGACGCATGAGTACACGTTGAAGGGGTGGACGTCGAACTCGACCACGCACTTCAACCTCGCCGGGCAGCCGACCTCGATCGTGGATCGGAACCAGAACCAGGTCAGCTTCAACACTTCCGACGGGTACGCGCTCACCTCGCTCGTCTCCACCGCGGGCACGACCGGTGCGCGGACGGCGAACTCGTCCTACGCCAACGGGGTGCAGACCTTCTCGCAGACCAGCGGCTCGAGCACGCGGAGCGTGTCGTGGGCGAAGAGCGCCGCGGGCGACATCACCACGTACACGGACGCGACGGGTGCGAAGACGACCTTCGCGTACACGAACGGCGACCTGGCCTCGATCACGGCGCCGACGGGCGGGGTGACGACGTTCACGTACGACTCGTCCGACCGGGTCACGCAGGTCCAGCAGCGCAACACCACTGCTGGCTCGCCGGGTACCGCGGTCACCCGGTTCTCCTACGCGGATGACACGACGACGCAGGTCGCTGACCCGCGGTCGGATCAGTCGGCGACGGTCGCTGCCGCGAAGCACACGACGTACACGCTCGATGGCAACGACCTCGTAACAAAGGCCGTTGACCCGGCAAAGCGTGAGCGTTCCAAGACGTACAACCCGGCGAACAACGGGGTCGCGACGTCGCAGGTCGGCGCTGACGGAGCTGCCGGTACCGGCACGACGACGAACAAGTATGACAAGAACGACGGCCAATCGCTGACGCAGTCCCAGTCCAGCTCCGGATCGACATCGACAACGGACTACGCATCAGGCGCGGCGACGGCGTACCTGCCGTCGAAGGTGACCTCGAGCTCGAAGACGTCGACCAGCATCGGCTACGACGGTGTCGGCAACCAGACGTCCTCGCAGTCCGGTAGTGATCCCGCGGCCATGGCCGAGGTGACGTACAACAAGAAGGACGACGGCGACAAGTACGCGTGGGGTGCGGTGAAGACCGCGACCGCCCCAGGCAACAGCGGCAACCCGACGGTGTACGCGTACGACACGAACAACCAGCTCGGCTCGATCACCCCGCCCACCGGCACCAGCCTCGGGGCGCAGAAGTACGCCTACGACGACTTTGGCCGGGTGAAGAACCACACCGACGGTGGCGGTGGCGTCACCACGTACACGTACGACAACGACGACCGGCTCCTGACGACGGAGTTCGACGACGGCACCGCGACGGTGACGAACACGTACGACGGCAACGGGAACCGTCTCACCGAATCCTCCGCGACGGGGACGGTCACGAACACGTACGACCAGCGGAACCGGCTCACCTCCACGGTGAACACCGCGGGCGGCGGCACCGTGTCCTACGGCTACGACCTCGCCGGGAACACTGTCAAGGTCACCGATGAACAGGGCACCGTGACGCACGAGTACGACGCATCCGAGGTGCTCAACGCGACGACGTACCCGACGAACTCCGGCACGGCGAAGCAGCTGTACAAGACCGATGACCACGGCCGCCGCACGGATACCTGGCTCAACGCGACGCCGAACGCGGACCCGGCGAAGGACCCCGAGGTGTGGGCGGTGCACCAGAAGTTGACCTACGACAAGTCCAGCAAGGTCACCCGTGTCCAGGCGTCAGCCGACAGTTCCGCTCCGAAGGTCATTGTCGACACCACGTACTGCTACCTCGAGGGTGTCGGCGTCGGTTCGGCGTGCACGGCGACGGATGGGAAGAACGACCGCGATCGGCTGCAGTGGCTGAAGGACAACATCAGCGAGCAGACCACCGAATACGACTACACCACCAAAGCCTCAGACGGCACCACTTCAAACACGACCCGTCTGCAGAAGGCGACCCAGGCCGGCGGCGACACGAACAGCACCTGGACGTACACGTACGACTCAGCGGGAAACCGGCTCACCGAGACCGTGACCGGGGACCGCAGCACGTCGCAGGCGTTGAAGTTCAACGCGGTCGGGCAGATCACCAACGATGGGTACTCCTACGACGGCACCGGCAACATGACCACCGCACCGGGTGCCACGTTTACGTACAACGGCGCCCAGCAGATGACGTCGTCAACGAAGGACGGGAAGAAGACCACCTACACATACGCCGGCGCGGACATGACGCGCCTCCTGTCGCAGCGAACCGAAGACGGCGCCGAGTACCGGTACACGTACGGCAAGGGCCTCACCTCCCGCGAAGTCGTTGATAGCGGCGTTGCCTCAGTGCTCGCCGACCCGACAACCGGGCAGCCGCTGAACCTGCGGACCACGGACGGCACCACGTCGATGTGGGTTCTCGACGGCATCGGTAACCCTGCTGCTGCGATCGCTGACACCGGGGAGAAGGCGTACACCGTCAGCTACGACCCGTACGGGACAGAAGTAGTGACGTCCGGCGAGACCACTCAGCAGTGGAAGCAGAACCCTTTCGGCTTCAAGGGCGGCATCCGCGCCGGCGAGGACAACAGCCTCACCAAGTTCGGCTATCGCTGGCAGACGGCGACGACAGGTGGTTGGACGCAGCGCGATACCCTCGATGCACCCCTCGACCCAAGCAATGCCAACCGCTACGCATACGCAGCAGACGATCCAATCAACGGCAGCGATCCTTCCGGTCGCGCCTGGGTTGGGCCTTCGTTCAACGTCTGTGCTTTCATCTGCGGCAACGTTGGCGTCAGTTTCAACGACAAGGGCATCGGCGTGACCTATGGTTGGGGACTCGGCCCGCGTGCATCGGCATCCTTCAGTGTTCAGGGTGGCCCCGGCGGGAACACTAATAGCGACAGCACTTCCATCAGTGCAGACGCCGCGTATGGTGGGGGCATCGTCGGCAACGCAAGCCATGAGACCGGTTCTAGTTTGGGCTCGGGCTGGAGCGGATCCGGTGGGATCGAGGTCGGCGCAGGCTGGGGTATCTCGGTAGGGCGTCAGTACCAAACACAGTTTGACATTGGATAAGTATGTGGATACCAGGGTTTTTTCTCGGTCCGGCAGTAATCATCGTTGGGATTGTATTGCTTGTAATCCCGAGCAAAGCAGCACAATTCTTCCAGTCCGCCTCACGCCTTAACAGGGATGCGCATCCTGAGCGATTCTCCCCTGGAGTGCTCATTGCGCCGGCAATTGGTGCGATTCTGATTGGAATTGCGGTGCTTCTGATTACGATTTTCCTCAAGCCGAGCTAATCGCTGAAGTATTCTCAAGGGAGAGCGCCTCGTATTAAAGGGGCACTCTCCCTTGACCTCGCTAGTTGCGAAGTCATCGGCGGCATCGGCGGCATCGACCGGTACAAGAACGGACTCCGCTCCAGCAACACCGACACCGGGCTCACCAAATTTGGCTACCGCTGGCAATCCAGCACCACTGGTGGATGGATCGACCGCGACACCCTCGACGCACCCCTCAGCCCTTCCAACGCCAACCGATACGCGTTCGCAGGAGCGGACCCGATCAACTCCTCGGATCCCTCAGGTAGGTCTGTCGCCGGTGCCGCTGCTAGTGGTGTGGTGAACGGTCTCGGCGTGGCTGCCGGCGCGGTAATCTGTGCGTCTACTGGCGGGCTCGGGTGCCTTCTTGGGGGCGTTGCGGTGGGGGTCGCCTTTGGTGCGGCTGGGGGTGTTGCATCCGAAGCTGTTGAAGGTGGTTCGAATTACGGCCAGAGCGCGCTCGAGGGAGCGGTGGAAGGTGGAGTATCGGGTCTCGTCGGAGGCGGACTCGGAGTTGCTGCGACACGTTTCCTACCCACGAGGCTCTAGGGAGATATTGCCGTGAACGTGACCCTGTTCTGGTTGATCTGGGCAGCATTGGTAGTTGTGGCTGTGTTTGGCCTGTTCCTAATTCTGCTCAGCGCGAGGCACACTGTACGAGCTGAGGGCTTTGGGCGAGTCAGGATGCATCGCGGGCCGGGTGCTTCCGCTTATTGGTCAGGAATGGCGATCCTGGTCGCCGATGTGGTTCTCATATTCGTATTCGCTTACGCATTCTCTGCGTGAACGAGCACCTCCCCGATCCCTCTAACGGTGCAGGGAAGGGTGCAGGCGCATGGAGTCGCATCTCGTGAGTCTACGGTTACGAGGCGTCTCGTCCGTGCTGTGGTCGAACGCGTCAGACCGGTGGGGTTCCGTAGCAATGCGATCTCGCAACTGTGTGTCGCAAGCCGCTCGCTCGATTGTTGTGTTCGACGTTGGTTGCGAGACAGGACCCGTTATGGGCTGAAGCTGATCGGGTACGCGGAGCGACCAGGCGGCACGAAGCAGCTCGCCAGGAACGGTGCGAACGCACGACGGGTGAGGCTCGCCCGTGATTCGGCATGTGCCGACCGGAGGCGCGGTACCAGTGGGCACCGCGCCTCCAGTCCGGGGTGGGCCGGTGTCAGCTCGCGGTGTCCTCGAGCGCGGCGAGCGCGGCCACGTCCTCGGCGGCGAGCACGAAGTCGACGTCGGCGTTCTCGGCGATGCGCGCCGGGGTCGTGGACTTCGGCAGGGGCAGGACGTCCTTCTCGAGCAGGTAGCGGATCGCGACCTGGGCGACGGTCTTGTCGTACTTCGCGGCGATCTCGGCGATCTGCTCGTTCTCGAGCAGGCCACCGGTGGCGAGCGGGGAGTAGCCCTCGGTCAGGATGTCGTGCTCGCGGTCGAAGGCGGTCGTCTCGTCCTGGGTGTTGCCGATGAACCAGCGGATCTGGTTGGCGTGCGGGACGACGTCCGTGCGGCCGAGCAGGTCCTCGAGGTCGGCGACGGCGAAGTTCGAGACACCGATGCTCTTGGTGCGGCCGGCGTCGTAGAGCTCCTCGAAGACCTTCCAGACCTCGACGTTGCCGTCGCGGTGGTCGGAGCCCATGTCGCTCCACGGCCACGGCGCGTGGATCAGGTACAGGTCGACGTGTCCGAGGTCGAGGTTGTTGCTCGACTCCTCGAAGGCGTCGCGGGCGCCCGAGGCCGTCTTGATCTCGGCCGGCAGCTTCGTGGTGATGAAGAGTTCGTCGCGGGGGATGCCGCTGTCGCGGACGGCCTCGCCGACGCTCGCCTCGTTGCCGTACGCCAGGGCGGTGTCGATGTGGCGGTAGCCGAGGTCGAGGGCGGTCTTCGTCGCGTCGTACGCGTCGGAGCCGGACGGGATCTGCCACGTGCCGAAGCCGATCTTCGGGATGTGCAGACCGTTGGACAGTGTGAACGTGTCGATGAGTGCGGGCATGCAGCGGACAGTACGCCGCAACCACACAGCGTTCCGAGGGGCTGCCGGGTTGCATGGCGCCCACCTCGAACGGACGGAAGGACGCCCCCATGCCCCTGAACCCCACCGTGCACGACCGGAAGACCGGTGTCACCCCGCCCGGAGCAGCCGGCGGCTTCGAGCTCGCCCTGCTCGACCGCGGTGCCGATCTGCTGCAGACCTCGGCGCCGCTGCGGGGCTTCGACGTCTACGTGGTCGGCTTCCACTGCGTGAAGGGCGAGCCCGACGTGCAGATGGAGGCGCACCACTTCTGCAAGGTGGTGAACGCCGAGATGCTGCAGTGCGTGCTCTTCGACGGCAACACCGCCGACGCGAACCTGATCGGCATCGAGTACATCGTGTCCGAGCGGCTGTTCGACTCCCTGCCCGAGGACGAGCAGGCGTCGTGGCACCCGCACAACCACGAGGTGTTCTCCGGCGAACTCGTCGCTCCGGGCCTGCCGATCGCGGTGGAGACCGAGCTGATGGGGCACCTGGTGAACTCGTACGGCAAGACGTGGCACACCTGGCACAGCACCCCGATGGGATCGCAGCCCGCACACGACCTGCCGATCGGCGATCCGATGCTCATGTGGTCGTTCAACCGCGAGGGGGAGGTGGACAGCGCACTGCAGCAGGACCGGAACCAGGCGATGCGCACCGATCCGGAACCGCGCAAGGAGTCGCGGGCGAAGTACCTGGACCGCGCCCACCCGCAGCGCGGTGTCGGCGCGATGCGCGACGCCTTCACCGGCACGACCCCGACCCCGGGTGTCGTCGACGCTGACGACGGACGCCCCTGACGACGGACGGGAGGCCCGTGGCGGTGTCGCCACGGGCCTCCCGTCCGGTGTGTGCTGTGGTTCAGCGCGCGGTGCGCGTCCCGATCCGCGGCAGGACGAAGCCGAGCACGATCATCGCGACCGCGAGGAACGCGTGCAGGACGTTGTCGGCGCTGTTGAGCGGCACGAAGTTGGCGGGGTCTGCCATGCCGGCGGTGAACAGGCCGTAGACGAAGAGCACCAGGTAGACGATGCCGCCGACGAGCAGGTACAGGCGGGCGGAGGCGGCGCGGCGGGCGGCGACCAGGCCGACGATGCCGAAGAGCAGGTGCACGATGTTGTGCAGGACGGACACCTGGAACGTGCCCAGGAGCAGGGCCATCGAGCTGTGGCCGGCCATCGACATCGAGCCCATGTCCATGGTGAGGCCGGGGATGAAGCCGGCGATGCCGACGATCAGGAAGACGACACCGAAGACGAACGCGCCCCGCTGGGTCCACGTCGAACCGGAGGCGGTGCGTGCGGTTGCTGCGCTGCTGGTCATGATCAGCCCTCTTTTCTGTACACGCCGCACTGTGCGGCACACATGACATTCGGAGCGCTTCCGCGGTCGGTTTGCAGTCTCGTGCGCTGATGCGTTCGGGGGACAGTGACCCTGTGCCTCCGTGCACGAGCGCTGCCTACCGTCCACGGCACACCACGACGAGAGGAAACACCATGGCAAGTGGAGTCGCAGCAGTCTGGGTCCCGGTCAGCGACATGGAGCGCGCCGTCGCGTTCTACCGCGACACGCTCGGTCTCACCGTCAAGGACCAGTCCGACGACTGGAGCGAGATCGACGCCGGCGGCCTGATGATCGGCCTGAACGGGCGCGAGTCCGCCAGCCAGGCGAGCGACGGCGGCGCCGTCGTGTCGTTCCAGCCGGACGGCAGCATCGAGGACGAGGTCGCCGCGCTCAAGGAGCGCGGCGCGGACATCCAGGGCGAGATCAGCGAGCACCCGTGGGGCAAGATCATCCCCTTCAAGGACAGCGAGGGCAACGACCTGCAGCTCTACTCGCCCCCGCAGGGCTGACCCAGCCGGGTGCGGGACGCACCCATGGACGGACGGGAGGCCCGTGGCGACGCCGCCACGGGCCTCCCGTGGCGTTCCGTGGCCGGCTACGCGGACCCGCGCCAGACGACCTCCGTCGGCAACAGCAGACCGCGTGGACCGTCGTCGGTGCCGCCGATCTGCTCGAGGACCTGGTGCGCCGCCTGCTCGCCGAGCAGGCGCGCCGGCTGCCGCACCGTCGACAGCTGCGGGTCGCACCGCAGCGCCCAGGCACTGTCGTCGAAGCCGACCACGCCGACGTCGCCGGGGACACTCCGGCCGTTGCGCTGCAGCACGTCCATGGCACCGGCGGCGACCGCGTCGGACGCGGCGAACACCCCGTCGATGTCCGGGGCTCGCTCGAGCAGCTCGCGCATGCCCTCGGCGCCGGCGGTGTAGCTGAACAGGGGGTTCCGGGCGACGAGGTCGGGGTCGAAGCGCTCGCCGAGTGCCGCGGTGAACCCCGCCAGACGGTCCTGGCCGGAGTCGCGGTCGAGTCCCGAGGCGAGCATCCCGATCCGTCGTCGACCGGTGTCGATCAGGCGCCGGGTGATCTGCTCGGCTGCGGCGCGGTTGTCGATGCCGATGTACGAGATGTTCGCGGCGTCGGACGGGTGCCCGACGAAGCACGCGGGCATGCCGATCTCCTCGATCGCGCCGGTGATCGGGTCGCCGTCGCGGGCGGACAGCACGATGGCGCCGTCGACGAACCCGCCGCGCAGGTACTCGACCACGCGTTCGCTGTCGCGGGCGGAGTCGACCATGATCGTGACGAGCTGCTGGTCGGCGTCGGACAGCACGGCGTTCGTGCCGATCAGGATGTTGCCGATGTTGGGGTCGTCGAGCACCACGACAGAGGGTTCGTGGACGATGAGCGCGATCGCCCCGGATCGCCGGGTGACCAGGCTGCGGGCTGCGGCGCTGCGCACGTAGCCGACGCGTCGGACGGCGTCCTGCACGGCCTCGCGCGCCTTGGGCGACACGTACGGCTCGTCGTTCAGCACCCGTGAGACGGTGCCGCGCGACATCCCCGCTTCGTCGGCGACGTCCTGGATCGTGGCGCGCTGACGAGCGGATCGGACCTCGGACATGGGGCAACCATATCCGGCGCCGAGGAGCCCTCGGAACGCCTCGCAGTTGACAGGGTGCAGCCGCTGGTGTTTGATCTGGGAGCGCTCCCAGAAATCTCCGGCCCCGATCGTCCGGTGCGGACTGGGAGCGCTCCCAGAACACTGGGTGGCCTTCGCCGTCGAAGGGGTCGCACGCGACCGAGGCGGCCGGGGTCGCCCCGATCAGCGAGGATCCCCGTGATGACCACCACCCTGCCGACGACCGCCACCGGCGCGCTCGGCCTCGGCTCGACGGGCCTCGCGTTCGGGTGCGACTACAACCCCGAGCAGTGGGACCCCGAGGTGTGGGTCGAGGACGTCCGGCTCATGCGTACGGCCGGCGTGAACCTCGTCGCGATCAACGTCTTCGGCTGGTCGCACGTCGAGCCCCGGCAGGGTGAGTACGACTTCGCCGCGCTCGACACCGTCATCGAGCTGCTGCACGGCGCAGGCATCGGGATCGACCTGGGCACCGGCACCGCCTCGACGCCGCCGTGGCTCACCACCCGGTACCCCGAGGTCCTGCCCGTCGTCGCCGACGGCACCACCCGCTGGCCCGGTGGCCGCCAGGCGTTCTGCCCGAGTTCCCCGGTCTACCGCGAGCACGCCCTCGCCCTGGTCCGCGCGACCGCCGAGCGCTACGGCGACCACCCCGCCGTGCGGCTCTGGCACGTGTCGAACGAGCTCGGCTGCCACAACGCGCACTGCTACTGCGACGTCTCCGCCCAGGCCTTCCGCGGCTGGTTGCAGGCCCGGTACGGCACGGTCGACGCACTCAACGCCGCCTGGGGCACCTCGTTCTGGAGCCAGCGCTACTCCGCGTGGGAGCAGGTGCTGCCGCCCCGCGCGACGCTGTCGTTCACGAACCCCGCGCAGACCATCGACTTCGACCGGTTCTCGTCCGACGAGCTCCTCGGTCACCACCGTGCCGAGGCCGCCGTCCTGCGCGAGCTGAGCGACAAGCCCGTCACGACGAACTTCATGGTCGCCGCGCACATCACGGCGCTCGACTACTGGTCGTGGGCCGGCGACATGGACGTCATCGCGAACGACCACTACCTGGACCACCGCCTGCCCCGGCCGCACGTCGAGCTCGCCTTCGCCGCCGACACCACCCGTGGCCTGGCCGGCGGCGCCCCCTGGCTGCTCATGGAGCACTCGACGGGTGCCGTCAACTGGCAGCCGCACAACGTCGCGAAGGCCCCGGGCGAGATGCTCCGGAACACGGCGGCGCACATCGCCCGCGGTGCCGACGGCGTCTGCTTCTTCCAGTGGCGTGCGTCGGTGCAGGGCAGCGAGAAGTTCCATTCCGCGCTGCTGCCGCACGCCGGCACCGAGTCGCGCACGTGGCACGACGTGGTCGCGCTCGGCGCCCTGGTCGAGCGGCTCGGCGAACTGCGCGGGTCCCGCGTGGTCGCCGACGTCGCGCTCGTGTTCAGCTGGGAGAACCAGTGGGCGGCCGACCTCGAGGCCCACCCAAGCACCGCGCTCCGCTACCTGGAGCAGGTCCACGCGTTCCACGCCGCGCTCTGGGACCTCGGCGTGACCGTCGACGTCGTCGCCCCCGGGGCACCGCTCGACGGGTACGCGCTCGTCGTCGTCCCCGAGCTGTACCTGGTCCGCGACGAGCACGCGGCCGTCATCGCCGACCACGTCGCCGGCGGCGGGCACGCGATCGTCAGCTGCTTCAGCGGCATCGTCGACGAGCGCGACCGGGTCCGCACCGGCGGCTACCCGGGCGCCTTCCGCGACCTGCTCGGCGTGCGGGTGGACGAGTTCCTCCCGCTCGCCGCGGACGCCACGATCGCGCTGTCCGACGGCACGACCGGCAGCGTCTGGTCGGAGCCGGTCGAGCTGCGCGGTGCGACGAGCGTCGTCGACTACGCCGAGGGCTCGCTCGCCGGCCGCCCGGCCGTCACCCGCAACGAGCACGGCGCCGGGACCGCCTGGTACACGTCCACGGTGCTCGACGCCGGTGCGCTGGGCGGCTTCGTCCACCGCGTCCTCGACGAGGCCGGGGTGCGCGCCGACCCCGCCGTCCGCCCCGGACTCGAGGTCGTGCGTCGCCGGGACGACACCCACGAGTGGGTCTTCCTGCTGAACCACTCCGACCGCACCGTCGAGCACCACGAGGTCGGCCACGAGCTCGTCGCCGACCGCCCCGTCACCGGGACCACCGCCATCGCCCCCGGCGGGACCCAGATCATCCGCACCGACAGGAACCGCTCATGACCACCACCGCACAGTCGCCCAGCGCGACCCGACGACGCCGGGGCGGCGGGTTCCGCTACCGCCGCGCGATCGCGATCTTCGTCCTGCCGTTCGCCGTCCTGTTCACGGCGTTCTACCTGGTCCCCATCCTCTACGCCGTGTGGGAGTCGCTGCAGAAGATCGAGCGGCAGGGCACGTTCGGCGCCCCGACGCAGGTCTTCGGCGGTCTGAGCCAGTACGCCCTGGTGTTCCAGGACGGCGAGTTCTGGAGCTCGGTGCTCCGCGTGCTGCTGTTCGGTGTCGTGCAGGTGCCGGTGATGCTCGGGCTCGCGCTCCTGTTCGCCCTGCTGCTCGACTCCCCGCTGCTGCGCGGCAAGCGGTTCTTCCGCCTGGCGTTCTTCGCGCCGTACGCGGTGCCCGGCGTCATCGCCGCGATCATGTGGGGCTACCTCTACGCCCCCGACCTGTCGCCGTTCTCCGCGGTGACCTCGCGGGTCGACCTGCTGGGCGGCAGCACCGTGCTGTGGGCCGTCGCCAACGTCGTGACCTGGGTCTACGTCGGCTACAACATGCTCATCATCTACTCGTCGCTCCTCGCGATCCCCGCCGAGGTGTACGAGGCGGCGAAGCTCGACGGTGCGTCCCAGCTCCGGATCGCCCTGTCGATCAAGATCCCGCTCGTGGTGCCGGCCATCGTCCTCACCGCGGTGTTCTCCGTCATCGGCACGCTGCAGCTGCTGACCGAGCCGACCGTGTTCCGCCAGTTCACCTCGACCATCTCGTCGACCTTCACGCCGAACATGCTCGTCTACTCGACGTCCTCGGTGCCGAACTTCAACCTCGCCGCGGCGTTCTCGGTCGTCCTCGCCGTCGCCACGTTCGTCCTGTCGATCGGGTTCCTCCGACTGCCCCAGCGGAAGGCCGCCGAATGACCGTCAACGCCCCGTCCCCAGGTGACCTCGTCCGCGACGTCGGCCGACCGCTCGAGCCGAACCGGGCCTCCCGTCCCCACCAGCGCGGAGCGCGCGGTCCCCGTGAGAGCGTCATCTCGCGCAGCGCCGCGATGATCGTGATGGGGGTCTTCACCCTCTACTTCCTGCTGCCGATCTTCTGGCTGCTGGTCTCGTCCACCAAGACCGCCGCGAACTTCAACTCGACGTTCTCGCTGTGGTTCAGCGCCACCTCGGTGCAGGACTTCTCCGGCAACCTCGTCGAGCTGTTCACGCGGCAGGACGGCATCTACCTGCGCTGGCTGCTGAACAGCATCGCCTACGCGGGGGTCGCCGGCCTGCTCGGCACCGTGCTCTCCGCGATGTGCGGGTACGCCCTGGCCAAGTACCGGTTCCGCGGCCGCGAGGTGCTGTTCAACGTGTTCCTCGGCGGCGTGCTCGTGCCGGCGACCGCCCTGGCCCTGCCGCTGTTCCTCATCTTCAGCCAGGTCGACCTGACCGACACGTTCTGGTCGGTGTTCCTGCCGAGCATCGTCAGCCCGTTCGGCGTCTACCTGTCGCGGTTGTTCGCGGCGTCGAGCGTGCCGGACGAGATCATCGAGGCCGCCCGCATCGACGGCTCCGGCGAGGTCCGGACGTTCTTCACCGTGGCGGTGCGGCTCATGTCGCCCGCGCTCGTGACGATCTTCCTGTTCCAGTTCGTCGCCGTCTGGAACAACTTCTTCCTGCCGCTCGTGATGCTCCGCGACTCGTCGCTGTTCCCCGTCACCCTCGGCCTCTACACGTGGAACTCGAGCGTGAACCAGTACCCGGACCTGCGCACCCTCGTGCTCATCGGGTCGTTCGTCTCGATCATCCCGCTGCTCATCGCCTTCCTGAGCCTGCAGCGCTTCTGGCGCTCCGGCCTCGGCTCCGGCGGCCTGAAGTAGCCCCTCGACCCGCACCCCTTCCCGCACCAGTTCTCCCCACACCACATCCGAACGGAAACAGCATGAAGACAACGAAGTTCCTCAGCGTCGCCGCGATCGCCGTGGCCGCCACCGTGGCCCTCGTCGGCTGCAGCACCGGCGGCAGCAGCAGCGGCGGCGGCGGATCCGACACCGCGGCCGCCAGCTGCAAGCCCTCGGACGGCAAGGTCACCCTCGACTTCACGACCTGGGTGCCGAACATGGACAAGGTCGTCGCGATCTGGAACAAGGCCAACCCGGACATCCAGGTCAAGGTCTCGATCGTCGCGAACGGCAACAGCGGCACCTACCAGAACTTCTTCAACCAGCTGAAGGCCAAGCAGGCGCCGGACATCGGCCAGGTCGAGTACGACACCCTGCCGGCGTTCCGCGTGCAGGGCGGCCTCGAGGACATCGGCGCGTGCGCCGGCATCAGCGACGCGAAGAAGGACTTCTCCGACGGCCTGTGGAACCAGGTGACCTTCGGTGAGTCGAAGTCGGTCTACGCGGTGCCGCAGGACTCCGGTCCGATGGCGCTGTACTACCGCAAGGACCTGTTCGAGAAGGCCGGTCTCGACGCCCCGAAGACGTGGGAGGAGTACGCCGAGGACGCCGTCAAGATCAAGGCGCTCGGCGGCAACATCACCAACTTCGCCAAGGGTGACGTCAACCAGTTCGCGGGGCTCGTCTCGCAGGCCGGTGGCCAGTGGTTCGAGAACTCGGGCCAGGACTGGAAGGTCAACCTGAACGACGACGCGTCGAAGAAGGTCGCCGACTACTGGCAGGACCTGATCGACAAGAAGCTCGTCAACACCCTGCCGAGCTTCACCGACCAGTGGAACAGCGCCTACGACAGCGGCAAGGACTGGACCTGGGTCTCCGCGGTCTGGGGTGCGAACACCATCTCGAGCGGTGCGCCGTCGACCTCGGGCAAGTGGGCCGTCGCGCCGATGCCGCAGTGGGAGTCCGGCGAGACCAAGTCAGCCGCCTGGGGCGGTTCGTCGAACGTCGTCTTCGCGGGCAGCGAGCACCCGGCCGAGGCGTCGAAGTTCCTGGTCTGGCTGAACACCTCGACCGAGGCGCTCTCCGCACTGAACAAGGAGGCCAACCTGTACCCGGCCTCGACCACCGGCGCCGACCTGCCGGCCCTGACCGAGGGGCTCGACTTCTACGGCGGCCAGAAGATCTACGAGGAGTTCGCCACCGCGGCGAAGGACATCCAGCCCTTCACCTGGGGCCCGACGATGACGCAGACCTACTCGGACGTGTCCGACGGCTTCGGGCAGGCGGCGTCCGGCTCGGGCACGTTGGCCGAGGCGCTCGAGTCGGGCCAGTCCAAGACCATCGCGGCGCTCAAGGCGCAGTCGATCCCGGTCAAGGGCTGACGGACGGCGGCTGACGTCGCGCGGTCCACGCGCTGACAGCGGACAGGAGGCCCGTGGCGGGATCGCCACGGGCCTCCTGTCGCGTCTCGGGTCGGTTCCAGCCCTACGCGACCGCGATCTCGTTGGGCACGCCCGGCAGTTCGTCGCTCGAGGCGATGACCTTGCCGGTGGTCAGGTCGACCGCGTGGACCTTCTGCTCGGCGGTGTCGGTGACGTAGGCGACGTCGCCCTCGACCTTCAGGGCCGGGTGGGCGTCCTGCCACTCGGCCGGGCCCTCCCACGCGTCGATCACCGGGTACGACTCCAGCTGCTCGCCGGTGGTCTCGTCGAAGGTGTGCAGCGCGCCGTCGGAGCCGAGCACGACGGCCTCGTCGCCGGGGCCGCGGGCCAGGTCGCGGAAGGTGAAGCCGACGCCGTCGGGCATGTCGGCGACGGTGTACTCGCCCGAGGCCGCGTCGATCAGGGCGATCTGGTCGAGCAGGTAGCCCTCGCTGTCGGGGTCGTCGTTGTAGTCGCCGACCGCGACGGACGAGTCCTCGGTGGTGAACAGGTTGCCGGTGCGGCCGTACTCGGTCGGGGCGTCGATCTTCTCGAACGCGCCGTCGTCGTAGACCAGGGCGCCGTCGGTGCAGCCGAACACCGCGACCTCACCCGTGACCGCACCTTCGCCGTGCACGTCGGGGCACTCCTCGGACCGGGCGATCTCCTCGCCGTCGGCGTCCAGGGCGCGCACGCCGGACCGGCTCTCCTCGGTGCCGATGGTCGTCAGGAGCGTGCCGTCCTCGAGCTCGATCGCGACGCCGTGGTGGGCGGCCTCGGACTTCGTCGTCTCGACCTCGGGCAGGTCGGCGCCGTCGAGCTCGGTGTGGTCGAACGTCGTCACGTCGCCGGTGCCGTCGGCGAACAGTGCGGTGGTGTCGCCGTGGACGACCGCGTGGCCGCCGGTGTCGGCGGGGAACACCGCGTTGGTCAGGGCCGGCTCGGCCTGCGTGTCGAGGACCCGGAAGCCCTCGGGCACGGTGACGAGCACGTGGCGTCCGTCACCGGCCGGGTTGACCCGGGTGAAGCCGTCGATCGCGTCGTCGGCCACGACCTGCAGGTCCTGGTCGAGGACGAGGAGGCCACCGTCGTAGGTCAGGGTGATGCGGGTCCCGTCGGCCTTCGGGGTCGCAGTGTCGTCGGACCCGGCGTCGGCGGTGTTCGTCGCGCAACCGGTCAGGGCCAGGGCGGCGGCGCCGAGCAGGGCGGCGGGCCACACGGCCCGGAGCGTCTTCGTGTTCGTCATGCCGGTCACTGTATTGATTCTCATTCTCAATTACCAGTCGACAGGCCGTCGACGATGGCCTCGGTGTTCGAGCGCATCATGCCGAGGTAGGTGGAGGCGTCGCCGTCCTCGGTGAGGGACTCCGTCGCCAGCGGGCGGATCTCGACGTGCAGGTCGACCTCTTCCGCGAGCACCGCGGCCAGTCGCGCGGGCTGCGAGGCGTCGGCGAAGATCGTCCGGACTCCCGCCCCGTCGATCGCGGCGACCAGGTCGCGCAGGTCGGCGGCGCTCGGGGAGGCCAGGGTGGTCCCGCTCGGGATCACCGCCCCGACGACCCGGAACCCGTAGTGGTCGGCCAGGTAGCCGAACACGTGGTGGTTCGTGACGAGCGCCCGGCGTTCCTCGGGGACGGCACGGAACGCGGTCGTCATCGTGTCGTCCAGGTCGCGGAGCTCGTCCAGGTAGGCGTCGGTGCCGGTCGGCTCGATCCCGGCGTCGCGCAGGTCCTGGTCCAGGGCCTCGACCACGTCGACCATCCGGGCGGGGTCGGTCCAGAAGTGCGGGTCGGGCCCGCTGTCGTCCTCGGTGGTCCACTCCAGCGGGTCGAACGCGTCTCCGGCGGTGGAGACCGGCACGCCGTCCTCGGCCGCCGCCGCGACGTGGCGGGCGACCCCTTCTTCGAGCCCGAGCCCGTTCTCGACCACCAGGTCGGCGCTCCGCAGCCGGGCGGCTTCCTGCGCGGAGACCTCGAACGAGTGGGGGTCGGCGCCCGGGGGCATGAGGACCATGACGTCGGCCTGGTCCCCGACGACTTCGCGGACGACGTCGCCGAGGATGTTCGTGGTGACCGCGACGAGGGGGCGGTCGGAGCCGGTGGTGGTGCACCCGGTGGCGACGAGGGCGACGGTCGCGGCGACGAGGCCCGCGACCAGGGTGCGCCGTGCGGCTCTGGTGGTCCTGGTGGCCCTGGTGCCCGTCACAGCCCGACCTCGGCGAAGGCGACGGGGGCGACGGGGAGCTCGATCGTGCGGGCGACCCGGGCGCCGTCGGCGAAGTCGATCTCGTGCACGGTGCCGTCCGCGGGGTCGGCCAGGTAGGCACGCTGGGCGTCGACCTGCAGCAGCGGTGCGGGGTCGTCGGGGCCGGCCTCGAACAGCGGCTCGGTCGTGGCGACCTTCCCCGTCGAGGCGGTCACGACGACCACCCGCCCGGAGTCGTCGACCCCGACCACGTGCTCGTCCTCGTCGTCCACCGCGACCACGGTGCGCAGGGGCCGATCGGTCGGCACGAGGCGCCAGGAGCCCTGTCGCACGTCGAGCAACCAGAACCCGGTGGTGTCCGCCAGGCCGGCGACGGTGGGCCGGCCGGCGCGTGCGTCGAAGGCCGGCGGGCGCTCGGCGCCGCCGGGCAGGTCGACGAACGAGGTCTCGCCGGCGTCGTCCACCACGACCGCTCCGTCGGCGCAGCCCACGACGGCACCGGCGCGGGTGACGATCCCGCCGGCGGGGTCGGTGCAGGTCTGCGCGGTGTCGGCGGCGTCGGTCGCGTCGCCGTCCGGGTCGAGCACGCGGACCGTGTCGCCGTCGGCCGCCACGAGCTGCTCGCCCATCGGCAGCAGGACGCTCGCGTCGATCCGTGCGGTCTCGTCGACCTCGCCCTGGCCCAGTGCCTGGCGGTCGAGCACGACGGCCTCGGCCCGGTCCGGCCAGGTGATCGTCGTCATGGTCTCGGACGAGTGCACCTCGACCCGGCCGCCGCCGTCGATGGTGCCGACGGTGCGCGGTTCCGCGGCGTAGTAGTGCGTGTGGTCGCCGTGGTCGACCGTCCATGACCCGCCGTCGATGATCGTCGTGCGGTCGCCGTCGCTCGTCACGAGGAACCGGCCGTCGGTCGCCGAGTGCTCCGGTGTGTCCACGTCATCGAGTTCGGCGGTCTCCTCGGTGAGCAGGTCGTGCAGCGCGGTCGCGCCGGTCGCCGACACGGCCAGCAGGCGCACCTGGGGTTCCTGGGACTCGCTCGCGCCCGCCACGTAACCGTGCGGGCGGGTGGTGCCGGTCGAGCTGTCGGCCGACGGGGTGCCCGTGGAACAGGCGGTGACGGTGAGGGCCAGGCCGGTGGCGAGGCCGATGGTGGACAGGAGGCGCGCGGGGGCGCGGCTGGTGGTCGAGTGCTTCATGCTCCCTCTCGAGACGGTGCGGTGGATCGTGGTGCTGCCGGCGCGGCCGCGCGGGCCGGTGTGGGGATCGGGGTGCGCCGCAGGACGACGACGGCCAGGGCGCGCGAGACCACCACGCTGCCGACGGCGACCGCGGCGATGCTCGCGCCGGCGGCGGTGCCGGCGTGCCAGGAGACGAGCAGGCCGACGAGCACGGCGGCGGCACCGATGCCGGCGCCGAGGACCATCGTCGAGGCCACGTGCCGGGTCCAGGCGCGGGCGGCGGCGGCTGGCGCGAGCAGCAGGCCCACGACGAGCAGGGTGCCGACGGCCCGGTACGAGGCGACGACCGCCAGGGTGACGAGCCCGATGAGCACGACCTCGGCCAGGCGTGGGTGCAGTCCGAGCGTCGTGGCCTTGCGGGTGTCGAACGCCAGCGCGGTGAAGGGTCGGTGGAACGCCACGGCGACGGCCAGGGCCACGGCTGCGGCGATCGCGAGGCCGCCGACGTCGGCCCGGGTCACGGCGAGGACGTCGCCGAACAGGATGGCGGTGACGTCGGTGGCGAACGACCGCGAGGACGACACGATGATCACGCCGAGCGCGAGCATCCCGACGAAGAGCAGGCCGATCGAGGTGTCGTACGACAGCCGGGCACGACGTCGCAGTGCCCCGACGCCGAGCACCATCACGCCCGCGCTGACCGCGGCGCCGAGCACCGGCGGGATCCCGGTCAGGGTGGCGATCGCGACGCCGGGCAGCATGCCGTGCGAGAGTGCCTCGCCCAGGAACGCCATGCCCCGGACCAGCACCCACGTGCCGACCACGGCGCAGAGGACCGCCGCCAGGGAACCGCCGACCAGGGCGCGCACCATGAAGTCGACGGAGAACGGATCGGTCAGCCAGGTCACGGTCCGAGACGCTACATGAAAACGAGTATCGATACTGATAGCGTGCTCAGGTGCCTGCGACCGAGCCGACCGAGCCCCGATCCGCCGTCCACCTGGACCGCGTGACGGCCGTCCTCGGCGACCGGACCGTCCTCGACGCGCTCGACGTGACGTTCCCCGCCGGGGTCGTCACCGCGCTCACCGGACCGAACGGCTCGGGCAAGTCGACGCTGCTCGACGTGGTCGCGGACGTCGTGCGGCCGACCGCCGGGAGGGTGACGGGCCTCCCGTCCGACGGTGTCGCCTACGTGACCCAGTCCGTGCCGCCGACCACGCTCCCGCTCACCGTCCGCGCGGCCGTGACGATGGGGCGGTGGCGGCACCGCGCGTGGTGGCGGCCGCTCGGACGCACCGACCGTGTGATCGTCGACGCGCAGCTCGAGCGGATGGCGGTCCTCGACCTGGCAGACCGGCCGATCGAGGAGCTGTCGGGCGGGCAGCGTCAGCGCGCGCTCGTCGCGCTCGGGCTGGCACAGCGGGGCGGGGTGCTGCTGGTGGACGAACCGACCGCGGGGGTCGACGCCGAGTCGGCTGCGCTCGTGGTGGCGGCGCTCGCCGACGAGGCCGCGGCAGGGGTCGTGGTCGTGCACGCGGCCCACGACCCCGCCGCGATCGTCGCGGCCGACCGCGTCGTCGCCCTGACCTGACCGATTCCGCAAAACACCGGTGTTCGCCCGTTGAACCGCGGTCTGCACGTGTTCAACGCGCGAACACCGGTGTCTTGCGACCGGTCCCGACCGCCCCCGACCAGTCCCCGACCGGCGTCAGGGGCAGGCGACGGCCACGGGGGCGGTCGGCGTCGGGTCGGCCGCGACCGGCTCGGCGGCAACGTGGTCGGCCACGACCGGCTCGACCGCCGGCACCGCACTCGACTTCCGCAGCCCCATCGCGACGAGCACGACGGCACCGACGACCGCGACCCCGCCGGCCAGCCAGAAGTCGGCAGCCAGACCGAACGACGACACGGCGGCACCACCGAGCACCGAACCGGCGGCGATCGCGAGCTGGATCGTCGTGACGAACAGCGCGAGCCCGGTCTCGGACCCGGCCGGCGACGCCGTCGACATCCACGTCTGCATCCCGAGCGGCAGCGCACCCCACACCAGGCCCCACACGACGAGCAGCACGAAGACCCCCACGACGGAGTGGGCGAGCAGCGGCAGCAGCACGACGGCCGCCGCGAGCACGAACTTCGACGCCCCGATGGTGCCGAGGACACTGCGGTCGAGCGTGAAGCCCGCGGCGAAGTTGCCGACGATGCCCGCGACGCCGAACACCAGCAGCGCGATCGTCACGGTGTCGGGGCCGACGCCGACGAGCTGCTGCAGGTACGGCGCGATGTAGGTGTACGCGGCGAACTGGGCCGCGAAGACGAAGGCCGCGGCGATGAGTCCGACCCGGGCGCGGGGCACGCGGAGCAGCGACCCGAGCGTGGCGAACCGCACCCGCTGCTGCGCGGGGATCTTCGGCAGCATCGCCAGCTGCAGGACGAGCGCGACGAGACCGAGCGCCCCGCCGATCACGAAGCCGAGGCGCCAGCTGGCGAGCGACGACACCAGGGTGCCGAGCGGCAGGCTCACGACGGTCGCGACGGAGACGCCGGCCGTGATGAGCGAGGTCGCGCGGATCGTCAGCTCCGGCCGGACGAGTCGCCCGGCGATCCCGGCGCCGATGGCCCAGAAGCCCCCGATGCCGACACCGAGCAGCATCCGTGCGATGAGCAGCACCCAGAACGACGGCGCGATCGCGGCGAGGCCGTCGGCGACCACGAGCAGCACGGTCAGGGACACGAGCACCACCCGGCGGTCGAGTCGCGAGGTCAGGACGGTGACGACCGGTGCCGCGACGGCGCCGACGAGTCCGGTGGCGACGACCATCAGGCCGGCGGTGCCGATGCCGACGTCCAGGTCGTCGGCGATGGCGGGGAGCAGCCCGATGGGCAGGAACTCGGACAGGACGAGCACGAACGACCCGAGTGCGACGGACGTGACGCTGAGCCACCCGCGGCGCTCTGCTGACGATGTCATGGGGGCATCAAGCCGCGGAGTGCTGCGATCCATTCCCCTCGGTACCGAGTTCGCTCCACAGGTGCGCGATGGTCGCCGCGCCGTCGAGCAGGGTCCGCAGGTCGATGCTCTCGTCACTCGAGTGCCAGTGGTCCTCCGGCAACCCCGTCCCGACGAACAGGACGGGTGCGTCGAACACCCGGCCGAGCAGTTCCGCCGGACCGCCCCCGGCGTTTCCCATCCGCCCGGCGGTCTCGGTGCCGTGCCCGAGTTCCATCGCCCGCACGAGCGCGTCGAGCTCGGGGCCCGACGGGGTCACGTACGGATCCTGCCCGGTCTCCTCGGGGATCGTCAGCTCGTAGGTCACCCCGTCGGGCATCGTGTCCCGGACGAACCGGCGCAGCTGCTCGGCGACGGCCTGCACGCGCTGCCCCGGCACGGTCCGGATGCTGATCTCGGCGGTGGCCTCGCGCGGGACCACGGCTCGTGGGAACCCGGTGGGGTCGCCTGCCAGCAGGGTCAGCACCTCGATCGAGGGTCGTGCCCAGAGGCGCTCCTCGACCGAGTACCCCGCCTCGCCGGTGATCGCCCCGGTCTCGGTGCGCTCGACCCAGACGTCGGGATCGAAGTCGAGTGCCTGCAGCTCGGCACGGCGTTCGTCCGTGAGCGCGTCGACGTCGTCCAGGAACCCGGGGATCGTGATGCGGCCCTGGTCGTCGTGCAGGGCCGCGAGCACGGTGACGAGCGCGTGCACCGGGTTCGGCGCGGGGCCGGACACGGCGCCGCTGTGGACGTCGCGTGCGGGCCCGGTGACGGTGAGGGTCGCGCCCGTCATGCCACGCATCGACGTCACGACGGCGGGGTTGCCGGCCTTCCACTGCAGGGTGTCCGAGAACACGACGACGTCGCACGCCAGCCGCTCCTGCTCGGCGTCGAGCAGGTCGGCGAAGTGGCTGGAGCCGAGCTCCTCTTCTCCTTCGACGAGGAACTTGAGGTTCACGGCCGGGGTGCCGTCGGGTCGGGTGGCGAGGTGCGCGCGCAGCCCCCACAGGTGGGCGAGCACCTGTCCCTTCGCGTCGGACGCCCCTCGCCCGTACAGGCGTCCGTCGCGGAACGCGGGTTCCCACGGTGAGGTCTCGTGCCACTCCTCGGGCTTCGCGTGCCGCACGTCGTGGTGGCTGTAGACGAGCACAGTCGGCAGCGCCGGGTCGACGAGCAGTTCGGCGTACACGGCCGGTGCGGGACCGGCCTGCAGGATCTCGGTCTCGAGGCCGACCTCGCGCATCGCTCCGGCCAGCCAGTGCGCGGACCGGTCGACGTCGATCGCCCGTTCGGGTTGCGATGCGACGGACGGGATGCGGACCCACTCGCTGAGTTGCCGCACCAGGTGCTCGCGGCGCTCCTCGAGGAACCGCGCGACCTCGGCGCGACGGGTGTCGGGTTCGGTGCTGTCGGTCACGGGAGCGGACACGGTTCTCCGTTCGGTCAGGTGGTGTCGACCGTAGGAGCGGGTCCCTCCGGGTGGTCACGGATTGGCCTGGAGGCGCGGTGCGCGTCCGCCACGCGCCGCACCACCGACCCGGTGCGGGTCCGGAGCGCGGTGTGGGTCCGGGGACCCGGTGCGGGTCCGGGACGACTCAGGCGTCGAGCGCGCGCCGCGCGGCCGCGACGACCTCGGCGTCGGTGACGAAGTGCGCGGAGCCGTCGTCCCCGGCGCCCATCGGCACCCCGGCGTGCGCGCTGTCCGCGGCCGGTCGCTTGGCCGACAGGTGCACGGCGGCGGCACCGGTGGCGAGCAGCGCGCGGACGTCTGCGGGGGTGACCCCGGCGCCGGCCATCACCTGCACGGGCCCGGCGGCCTCGACCATGCGTGCGATCGTCTCGGCGCCGGCGACCGCGGTGGGGGCGGCCCCCGAGGTCAGGACGCGGGTGAACCCGAGCGCCGCGAGCGACCCGGCAGCGGCGACGGGGTCGGTCGCGTGGTCGATCGCACGGTGCAGGGTGACCTCGGCGGTGGCGCTGACCGAGCGGGCGGCGTCCACGAAGCGGCGGAGGGCGTCCTCGTCCAGGGTCCGGTCGGGGCGCAGGGCACCGACCACGACGCCGGCGGCCCCGGAGCGCAGGACCGTGCGGACCTCGCGCACCATGAGCTCGACCTCGTCGGGGGAGTGCACGAACCCGCCCGGGCGGCAGCGGACCAGCGCGTGCGCCGGGATCCCGGTCTCGTGGGTCGTCTCGACCAGGGCCTGCGACGGGGTGAGCCCGCCGAGCTCGAGCCCGACGCAGAGTTCGACGCGGTCGGCGCCGCCGTCCCGCGCGGTGGTCGCACCCGCCGGTGAGGTGACGGCGATCTCGAGTGCGGCGGTGGTGCTCATGCAGGGGCTCCGAGCGGTTCGTTGGAGGCGGGGACGATGCGGGCGCGGAGGTCCGGTGCCGTCGGGAACACTCGATCGTAGGGGAACATCGGGCGCTCGATCCTGTGGTGCCCGAGGCGCAGCAGGTCCTGGTCGACACCGCCCGGGGTGAGCGCGAGCATCCAGTCGGCGGACATGTCGAACAGCTCCGGTTCGAGGTACCCGATCTTCACGATGACGACGTCCGCCTGCCGCGGCGCCAGGTCGAGGTCGGTGAAGTCGTGCTCGTGGTGGTAGGGCTTCCGCAGCTTGGTCAGGATCGCGAAGACGCTGCCGACCTGCAGCACGACCTCCGTCTCGGCGTCGCGGTCACCGTGCTTGATCGCGTGCACCCGTCCGGTCATCGTGATCGGACCCGCGTGCACGTCGTCGACCTCGGCGCCGGCGGTCACGGTGATCGTCGCACCGACGCCGGCGTCCACCGCAGCGGCGACGGCGGCCGGTCCGGGCACGCTCGCGTAGATGACGGTCGGGCCCGACGGGTCCTGGAACTCCGGGCGGGCGAGCACCTGCGTCAGGCCCCAGGTCATGTCCCCGGAGCCGCCGGCCGTGGGGTTGTCGCCCGAGTCCGAGACGAAGTACGGCTTCGCGGCGCCCGGGGCGAGCGCGGCGTCGAGGCACTCCTCGAACGTGCCGGTGGGGGCGACGAACACGAAGTCCTCGCGGACGTCCCAGAACGCCGCCGCGAGCCGCTCGGCACCGGCGGCGACGGCGGCCTCGTCCCACCCGGTGACGACGGTGACGGCTCGGTCGCGGGGCTGGTCGGCCCACGCGTACCCGACCCAGATCGCGGCGTCGAGCACGCCCTCGGTCTGCTCGACGAGCGGGACCTGCGCGTACAGCGACTTCGCCGGCTCGAGACGGGTCGAGGTCTGCTCGCCCGGCAGCAGGACGGGGATCGGGATCCAGGCCTTCACGGGGCGCTGCGCACCGACGGGTCGTTCGGTGAGCACGTCGACGAGGTTCCGGACGGCACGCTCCTTCGTCTCGAGGGTGTCCTCGTGCGGGGCCATCCGGTAGCAGGTGACGAGGTCGACCCGGTGGGCGAGCTCGCGCGTGACGTTGCCGTGCAGGTCCATCGAGGCGGACACGATGACGTCGGGGCCGACGACCTGGCGGATGCGGCCGAGCAGGTCCGTCTCGGCGTCGTCGAGTCCCTCAACCACCATCGCGCCGTGGATGTCGTACCAGAGCCCGTCGACCGGACCCAGCGCACGCAGCCGGTCCACGATCTCGTCGGCCAGGGTTTCGTACGATGCCCGGTCGACGATCCCGCCGGGCAGCGCGTGCCCGATGAGCGCCCCGCGGAAGTCTGCCCGGTCCGCCATGGTCGCCAGGAACGGGTACCGGGCGACGGCCTCGTCCCCGCGGTCCGGGTGGAACGCGGGGGCGTGCGTCCGGGTCGGTGTGAACGTCGACGTCTCGATGGCGAGCCCGGCGATCGCGATGACCGGACGACGGGCGCCAGCGGGGGCGACGGGGACGGCGGGGGTGACGGGGCTGGTCTCAGACACGGACGCTCCTGTTCCTGGTGGTGGACTGGGGGATGGGTGCGGAGAGCTCCTCGAGCGAGGCGGCGAGGCCCCGCTGCAGGGCGAACTGCCCGGCGCCGACGAGCCCGGCATCGGCACCGAGCGACACCGGCTCGATGGCCAGGTGCTGGGTCATCAGCGGGTGGCAGCTCTCGTAGAGCTGGCTCCGCACGGCGGCGATGAACGGGTCGAGGGTCGACAGGATGCCGCCCAGGTACACGGCGTCCGGGTTGAAGAAGTTCACGTTGGCGGCGAGCACCTCGCCCAGGTACCTGCCCGCCATCCGCACGGCACGGGTGGCCTCGGGATGCGCGTCCGAGGCGAGCCGGACGACGTCGGCGGTCGAGGCGACGTCGACCCCGGCGTTCGACAGGATCCGGACCAGGGCGGCCCCGGACGCCACCGTCTCGAGGCAGCCGGTGTTGCCGCACGAGCACGGGGTGTCCCCGGCGGCGTCGATCCGCACGTGCGTGATGTCCCCGGCGGCCCCCGTCGACCCGCGGTAGAGCCGACCGTCGATGACGATGCCCGCGCCGATCGCCGATCCGGCCTTGATCGTGATGGTCTGGCGTCGAGCAGGGTCCTGCACCGTCTGTTCACCCGCCGCCATGCAGTTCGCGTCGTTGTCGACGATCGCCGGCAGGCCGAACCGGTCGCTCAGCCACGCGGCCACGGGGAACCCGTTCCACCCCGGCATCCGGCTGGGCAGGTCCACGACGCCGGCGACGACGTCGACGGGCCCCGGCAGGCTGAGCCCGACGCCCCGCAGTCCCTCGCGACCACGGTCGTCGGCGAGCCGCTCGAGCAGCGCGGCCAGGCGCTGGAGCCCGGCGGTCGGACCGTCGGAGAGCGCGAACGGGACGTTCGCGACCGACTCGAGCGCGCCTCCTGGCAGGACCACGCCGATGCGCGCGTGCCCGCCACCGACGTCCGCGGCGACCGCGTACTCGTCGACGCCGCCGATGCGGAGCACCTTGCGGGGGCGACCGCCGGTCGAGACGTCGGTGCCTTCCTCGGCGAGGATCCCGTGCTCCAGGAGCTGGCCGACGACGTGCGAGACGGTCGAGGGAGCGGCTCCGAGCACCTTCGCGATCTCGGTCCGGCTGGCGGCCTGCCCCGAGGCGACGAGCTCCAGGACGCGGGCGCTGAGATCGGCCACGACTTTCTCCAATCCGGGCGGAACGGGAACGGAACACCGGTCGGTGGTCCGTTCTGCCGCGAGCCTACGGGGCGGATCGAGCGGTCCACCCTTTCGTCCGTTCCGCAGTAACGCAGTTTTTACATCGAGATGTTTGTTTTTCCAATCGCTTTGGTCCTTGACTGTCCTCGTGCCGCTCGGCACCCGTGCTCCACCTCCCCGAAGTCCCTCGCACAAGGAGACACCGCATGTCCAAGCCCCGTCGCTGGGCGCTCCTCACCGGAGCTGCGATCGCCGTGAGCGCGCTGCTCGCCGGCTGTTCCGGAGGCGGCAACGCCTCGCAGGGATCGACCGACGAGATCGACTACGCGCTCCCCGCCAACTTCACGCCGAACTGGATCCTGCCGATCGGCACCGCCGCGCACCTCAACACGAACAACGGCTCCATCGCCCAGTCGCTGTACGAGCCGCTCGTCGCGTACGACGGGTCCACCGGCAAGATCGCGTGGAACAAGGCCGGCTCCGTCGCCACCGACGCGCAGTTCGCCGACGACGGCAAGAGCGTCACCATGACGCTCGGCGACCGGCACTGGTCGGACGGCGAGGCGATCACGAGCCGCGACGTCGGGTTCTGGTTCAACCTGATCAAGGCGAACAAGGACCAGTGGGGCTCGTACTCCAAGGGCAAGGCGCCGGACAACTGGACGTCGTTCAAGGCCGTCGACGACACGCACTTCACCATCACGTTCGACAAGGCCTACAACGCGGACTGGATGCTCGCCAACCAGCTGAGCCACATCATCCCGCTGCCCCAGCACGCCTGGGACAAGACCAGCGCGACCGCGAAGGTGACCGACGCCGACGAGACCACCGCCGGCGCGAAGCAGGTGTGGAAGTACCTCAACACCGCCGCCGGCAAGATCTCCGACTACGCCACCGACGACCTGTGGAAGACCATCTCCGGCCCCTACGGCGTCAAGACCTTCACCACGGCCGGCAAGGTCACCCTGACCGCGAACGAGAAGTACGACGGTGGTGAGAAGCCGTCGATCACCACGGTGAACCTGCTGCCCTTCACCACCGCCGACGCCGAGGTGAACGCCGTCCGTTCGGGCGAGGTCGACTACGGCTACATCAACGCCACCGACATGGACCAGAAGTCGTCCTTCACCGGGAAGGGCTACGAGGTCGAGCCGTGGACCGGCTGGGCGATCACGTACATGCCGTACAACTTCAACAACCCGACGATGGGCGCCGTCTTCAAGCAGCTGTACGCCCGTCAGGCCGTCCAGATGTCGATCGACCAGACGTCGCTGTCGAAGGTCGTCTTCAACGGCACCGCCACCTCGACGTACGGTCCGATCCCGCAGGCGCAGGAGTCCGACTACGTCTCCGACGTGCAGAAGTCGAACCCGTACCCGTTCAGCACCTCGAAGGCCAAGGACCTGCTGACCAGCCACGGTTGGAAGGAGCAGGGCGGCACGATGGTCTGCACCGACCCGGGCACGTCCGCCAGCCAGTGCGGCGAGGGCGTCGAGCAGGGCACGAAGTTCTCGATGCAGGTGCTGTCGCAGTCCGGTTCGACCGTGACCGACAACATGATGAGCGCGATCCAGTCCTCGCTCGCGAAGACCGGCATCGACTTCACCATCAAGACGGCACCGGTGTCGAGCGTGCTGTCGCAGACCCCGACCTGCACCTCGGACGAGGCCAGCTGCGACTGGGACCTGTCGTTCTTCGGCACCGCGGGCAGCTGGTACTTCCCGGCCTACCCGACCGGTGAGTCGCTCTTCCAGACCGGCGGTTCGGCGAACTTCGGCAGCTACTCGAACGAACAGGTCGACTCCCTGATCGACGCGACCACCACCTCGACCGACGCCACCGCCGTGCAGGACTACAGCGCAGCGGTCGCGAAGGACCTGCCGGTGATCTGGCTGCCGAGCCCCGACTACCAGATCTCGGTCGTCAAGAAGGGCCTGTCCGGCTTCGACCAGGACTCGCTCGCCAACTTCCACCCGGCCCAGTGGAAGTGGAACAAGTAAGACCGTGACCAGGGACGGGAGGCGCGGTGCGCGTCCGACGCGCACCGCGCCTCCCGTCCCTCGCACGTCTCCAATCCGACCATCGGAAGCCGCATGACCACAGCTCTCTACCTCACCAGGCGCGTCCTGCAGGCGCTCGCGGTGATCCTCATCGTCACCGTCGTGGTGTTCTGCCTGCTGCACGCACTGCCCGGCGGCCCCGCCCGCGGCGTGCTCGGCGTCTCCGCGACCCCGACGCAGATCGCCCAGTTCAACCAGGCGCAGGGGCTCGACCAGCCGCTGCCCGTGCAGTACCTGCGGTTCCTCGGTCGTCTGGTGACCGGCGACCTCGGCACCTCGTACACGCTCAACGAGCCGGTCTCGCAGCTCATCGCCGAGCGCCTGCCGAAGACCCTCGTGCTCACCGGCATCTCCGCGGTGCTCGGACTCGTCGTCGCGATCCCGGTCGGGATGCTGCAAGCGGCCCGCCGCAACGGTGCGGTCGACTACGCGGCCACCGCCCTGGCGTTCGTCTTCTACTCGACGCCGGCGTTCTTCCTCGGTCTCGTCCTGATCATCGTCTTCAGCCAGCAGTTGCCGTGGCTGCCGTCCCAGGCGCCGAGCGGCACCACCCTGGCCGAGGTGTTCCAGGACCCCGCCGGACTCGTGCTGCCCGTGGTGACCGGAGCCCTCGCGATGATCGCGGTGTTCAGTCGGTACATGCGCGCCTCGACGCTCGAGAACCTGCAGGAGGACTACGTCCGTACGGCCCGTGCCGGCGGCGCCTCGACCGCGACGATCCTGCGGCGGCACGTGTTCCGGAACTCGCTGACCCCGGTCGTCGCGATGCTCGGGTACTACCTGCCGGTGCTGTTCGGCGGCGCCCTGGTGACCGAGCAGCTGTTCAACTACCCCGGCATGGGGCTGCTGTTCTGGAACGCCGCACAGTCCTCCGACTACCCGACGCTGCTCGGCTGCGTGCTCGTCATCTCCATCGCGACCGTCATCGGCACCCTGCTCGCCGACGTCGCACAGTCCTTGATCGACCCGCGAGTGAAGGCGAGCCGCGCATGACCGCCGTCCAGATGGCCCCCGAAGCCCCGGGCGCCCCCGTCACCGTCGCGGCCACCGGGTTCCGGCTCGCCGCCCGCCGGTTCCGGGGCAACACCCTCGCCGTGATCGGCCTCGCCCTGATCGTCGTCATCGTGTTGTTCTGCTTCGTGGGCCCGTTCGTGTACACGACCGACCAGACCCACACGCTGCTCGAGCAGGCCAACCAGGGCCCGAGCGCCGCGCACTGGCTCGGCACCGACGCCGTGGGCCACGACGTCCTCGGTCGCCTGATGTACGGCGGCAAGGTCTCCCTGATGGTGGGCATCGCCGCCGGGGTCCTGGCCACCGTCGTCGGCACGCTGTGGGGCTCCGTCGCCGGGTACGTCGGCGGCTGGGTCGACGCGCTGATGATGCGCGTCGTCGACGCCGGCATCGCGATCCCGGCCCTGTTCATCCTGCTCGTCATCTCGGCGATCACGAACCCCGGGGTCGGCGGCCTCATCGTCATCCTCGGCCTGGTGTCGTGGCTCGTGCCGTCCCGCCTGATCCGCGCCGAGACCCTGACGCTCAAGAACCGCGACTACGTCCTGACGCTGCGCGCGATCGGCGGTTCGCACGCCCGAGCGATCGGCAAGCACCTGCTGCCGAACTCGGTGTCGACGATCGTCGTCGCGGCGACGTTCCAGGTCGCCGACGCGATCCTGCTGGTCGCCTACGTCTCGTACCTCGGGCTCGGCGTGCAGCCGCCCGCGACGGACTGGGGCGGCATGCTCTCGGCGGGTCTCACCGCCGCCTACTCCGGACGCTGGTGGCTCATCGTGCCGCCGGGTCTGGCCGTGATCCTGGTCGTCTGCGCGTTCAACGCGGTGGGCGACGGACTGCGGGACGCCTTCGACGTACGGGGCCGCTGATGACGACCGAACCGATCCTCGAGACGACCGACCTCGGCGTCACCTTCAGCACCGAGTCCGGCACCGTCGACGCCGTGCGGGGGGTGTCCCTGTCGGTCGCCCCCGGCGAGACCCTCGCCCTGGTCGGCGAGTCCGGCTCCGGCAAGTCCACCGTCGCACTCGCCGCGATGGGGCTGCTCTCCGGCAACGCGACGGCCTCGGGCAGTGCCGTCGTCGCCGGGCACGAGGTCGTCGGTGCACCCGAACCCGCGCTCCGGGCACTGCGGGGCTCGACCGTCTCGATGGTCTTCCAGGAGCCCGCGACCGCCCTCGACCCGCTCACCCGCGTCGGTGCGCAGATCGCCGAGGTGATCCGGAACCACCGTGACGTCTCCGCGTCCGCCGCCGCGGCCGAGGCCGTCGACCTGCTCCGTCGCGTCGGCATCCCCGACCCCGAGTCGCGCACCCGGTCGTTCCCCTTCCAGCTGTCGGGTGGGCAGCGCCAGCGCGTGGTCATCGCGATGGCGATCGCGAACGCGCCGAAGCTGCTCATCGCGGACGAGCCGACCACGGCCCTCGACGTGACCGTGCAGGCCGAGATCCTCGAGCTGCTCCGTGCGCTCGCCGTCGAGACCGGCACCGGCGTGCTGCTCGTCACGCACAACATGGGGGTCGTGGCGGACTTCGCCGACCGCGTCGCGGTCATGCTCCAGGGCGAGATCGTCGAGACCGGCGGGGTCGAGGACGTCCTGCTCCGCCCCGAGCACGAGTACACCAAGCGGCTGCTCGCCGCGGTGCCGCGGCTCGACGTGGCGGGCGATCGTCCGTCGGCTCCCGTCACCGACACGGGGACCGAGACGGCCGGGAGGCCCGGTGCGGCCCCGGTGGTCGACCTGCGGGACGTCTCGGTGACGTTCGGGCGCGGGGCGCGTGCCGTCCACGCGCTCGCGGGCATCGACATCGCGGTGCACGCCGGTGAGACCGTCGGCCTGGTCGGCGAGTCCGGCTCCGGCAAGTCGACCGCGGCCCGGGTGGCACTCGGGCTCATCAAGCCGACGTCCGGCACGGTGTCGCTGTTCGGGCAGGACCTGCGGACCGCGAAGGGCCGTGACCGTCGTGCCCTCCGCTCCGGCATCGGCGTCGTGCTGCAGGACCCGGTGGCGTCCCTCGACGCCCGGATGTCCGTGGCCGAGTGCATCGCGGAACCCCTCGCCGTGCACCGTCGCGGGATGTCCTCGGCCGACCGCCGTCGCCGCATCGACGAGGTGCTCGACGCGGTGCGGCTGCCACGGACCCTGGCGTCCCGTGCGCCGCGTGAGCTCTCCGGCGGGCAGCGGCAGCGGGTCTCGCTCGCCCGGGCGCTGGTGCTCGAACCGCGGTTGCTCGTCGCCGACGAACCGACCTCGGCGCTCGACGTCAGCGTGCAGGAGACCGTGCTCGAGGTCCTCGGCGAGCTGCAGGACGACCTGGGGTTCGCGTGCCTGTTCGTGTCACACGACCTGGCCGTCGTGCAGCACTTCGCCGAGCGCGTCGTGGTGATGCGCCAGGGCGTCGTCGAGGAGCAGGGCACCACCGGCACGACGCTGCTGCACCCCACCACCGACTACACCCGGCGGTTGCTCGCAGCGGTACCGGTGCCCGACCCGGTCCTGCAACGGCAGCGTCGGACCGCGCGCCTCGCCTCGCTCGCGGCGGTGACCGCGTGACCCGGGTCCTGGCCGGGGTCGACGTCGGCGGCACCAACACGAAGGTCGTCCTGACCACGCCCGACCTCGAGGTCATCGACCGCCTCGACCTGCCGACGCCCGCGCACGCGGGCGGGGCGGCGATCGTGACGGCCGCACTCGGGGCCGTGACGGGTCTGCTCGAGACGCACCGGGCCTCCTTGGCGGGTGTCGGGGTGGGCGCGGCCGGTGTCGTCGACCGGACCACGGGAACCGTCCTGGTCACCGGCAACTCGTTCACCGGCTGGGCCGGGTACGGCGTGACCCGGGCGGTGACGGACGCCCTCGGCGTCCCCGCGACCCTCGACAACGACGTGAACGCGTTCCTGCTCGGCGAGATCGCCACCGGCGCGGTCGTGGGGGAGTCCGACGTGCTCGGCATGACCCTCGGTACCGGCGTCGGCGGTGCGCTCGTGCTCGACGGACGGCTCTTCGCCGGCCCGCGCGGCGCCGCCGGTGAGATCGGCCACGTCCCCGGCTTCGGCGACGCCCGGTGCACCTGCGGACAGACCGGGCACCTGGAGACCATCGCGGGCGCACGCGGCATCGCCGACCGCTACGCCGAGCGCTCCGGGCGGATGCTCTCGGCACGGGACGTCGCCGTCGCCGCGCGCGGCGGAGATGCCGACGCGGCCGCCGTCTTCGCCACCGCGGGGTGGGGCCTGGCCCGTGCCGCACTGCTGACCGCGGGGATCCTCGACGTCACGACCGTCCTGATCGGCGGCGGGATCGCACGGTCATGGGACCTGCTCGAACCGGCCATCACGGCGGCGATCGCCGCGGAACCGCCGGTCAGCGGGGCGACGATCCGGCTCGCGCAGTCGACGCTCGGGTCCGACGCCGTCGCACTCGGCGCGGCGGCGCAGGTGCGAGCGCGCGTGCTGGAGCCGGAGACCGCGTAGCGGGGGACCGCCAGGGTCAGGGCACCCAGACGACGATGCCGCGCAGGTCGTGGAGCACGGCGGCGAGCCCGGCGCGCAGACCACGGGCCGCGCGGTCCTCGGTGAAGGTCTCGGGGTCGTAGTGGCTCGACGGGCCGAGGCCTTCGCCGCGGAACCCGCCGCCCGTCCAGTCCGCCGCCGTGACGTTCGACGTCGGCTCGGCGATCTCGGCACCGACGACCAGGAACTGCTGGTGGAGCGCGGTCGGCGAGACGGCCGCGAGCGGGTCGACCATGTGGTTGCCGACGGTGATGACCAGGTCGGGCTCGGCGTCGACGGCGCGCAGGACCGCGGCGATGCGGTCGTCGGCGTCCTTCGCCGAGACCGGGGTGACGGTGACGTCCTCGTCCGCGGCCCACGACTCGACGGCGTCGAGCAGGGTACGGGTCGGGGCGTCGGCGGCGTCACCAGCGTCGGAGAGCAGCACGACGTCGTAGCCGGTGGGGGCGTGCACACCGGACCACGAACCGGGCTCCGGGTGGATGGTGGCCTCGGGCGCCGGCGGCTGGTCGGGGTCGGAGAACCCGGCGCCCAGGACCCCGGCCGAGGCGTGCGCCGACGCGGTCGCCGTCGGGCCGGCGCCGCCGGTGGTGCCGTCCGACGCCCCGGAGCAGCCGGCCAGCAGGACGGCGCCGACACCGGCGAGGGCGACGGCGGTCAACAGGACGGTCGTCCGGGTGGCGATGCGGGTCACGGCACCATGCAAGCACGCCCGACGGCCGCCCCGGGCCGGTCGGGGGACCTGTCCAACACCCGTCCCGCCGCTGGTCACCGGTTGTTCACCTGCCGGTCGTCTGCGGGCCGGATCGTCTGCGCGTGCCCTCCGGAACCACCGCCGCGCTCCTGCGCGCCCGCCCTGCCCACTCGTCTCCCGCGTCCGCGCTCGTCGCACGGGTCGTCGCCGCGCTCGTGCTGCTCGGGGTGGTCGTGATCGGTGTGCTCGCGGGGGCGGCGCCGGCGTCGGCGCACGGCTTCAGCTCGGTCGTGTACGCCGACGTCACGTCCACGGAGCCGACGGTCGTGCAGGCGGAGCTCGGGCTCGAGTACGACCTGATGCTCGTCTCGGTGGCCACGAGCGAGCACGACGACACGCTGCACGAGCAGGGGCAGACGGCCTGGGACGATGGGGACTTCCCGGGGATGGTGACGGCTGCCGAGGCGCACACCGACGCGATCGGGAAGTACGTGTTCGACCGCTTCACGGTGACCGGAGCCGGCGGGCAGGCCTGCACGGGCACGCTCGACGACACCGTCACGGTCGATCTGCAGGACGAGGTGCCGTACGCCCACGTGACCGCGGACTTCACCTGCCCGGAACCCTCGGAGACGCAGTCCGGGCACGTGGTGTCGTCCGAGCTGTTCCCCGACGACGAGACCTTCGTGCGCGACACCAAGACGATCGTCACCTACGACGTCGACGACCGGACCGGTTCGGCCACCCTCGACGCCTCCCAGCGCACGTTCTCGACCGAGCAGTCGGCGGGCGAGCGCTTCTGGGAGTTCTTCCGCCTCGGCGCCGAGCACCTGCTGACCGGGATCGACCACATCCTGTTCCTCGTGGCGCTCATCGCCGGGTCGCGTCGACTGCGCGAGGTCGTCTACACGGCGTCCGCGTTCACGATCGCGCACTCGATCACGTTCATCCTCGCCGCCCTCGGAGTGGTCAGCCCGCCCGCGATCGTCGTGGAACCGCTCATCGCGCTGTCGATCGCCGCGGTCGCCGGCTGGTACCTGTGGCGGCTCTGGCGTCGTCGATCGCGGGCCGACGAGCTGGTGGTCGGTGAGCACGGACACTTCTCGCTCGATCGTGCCGGGTGGACCCGCCTGGCCGTCGTCTTCGCCTTCGGGCTCATCCACGGGCTCGGGTTCGCCGGGGCGCTGGGCATCCACGAGGCGTTCTCGTGGCAGCTGCTCGTCTCGCTCCTGATCTTCAACGTCGGCATCGAGGCCGTGCAGCTCGCGATCATCGTCATCGTGTTCCCGCCGCTCTCACTGCTGCGGCGGAAGGCACACCGGGCGTCGCTCTGGGTGACGGGCGCCGTGACCGCCGGCGTGTTCGTGATGGGGATGATCTGGTTCGTCGAACGGCTGGCGGCGGGCTGACGGTCGCAAGGGAACGTCGACAGGTCGAGCTCGTTCCTGAACAGCGACGAACCGTCACTCAGCGTTCACCAAGACGTTTTGCAGTGCATGCAGAGTCTTCCGTGCTGCACCATCCCACGTCTGAGAAACGGACCCACATGAGTCTCCTGTCCGGCGCCACTACCCGGCGCAGAACCACCACCCTCCGCGTCTGCGGAGCCGTCCTCGGGGCGGCGCTCATCGCCGGTGCCTCGATGGTCGGGACGAACGCCGCCACCGCTGCGACGAACACCCCCACCACCAACATCTCGACCGGTGGCCCGATCCACATCCTGCTCGGCGTCGGCGCGACCGAGAGCCAGCGCATCGCCTCGTGGTACTTCCCCACCAACGTCGCGCAGTCGCTCGAGATCCAGAAGACCGCGTCCATGACGGACGGTGGCTTCACCGACGCCAAGCAGACGATCGCCGCGTCGAAGGCCGCGAACACTGCAGCCGACACGAGCGCGACCGACTCGAACACCAAGAGCATCCCCGGCATCGCCGCCGAGTCGGGCTACATCAACGCCCACGCGACCATCTCGGCCCTCGAGCCGAACACCTCGTACACGTACCACGTCGGTGCGGCGGACGGTTCGGCCTGGTCCGCGTCGTACACCTTCACCACGAAGAGCTTCTCCGGCGACTTCGACTTCCTGTTCTTCGGCGACCCGCAGATCGGATCGTCGGGCTTCACCGACGACGACGGCGCGGGCTGGGCGGACACGCTGAAGTACGCCACGTCGACCGAGCCGGACGCCGAGCTCCTGGTCTCCGGTGGCGACCAGGTCGAGCACGCCAACAACGAGTACGAGTGGGGCGCCTTCGCCGACAGCAGCGACGTGCTGAAGCGCTACCCGTGGGCCTCGACCATCGGCAACCACGACGTGGGCGGCAAGGCCTACGAGCAGCACAACCAGGTGCCGAACTCCCTGAAGGTGCCGGACTTCTACCCGGGCGGCAACACGACCGCGAACTCGGGTGGCGACTACTGGTACATGTACAAGGGCGTCCTGTTCATCGACATCAACTCGAACGCCTACGCGGCCGGTTCGGACGCTGCCCACGTGAACTACGTGCGCGACGTCATCACCCGTCACGGCGACGACGCGAAGTGGACCACGCTGGTCTACCACCACTCGATCTACTCGCCCGCCGACCACGCGAACGACCGTGACAACCAGCAGCGCCGGTTCGACTTCACGCGTTCGTTCTCGGACATGGGCGTCGACCTCGTCCTGCAGGGCCACGACCACTCCTACTCGCGCAGCTACGCGATCAAGAACGGCAAGAAGGCCAACGTCAACGAGCAGCCCGCTGCTCCCGACGTCTTCTCCGGCCCCGGCGGCGTCATCTACATGACGGCGAACTCGGCCTCGGGCTCGAAGTACTACGACCTCACCACCCCGGACGCCACCCAGGGCGGCTACGGCGCGGACCCGCTCGACCCGACGGGTCAGCGTCACTTCGCCAACTCGGTCGAGAACCAGGAGCACGTCCGCACCTTCGTGAAGGTCTCGGTCACCGACGACAAGCTCGCCGTCGAGAACATCCGTGCCAGCGACTGCACCACGCTCAACTCGGCGGTGCAGCACGGCAAGGTCGACAGCTGCGGCGTGACGCTCCAGCCGACGGCCACCGCCGACCCGGCCGCGATCGGTTCGACGGTCGACAAGTTCAACCTGCACGCCACGCTGCCGACGACGACCACCACGCTCTCGGTGTCGGCTGCGACGCAGACGTACCGCACCAAGACGCCCGTCACGGTCACCGCGACCATCGGCGGCGGGGTCGGTGCCCAGCAGGGCACCGTGACCTTCCGTGACGGCAAGACGGTGCTCGGCACAGCTCCGGTGAAGAACGGCACGGCCAGCACCACGCTGCCGAGCGCCCTCGCCATCGGCAAGCACTCGGTGACGGCCTCGTTCGCGAACGCCGACACGACCTACTCGGGCACGGACTCGACGACGGCCAAGGCGACGACGGTGACCGTGTCGAAGGCCCCGTCCCGTGCCGTCCTGAAGTACAGCGGCGGGAAGGCGAGCGTGCAGGTCGGCGCCACCGGCTTCCGTGTCGACGGCACCGTGCGGATCTACGAGGGCTCGAAGCGCCTCGCCGACGTCAAGGTGTCGCACGGCACGAACACCTCGGCGCTCAAGCTGAAGAAGGGCACGCACAAGCTGCACGCCGTTTTCCTCGGCACCTCCGAGATCGCCACGAGCACCAGCCCGACCATCACGGTCGTCATCAAGTAGCACCAGGCACCAGCAAGGGCCCCGCGATCTCCATCGCGGGGCCCTTCGCCGTGTGGCCGGGGGCGGGCGACCGGTCCTACCCGGGACCGGTGCCACACCGGCTGACGGGAGACCCGAACTCCCTACCCGTCCGCTGGTGAGAGCGACCGGTCAACCTGTGGTGAGCATGCGCCAACAGGCCGGGATCGCCTAGACAGCCAGGCCAACTGCCAGGCTTTGAGCGAATGTTCAGACATTCCTAGGTGATCGCTGTGCGGAGGGCCATACTTCGAGCCACTGAGAATGCGCGCTCGTCGCCGACGTCACCCCGCCTCTCCTTGCAGGAAGAGGCCGGACCATGCACGCTCGCCATCTCAGACGCAGTTCCCTCCTGGTCGTGTCGGCGGCCGCCGCCGCCGTGTTGATCACCCTCGGTACCGGTGGTGGGGCATCGGCCGCCACGGTCATCGACGGCCCCGTCAACCTCGGAACGGCCTCGACCTACGGCGTCCTCGGGGCGAGCGCGGTCACGAACACCGGCCCCTCCGTGATCAACGGCGACCTCGGCTTGTCGCCGGGCACGTCCATCACCGGCTTCGGCGGCGCACCCGACGGTGTCGTCAACGGCACCACGCACCAGACCGACGCCGCAGCCGCACAGGCCCAGCGCGACACCACCACCGCGTACAACGTCGCCGCGTCGCTCTCCCCGACCCAGACCGGTCTGACCGAGCTGAACGGCCTCTCGCTCTCACCCGGCGTGTACTCCGGCGGCGCCCTCGCCCTGGCGAACAACGGTGCGCTGACCCTGGCCGGCAGCGCGGACTCCGTGTGGGTGTTCCAGGCCGCGTCGACCCTGACCATCGGGTCCGCCAGCCAGATCGTGATCACCGGCGGTGCCAGCTCGTGCAACGTGTTCTGGCAGGTCGGCAGCTCCGCCACCGTCGGCACCGGCGCCCGGTTCCAGGGCACCGTCCTGGCGCAGCAGTCCGTGACCGCCACCACCGGCGCGACCGTGCAGGGCCGACTGTTGGCCCGCACCGGCGCGGTCACCCTCGACACGAACACGATCACGGCATCGAACGGCTGCCCCGCGCCGGGCACCCCGTCCGAGTCGCCGACCATCACCTCGGGCACCCCGTCCGACGGCACCGTGGACGTGCCCTACTCGTCCACGGTCACCGCGACCGGCACCCCGAACCCGACCTTCACAGCCACGGGCCTGCCCGACGGCCTGACGATCGACAGCACCACCGGCGTCATCTCCGGCACCCCGACCACCCCGGGCACCTCGACCGTGACGATCACCGCGTCGAACGGCACCAGCCCGGACGACACCAGCGTCGTCACGATCACCGTCCGCGCCCCGGCTCCGGTGCCGACCGCGACGCCCACCCCGACGGCACCCGCAGTGGCGCCCACCGACACCCCGAGCGGCCCCGCGACCGCAGGCACCGGCGGTGGTGGCGGCGGAACCGACCAGCCCACCGGTGAGCTCGCGTTCACCGGCTCGGACCCGACCGTCCCGCTGAGCATCGCCGCCGCGCTGCTCGCCGCGGGTGCAACCCTCATGGTCCTGCTGCGTCGTCGCCGTCGCACCGTCGGCCGCATCTGACGAACCCCGAAGGACCCCGTGACCCCGGTCGCGGGGTCCTTCGCCGTTGCCAGCACCCCGCGAGCAGTGCACATCCGGCGACGGTGCGCAGGCGCCTCGACACGTCTACGCTCCACTGCAACGGGGTCAGGGGCGGCCTCGCAAGGGGAGCAGGGGTACGCCATGACGACTCGACGACGCACGGTGGTCGGCATCACGACCGTGTTGACGCTGGTCGGGGTGATCCTCGCACCGACGACCGCGGCCCTGGCAGCACCGGACGACGGCGCGCTCACCGTGATGCTCACCCACCCGGAGAAGCGCCCGCTGCCGATGTCGGGGGTGGTGGTCGACCTGCGGACCCCGGAGGGCGCGACCACGGCCTCTGCCTCGAGCGACGCACGCGCGCGGCTGACGTTCGACGCCGTCCCGTCCGGCACGTGGAGCCTGCACGGCGAGCGCGAGGGCTCGTACGGCTTCGACGACGTGCTCCCCGCCGAGCGCACCGGCATCACGGTCGGCCCCGGAGCGCACGAGACCGTCGTCCTGGTCGTGCGTCGCGGCGCATCGATCGGTGGGACCGCACACAACCCGTACGGCGCCGACCTGTCCGGCGCGGCCGTCGTCGTGCGCGGCTGGAACACCGGAACGGTGCGTCGCACCGTCACCGCCCGAGACGGGCACTACTGGGTGCACGGCCTGCCGAGCGACGACTACAGCGTGCAGGTCAACGCGCACGACGAGTCCCTCGACTCGTGGCCGGCGCTGCGCGGTCAGTCGTGGGGGTTCCACCGCGACCCCGGCTCCACCGCGCCGCGCTCCTACGTCCGCGTCGCGAACCAGGCGGGCGGCCGGGCCGAGACCGTGCTGGACGACGTCGGCGCGAGCTCGACCGTCGGGGTCACCCTGTCCGCCATCGTGAACCCGCAGCTCGACACCGACTTCACCGGGGCCACGGTACACGTGTACGGCGAGTCGATCGGCAGCACCTTCGACACCCGCCTGGTCTACTGGTCGCCGGGGCGCGGCGGCATCTTCGGCGTGGTCCTGAGCCCCGGCCGGTATAAGGTCGAGGTGGTCGGATGGTCACCCAGCCAGAACCGGTACGTCTCCTACTGGTACGGCGGCGAGGGCAACCGCCCGGTCGCCGACCGGGCGTCGTCGCACACCGCGGTCGTGCGGGACGAGAGCCGGACCATCTCGTTCTGGAGCACGCGCTGATCCCCGAACCCGACGCCCGAGACCGTGACGACGCGCTCACCGGATGCGTCTTCGACAACGTGCCACGGGCCTCCCGGCTCGTCGAGGACGACCTGGTCGTGGCGTTGCTGGACGCGAACCCGGTCTCGACCGGGCACAGCCTGGTCGTCCCGAAGCGCCACGTGGTGTCGTGGTTCGACGCCACCGCGGACGAAGTCGCCGCGATGACGCGGCTCGTCCGCGCACTCAAGCTGGTGCTCGACGACCGGTACCGACCTGACGGGTACAACGTCGGGTTCAACGACGGCGCGGCAGCCGGGCAGACGGTGTTCCACGCCCACCTGCACGTGATCCCACGGTACGGCGGCGACGTGCCGGACCCGGCCGGGGGCATCCGGCACACGATCCCGGGCCGGGGCCGCTACCCGACCGGCACCCGCGCGTCGCACCGGTGAGGACCGTCCCGAGGGAACCCTCAGGACACTCCGGCCCCGATGAGGTCGGCGAGCGGGACGTCGTCGCGTGCCACGGCTGCGGCGACCTGGCTCAGGGAGCGCTGGTGTGTGCGGGCGTAGCGACGGATCATGCCGAAGGCCTCCTCGACGTCGACCCCGGCCGCACGTGCGAGGTACCCCTTGGCCTGTTCGATGGCGACCCGGCTGTCGAGCGCACGCTGGAGCTGCTCCGCGGTGAGTGTCGCGTGCTCGAGGGTCCGTTGCTGCAACAGGCTGATGGTCGCGACGTCGGCGAGGGCCTGCGCGGCTCGGGCGTCGGCACCGTTCAGCGCTCCCTCCGTCTCGCGGAACAGGTTCAGCGACCCGACGGTGGTGTCCCGCAGCCGGAGCGGGATGGCGTGGACGCCCGCGTAGCCGCGAGCCCTCGATGCCTCGGCAAACCGGGGCCAGTGCTGCCGCAGGTCGTCGGCGTTCTCCGAGGTCACCAGCCGGCCGGTGGTCACGGCGGTGATGCAGGGCCCCTCACCGGCGTTGAGCTGGAGCAGACCGATGAAGCTGCTGCGCTCGCTCGTCGACGCGACGACGCGCAGCTCGTCCTGCTGGTCGAGCAGGTGGATCGCGCCCGCGGCGGCGTCGAACAACTCCACTGCCCGGTCGACCAGCGTCTGCAGGACGTCGACCACGTCGTAGTCCGCCACCAGGCTGTCGGTGAGGGTCACGAACGTCTCGACCAGTCGTGCTTCGCGTACCTCGGTCATGTGGAGCGGTCCTTCCGTCGAGCAGGCGGGACAACCGTAACCGAGCAGCGGACACGCGGACCTGTGGCTTGCACCCGGGAGCGCGGCGGCTCTAGCGTTGGAGCAGCTGCCCCAGACCCCGGCCGCCGGAACGTTCCGCCATTCCGATGACGACCAGGGAATCCATGACGACGCAGCACGCCGGTACCAGCCCGCAGCGGGAGACCAGCTCGAAACCCCTCGCCAGCGGCTACCGGAAGACCGGCTCTCCGGTCGGACCGCGGACCGGCGGCACCTCGTCCTACTCCGCGCTGCTGGCGCAGGTGAAGGAAGCCGGGCTGCTCGAGCGCCGTCGGGGCTTCTACTGGGCGCTGTTCTCCGCGCTCGTCCTGGCCACGGCCGCGTGCTGGGTCGTGTTCGCGTTCCTCGGTGACTCGTGGTTCCAGCTCATCGTGGCCGGTGCGCTGGGCGTGCTGTTCACACAGTTCGCGTTCCTGTCGCACGAGGCCGCGCACCGTCAGGTGTTCGAGTCCCAGAAGTGGAACGACCGCGCGGGCCGCTGGCTCGGCACGTTCCTGGTGGGCCTCAGCTACTCGTGGTGGATGAACAAGCACACGCGCCACCACGGCAACCCGAACACCGTCGGCAAGGACCCGGACATCGCGCCGGACGCGATCCGGTTCCTGCCGGAGGACGCCGCCGCCGTGACGAACAGGCCGCTCCGGGTGTTCGTGCAGTACCAGGGCTGGTTGTTCTTCCCGTTGCTCACGCTCGAGGGGATCAACCTGCACCGGGCTGCCATCATGTCGGTCCTCCGGGGCACCGGTGGCCGCAGCGACACCCGGGGTCGGGTCCTCGAGGGCATCCTGCTCGTGGCGCGTTTCGCCATCTACCTGACGGTCGTGTTCTGGTTCCTGCCGTTCGGGATGGCGTGTGCGTTCCTCGGGGTGCAGCTGGCCGTGTTCGGCGTGATGATGGGTGCCTCGTTCGCCCCGAACCACAAGGGCATGCCGACCATCGCGCACGACGCGAAGGTCGACTTCTTCTCCCGTCAGGTGCGCACCTCGCGCAACATCCGTGGCGGCTGGTGGGTGTCGTTCCTGATGGGCGGGCTGAACTACCAGGTCGAGCACCACCTGTTCCCGTCGATGCCGCGTCCGGCGCTGAAGCAGGCCCGCCTGCTCGTCCGTGACCACTGCGACACCCTCGACGTGCCCTACACCGAGACGACGCTGCTGCGCTCCTACGGCATCGTCGTCCGCTACCTCAACCGCGTCGGCCTCGCCGCCCGCGACCCCTTCGTCTGCCCCATGGTGACCGAACTCCGGATCCACTGAGCCCCGCCCCGCCCTGCCCCGTGCCGAACCTCCCGAACGACGCCCACCAGCTGCGGGCAGCGGTGGTCGTGAACCCGACCAAGATCGACCAGGCGCGCCTCCGAGCGGTGCTCGCCGCCGAGGAGCGCGCCCACGGATGGGCCGAGTCGCTCTGGTTCGTCACGAGGGCCGACGACGACGGACGGGCTGCCGCACGGGCCGCGCGCGACGCCCGCCCGAGCGTCGTCCTCGTCGCCGGCGGGGACGGCACGCTCCGGGTCGTCGCCGAGGAACTCCGCGGCACCGGGACGCCGGTCGCGCTCGTCCCCAGCGGCACCGGCAACCTGTTCGCACGGAACCTCGGGCTGCCCCTCGGCGACCTGGTGCGCTCCGTCCGTGCGGGCTTCGGCGGGACGGACCGCCCGATCGACGTCGGGCTGGCCGACCTGACCGACCCGTCGGGCACCACGACGTCGCACGCGTTCCTGGTGATGACCGGCATCGGGCTCGATGCGAGCATGGCCGCGGACACGAACGCGTGGGTGAAGAAGCGGTTGGGGTGGGTGGCCTACTCGGATCCCATCGCCCGGTCCGTGATCGGCAACCGGCAGATCCCGGTGCACTACGGGATCGACGACGGCCCGCTCCGCAGCATGAGCGCGCACACGATCATCGTCGGGAACTGCGGCACCCTGACCGCGGGCATCCTGCTGCTCCCCGCTGCCCGCCCGGACGACGGGATCCTCGACGCCGTGGCGTTCCGGCCGGCCGGGTGGTTCGGGTGGACCAAGGTCGGGTACGCCCTGACGCTCAACCGGTTCTTCGCGCGCACCCGGTTCGGGCGGCTCCTGGCCCGGGTGCTGCCGAACTCCCGCGCGCTCCGGTACACCCGGGCACGGACGCTACGGCTGACCGTCGACACCCCGGAGCGGGAGCAGCTCGACGGCGATGCGTTCGGCGAGGTGGTCGCGGTGTCGCTCACCACGCACCACCACGGGCTGGTCCTCCGGACGGAACCGCTCTAGCCGGTGCTGCCGAGGTCGGCACCCCGGTGCACGACGTCCTCCGCCATGGCCCGGATCCCGCGGCCCGCACCAGCAGCAGCACGTCGCAGGATCTGGAACGCCTCGTCCATGCGGATGCCCCGGCGGTAGGCGAGTGCGCCCTTGGCCTGTTCGAGGAGCACCCGGGCCTCGAGCGCGTCCTCGACCTGTTCCTCGATCGTGGTCGACACCCCGCGGTCGCGCTGTCGGACCAGGGCAGCCGAAGCCGCGTCAGCGAGCAGCTGGAGCAGTACGACGTCCTGGTCGCTGTGCCCGCGGGTATGGTCGGCGAAGACGCACAGGGAGCCGATGGTCCGGTCCCGCAGACGGATCGGCTCGGCGAACGTGCCCTGCAGCCCCCGTTCGCGCATCGTCGCCGCGAACGTCGGCCACTCCGACTCGTGCGTGGACACGTCGGGCACGTCGATCGTCTTTCCGGTCCGGTAGCAGTCGAGACACGAGCCCTCGTTCGTGCCGAGCTGCGCTTCCTCGGCCTCGCTGCTGCGCTCGCTCGTCGAGGCGATGACCTGCAGTACACCGGACCGGTCGGCCAGCACGATCCCCGCCTCCGTCGCCGAGGTCCCCTCCACGCACGCCGCGATGACACGGTCCATGGCGTCGAGCACCTCGAGGTCGGTGTCCAGGGCCGGAGTCAACCGATCCGGCAGGTTGATCGCGTCACTGGTCGTCATGCTTCGACGCTACGACCAGACCGATGGCGCACGGCTCAGCCAGTTCGCGTACCGGATCACGGCTCTCGAGTCCGCAAGCAGGCGCGTCCGTCGAAGTGCGGACTGGTGCGACCCCCGGACAGGGGGTCAGGATGACGCATCAGTTGCACAGAGCAACTGGCAGGTGCTTCACCGACAGAGGAGTCGTCATGAAGAAGTCCATCGCAGCCGCGTTCGCCGCGGTCGCCGTCATCACCGCCGGCGTGTTCGCCGCTTCGCCCGCGTCCGCGTTGCCCGTCAGCACGAAGGTCGTCGGCGGCGAGAAGGCCCCCACCACCTCGTGGGCGGTGCAGCTCGAAGCCTCGGGCGGGAGCATCCCCGCAGGCTACGTCAGCAACTGCACCGGCGAGCAGCTCAACGCCTCGTGGATCCTCACCGCCCGGCACTGCATCGACGGCATCGGTGCGATGAACGTGTACCACTCCAACTCCACCGTCAACCGCGGCGCGGCCGTCGCCGTCGACCGGGTCAGCACCTCGCCGGCGGGTGACATCGCGCTCGTGCACCTGCGGACCGCCTACTCGCTGTCCACCTACGCACCCCTCGACCTCACCGCGATGGCCAAGTCGAGCGGCACCGGCACCATCCAGGGCTACGGCCTGCGCGCCAACGCGACCCAGTCCGACGGCCTCTACCAGGCCACCGTCTCGCTCACCGGCGCGAGCACCGACGCCTTCAACGGTCGTGCCCAGCACCTCACCGGAGTGACCGGCGCCTCGAACCACGGTGACTCGGGCGGCCCACTGCTCGTGAACGGCAAGGTCGTCGCCGTCTGCTCCACCGGCGACAGCGCCGACCCCGGCGCGAACACCAAGGCCGGCTCGAACTACGCCCTGCTGTCGCAGGCCTCGTCCTGGATCCGGACCACGGCCGGCGTCTGAACCACCTGACGGACTGGAGGCGCGGTGTCAGCTGGCACCGCGCCTCCCGTCCGTCCCCACCCGTCTCCAGAACCGGGGTCGCCTGCTCGGCGTCCGTCACCCACCAGCTGAGCGCCCGTGCGGGCGCTGCGACGACAGTGGGGCCATGAGCCAGTACGAGAAGCGCGACCCGAACACCCTCTACCCGGCACCGCCGTACCCGAAGCAGGAGCAGTCGCTGCCGGGCGCCGCGTGGAAGATGGACCCGAAGCCCGACCACGGCGAGGAGAGCTACGTCGGGCTCGGACGGCTGAAGGGGTACCGCGGCATCGTCACCGGTGCCGACTCCGGCATCGGCCGTGCCGCCGCCATCGCCCTGTCGCGCGAAGGCGCGGACCTGGTGCTCTCGTACCTGCCGGACGAGCAGGAGGACGCGGAACAGGTCCGCGACCTGCTCGAGTCCGAAGGCCGTCGCGCCGTGCTGTTCCCCGGGGACATCTCCGACGAGCAGTACTGCACGGACCTGGTGCAGAAGGGGGTCGACGAGTTCGGCGGCCTCGACACCCTGGTCATGGTCGCGGGGCGCATGGAGAGCAACGAGGACATCCTGACGCTCGACACGTCGATGTTCGACTCCACCTTCAAGACCAACATCTACTCGCTGTTCTGGCTGACCAAGGCTGCGGTGCCGCACCTCGAGCCCGGCTCGACCATCGTGACGACCGGTTCGATCCAGGCGTCGACGCCCTCGCCGGACAAGATCGACTACGCCGTGTCGAAGGGCGCGATCAAGCTCTTCACCGAGGCCGTCGCGCAGCAGCTCGCGCCGAAGGGCATCCGTGTGAACTCCGTCGCGCCGGGGCCGGTGTGGACGCCGTTGCAGCCGGGTTCCGACGACGCCGAGACGGTGTCGCACTTCGGCGAGAGCTCGCCGTTCGGCCGCCCCGGGCAGCCCGCCGAGCTCGGCGCCGCCTACGTGCACCTGGTCAGCCCGGAGTCGAGCTACCAGTCCGGTTCGACGATCACGATCGCGGGCGGCACGCCGGCGTTCTGATCTGGCGTTCTGACGTTCTGACGTTCTGCCGTTCTTGCGTTCGAGGAAGGGGACCACGTGTCCGGAGTGACGCACACCGTGCTGGTCGAGTGGGACGGGGAGGACCGGTCGTCCGAGGCATCGGCCCTGTCGCGCGAGCACCTGCCACGGATCGAGGGGGTCGAGTCGGTGCAGTCCGGCACGAGCGTGAGCACGGAGGGACTGGAGGGCGGGTTCCACTGGATGCTCGTCGTCCGGTTCCGCGATCGTGCCGCGCTCGCCGAGTACTTGCCGCACCCGGAGCACCGGCCGGTGGCCGAGTTCATCGGTGCAGCGAGTGCCCGGGTCGTCGTGTTCGACGTCGAGGACGCCGAGCAGCCCGAGGAGCGCCAGGGCATCCGCGTCGGGTGAACCGACCGGGGCCGTGCAGAGCACCAGGTGCTGGTCTCTCTCGGCCTGGCTGCTCAGCGATCGCGGGCAGGATGGGGCGATGGCCAGCGCTGTCCGTCTCATCCGGTCCGACGTCCTGAGCGACGTGGCGCAGTACGCGTACGCGTCCACCGTGCCGGCTGGGACGCGGCTCGTGTTCCTTGCCGGGGCCTGCCCGCTCGCCCCGGACGGGTCGACCGTCGCGGTCGGGGACCACGCGGGCCAGGCCGCCAGGTGCATCGAGACCATGCAGGAGGCGCTGCGTGCGGCAGGTGCCTCCATCGAGGACGTCGTGAGCACCCGGGTGCTCGTGGCGTCCTCGCGGCAGGCTGATCTCGTCACCGCCTGGCAGGTGGTCCGCGATGCCTTCGGCACTCACGACGTGCCGAGCACTCTGCTCGGGGTCACGGTCCTCGGGTACGACGACCAACTGGTCGAGATCGAAGCCGTCGCGGCTGTCGCCGACTGAAGCCGGCGGGGTCACTGCGGACCCGCACCGCACAACCACAGTGACTTCGCCTCACTCCACCAACGACTGCGTCCCCACCACGATCGCCAGCGCCAGCCGCTCCGCGTCCACCGACCCGGGCACGGCCGTGTACGCCAGGATCCGCAGGTCCTCCGGCCCGACGACCAGGGTGTCGCAGTCGAGCGTGATCAGCCCGACGTCCGGGTGGTCGATCACCTTCCGGCGGGCGGTCTCGCCGAGCGCGGTCGCGCCCGAGTCCCACAGCTCGACGAACCGCGGACTCGCCGCCCGCAGGTCCCGCACGAGCTGCTGCAGCTGGCGGTCGAGCGGGTAGCGGGCCGCGGTCATCCGGAGCCCCGCCACCAGGTTCGCCTCGAACGCCGCCTGCTCCTCGGGCGTGTGCACGGCTCGGCTGCCGGATCCGACCAGGTGCCGCCACGCCGTGTTCCGGTCGTTCCCGCGGAGTGCCCCGATCGGCCCCATCAGCGCGTCGTACGGGGCGTTGGCGACGAGCAGGTTCCCCGCGGCGTCGAGCACCGCGACGGGGGTGTCCGCCAGTCGGTCGAGCAGTCGCTGCACGCTCGGTGGGATCCGCGACGGAACCACATCAGCTCCGGGGACCGCGTGCCCGGCGAGCCGGTAGAGCAGCTCGCGGTCGGCATCGGCGACCCGCAGCGCCCGCGCGAGCGCCTCGACCACCTGGGCGGACGGTGAGGTCGCCCGCCCCTGCTCGAGCCGGGTCAGGTAGTCGGCCGAGATCCCCGCGAGCTGCGCCAGTTCCTCGCGCCGCAGCCCGGCTGCGCGTCGACGCGGCCCGACGACCATGCCGGCAGCGTCGGGGGAGACGTGGTCGCGCAGCCGCCGCAGGGTGTGCCCGAAGTCCGTGTCCGCCATGTCCCCAGTCTGCGCGCGTCGAGCGGTCGAGTCCTGGCCCTGACGGTCCTACGACAACCGGGCGACTCCCTGAGGTCGGCGCCGAGCGTGACGCTGGACCCATGACAACGACACTCATCACCGGGGCCACCCGCGGTCTCGGCAAGGAAACCGCCCGCCAGCTCGTCGAGGCGGGCCACACCGTCTGGATCGGCGCCCGCGACGCCGACCAGGGCGCCGCCGTCGCCACCGAGGTCGGCGCCCGCTCCGTCCAGCTCGACGTCCGCGACGACGACTCGGTCGCCGCGGCCTTCGCCCACGTCGACGCGAACGGCGGCCTCGACGTCCTGGTCAACAACGCCGGCATCGCCGTCTGGGGACAGAGCGGCCCCGAGGCACTCGCCGTCTTCGACACGAACGCCGTCGGCACCATCCGCGCGACCGAGGCCGCGCTGCCGCTCCTGCGTCGCTCCGCGAACCCGATCGTGGTGAACCTGTCGAGCGCGCTCGGATCCTTCACCGCCACCCACGACCCGTCGAAGCCGGCGTTCACCGTGCCGGCCGTGGTCTACGGCGCGTCCAAGGCGGCCGTCTCGATGCTGACGGTGCAGTACGCCCGCGTCGTGCCCGAGGTGCACTTCGTCGCGATCGAGCCCGGCTACACGGCCACCGAGTTCGGTGGCATGCCGAACCCGCACGGTCGCCCCGTCGAGGTCAGCGCCGCGACGATCGCGGCCGCCGCGAACGCGGGCCCGGAGGGCCCGACCGGTGTGTTCCTGGAGGACGGCCAGCCGCTCGGGTGGTGACGCCGTGACGGCCAGGAGGCCCGTGGCGGCGCCGCCACGGGCCTCCAGGCCGTCGTCCGGTCGCGTCTACAGCAGCTGGCGCGCGTTGGTGGACGCGAGGTCCAGCAGCTCGTCGCCGCGGCCCGACAGCACCGTGCGGATGGCGTAGAGCGTGAAGCCCTTCGCCTGCTCCAGGGTGACCGCCGGGGGCATGGACAGTTCCTGGCGGTTCGCGCGGACCGACACGAGCGCGGGGCCGTCGTGCGCGAGCGCGGCGGCCATCGCGTCCTCGAAGTCGTCGGACACGTCGACGTGGAACCCCTTGATGCCGATCGCCTCGGCGACGGCGGCGAAGTCCGGGTTCTGCAGCTCGGTGCCGTAGTTCACGAAGCCGGCGGCCTTCATCTCGAGCTCGACGAAGTTGAGCGACGAGTTGTCGAACACGACGATCTTCACCGGGAGCTTGTTCTGCACGATCGTGATGAGCTCACCGAGGAGCATCGTCAGCCCGCCGTCACCGGCAAGAGCGATCACCTGCCGGTCCGGGTACGCCGTCTGCGCACCGATCGCCTGCGGGACGGCGTTCGCCATCGTGCCGTGCACGAACGAGCCGATCAGTCGGCGCTTGCCGTTCATGGTGAGGTAGCGCGAGGCCCAGACGACGGGGGAGCCGACGTCGGGGATGAAGACGGCGTCCTCGGCGGCGAGCCGGTCCAGCACCCGGGTGACGTACTGCGGGTGCAGCGGCTTCTTCCTGCCGGCGGGCACGGCCAGGTCGTCGAGCTTCTCGCGGGTCTTCCGGTAGCGCCCGAGCGAGTCCTCCAGGTGCTTCGTCGGGTGCGAGCCGGTCAGCAGCGGGAGGAGCGCGAGGGCGGTGTCCTTGACGGTGCCGACCAGCCCGATGTCGACGGGGTGCCGCCGGCCGAGCTGCGAGCCACGGATGTCGACCTGCACGTGCTTCGCCTCGGCCGGGAAGAACTGCTGGTACGGGAAGTCCGTGCCGAGCATGAGCACGACGTCTGCGTCCTCCATCGCGCGGTAGCCGGAGGCGAAGCCGAGCAGCCCCGTCATGCCGACGTCGTAGGGGTTGTCGTACTCGATGTGCTCCTTGCCGCGCAGCGCGTGCACGATCGGGGCCTGCAGTCGCTCGGCCAGGGCGACGACCTCGTCGTGGGCGTCCGCGACGCCGGCTCCGGCCAGGATCGTGATCCGGTCGGCACCGTTCAGCAGGTCGGCGGTGCGCTGCAGCTCGGCCTCGCTCGGCACGATGCGCGGGGTGGCCCGCTCGATGCGGGTGGCGCGGTCGTCCTTCGCCTCGGCGAGCAGGACGTCGCCCGGGATCACGAGGACCGCGACGCCGCGCTTCTCGATCGCCTCGCGCATCGCGATCTCGAGCAGGCGGGGCATCTGCACCGGGTCGGCGACGTACTCGACGTAGACGGAGCACTCACGGAACAGCTCCTGCGGGTGGGTCTCCTGGAAGTAGCCGGAGCCGATCTCCGCCGTGGGGATGTGCGCCGCGATCGCCAGCACGGGCACCCGCGAACGGTTCGCGTCGTACAGGCCGTTGATCAGGTGCAGGTTGCCGGGCCCGCAGCTGCCGGCGCAGACGGTCAGGTCACCGGTCAGGGCGGCCTCGGCAGAGGCGGCGAACGCGGCCGCCTCCTCGTGACGGACGTGCTCCCACCGGATCGTGCCGTCCTTGCGCAGGGCGTCGGTGAAGCCGTTCAGGGAGTCCCCGGGCAGACCGTAGACCCGGTGGATGTCGTTGGCCCGGAGGGTGGCGACGATGTTCTCGGCAACGGTTGGCATGTGCCCTGTCTACTCGCGACCGCTGTGCTGAACGCTTTCGGATCATCGTGAGGCCCGCTCGCCCCTGCGTGTCGGGCTTGGGCTGCGACGATGACCGGATGACCGACGACGCGCCGCTCCTCCGTCCCCGCCGACGGGAGCCCGCCGAGTACGGGATCCTGGAGCGCTCGCCGTACCCGCTCGTCTCGGTGGCGATCGCCGTCATCGCGGTCGTCGTCATCACCATCGTCGGGTTCACCCTCGGCACGGTGGACCTCGGGCTGTCGAAGGCCCTCAACGCGCTGCACACCGGGTTCGTCGGGGCGTTCAGCACGGCGGTCTACCACGTGATCAGTCCGGCACCGGCGATCGGGATCACGGTCGTCGTCGTCGCCGTGGTCTGGTGGCGCACGCGAGACCTGCGACCCGCCCTGGCGTTCGGCGGAACCATCGCGATCACGTGGGTGCCGTCCGCGATCGTGAAGGAGATCGTGCACCGCGCCCGGCCCGACGTCGCCGTGCTGCCGCACCCGTTCCCCGTGCAGCCCGACCCCGGGTACCCGAGCGGGCACACCGTCTACATCACGGCGTTCGTCATCGCCCTGATCTGGCTGCTCCGCGAGACCCGGTGGCACCGGCTCGCGCTGACGCTCGGGGTCGTGGCCATCGTGGTCGTGTTCTTCGCGGTGTCGATCGACGCGGTCCACTACCCGACCGACGCTGCCGCCTCGATCCTGTGGGCACTGGCCGTGGCGCCGGGGGTCCGGGTGGTGTGGGTCGACTGGCTCATGCCGCGGGTGCCGTTCCTGCGGCCGGGGCGGGGCTGACGCCGGGCGGTGCCGTTCCGGATCAGCGGAGCGTGCTGGTCCGGCCCCGCGCCGCGAGCAGCGCTACGACGGCCACCACGGCGGCGGCGAGCATCACGATCGCCAGCGGCGCCGCGGTGTCCGAGCCGCCGATGCTGACGAGCGGGGACACGAGCGCCGCGAGCCCGAACTGCAGGGCACCGAGCACGGCCGAGGCGCTGCCAGCGGCCGACGGCACGGCACCGAGAGCGAGTGCCGTGGCGTTGCCGAGCACCAGGCCGAGCGAACCGACCGCGGTGAACAGCGGCACGGCGAGCCAGATGACCGGCGCCCCGGAGACGACGAGCAGCGCGAACGCCACGGTCGACGCGAGCACCAGCACGATGCCGAGCGACAGCACGCCCGTCACCGAACGGGTCGCGGTGAGCTTGGCGGACAGGATGCTGACGCCCATGAGCGCCAGGGCGTTCAGCCCGAAGGCCAGGCCGTAGCCGACCGTGCCGAAGCCGATCATGTCCTGGTACAGGAACGGCGACGCGGAGATGTAGGCCATCATCACGGCGAACGCGAAGCCGAACACCGCGGTGTAGCCGAGGAACGTGCGGGAGCGCAGGGCACGCAGGGCCGAGCCGGAGCCACGGCGTTCCGCACGCAGGGCGTCGCGGTGTTCCTTCAGGTGGGTCTCGCGGATCACGGCGAGGACCGCGATGAGCATGACGACCGACAGGCCGAGCACGATCGAGAGCAGGCCGCGCCAGCCGATCGGGCCGGTGAGCAGGCCGCCGAGCAGCGGTGCGACGACCGGGGCGACCCCGCCGACGATCATCATGAGCGAGAACGCGCGGGCTGCGGACTTGCCGGTCGCCAGGTCGGAGATGACCGCACGGCTGATCACCATGCCGGCCGCGCCGCCGAGGCCCTGCAGCAGGCGGGCCGCGATGAGCACGCCGATGTTCGGCGCGAGCACCGCGGCGATGCTGGCGAGCACGCACACCGCGGCACCGGCGATGAGCGGCGGCACGCGGCCGAACCGGTCGGACAGCGGACCGAACACGAGCTGGCCCGCGGTCACGCCCACCAGGAACGCGGTGAGGGTGAGCTGGACGGCGGTGGCGCTCGCCCCGAGCTCGGTGGTCATCTGCGGGAACGCCGGCAGGTACAGGTCGGTGGCGAAGGGGGCGACGGCACTGAGCAGGCCGAGCACCAGGAGCAGCGCGGTCGTGATGCCCTGCTGCTTGGTCGTGGGTGTCGCGATCGTCGCGCGGATGGTTCCGGTGTCCGTGGTCATGGTTATGAAAGCATAACTCATCGCCGGAGATCGGTACAGTACGGTCATGCACTCCGCCGTGTCCGACCACGTCCTCGCCGAGTTCGCGGACGTCCTGCTCCGGATCGCGCGTGACATCGATCCACACGGCTCCGAGACCCTCGACATCGTGCCGCTGACCGGCACCGAAGCGCTCGTGATGCGCTGGATCAACCGCAATCCCGGCACCTCGCCCAGTGCCACCGCCGAGGCGACCGCCCTGCAGCGCAGCAACCTCAGCGTCGCACTCCGGTCGCTCGTGTCGAAGGGCATGGTCGAGCGGCGCCAGGACCCGGCGGACGCCCGGACCGTGCAGCTGCACTCGACCGCCCTGGCCCAGGAGAGCGTCGACCGGCTCCACCGGCACTGGTCCGGCAAGCTCCGCACGGCCCTCGGCGGCGACGAACGGGGTGCGGTCGAGGCGCTGGAGCTGCTGCAGCGGATCGACGACGGGCTCCGCGCGGGCTAGGCGACGGCGTCCGCGGCGGCGTCGGCGGCAGCAGCTGCGTCGTCGGCAGCGGTGTCGGCATCGTCGGCCGCCTCGTCCTGGATCGGCAGCAGGCGACGCGCTCCGTGCCCCTCGTCGCCCAGGGCATCGCCCGGGTTCACCACCGAGCAGGCCCCGAGCGAGACGCACCCGCAGCCGATGCACTGCGTCATCTCCTGCTGCAGGCGCTCGAGCTCGAGCTGGCGGGCCCGCAGCCGTGCGCGCCACCGTTCGTTCAACCGGTTCCAGTCGCGCAGCGAGGGCATGCGGTCGGCGGGCAGCGCCTCGAACTGCTCGGCGACCTCGCTGAGCGGGATGCCGAGGCGTTTGGCCACCTGGATGATCGCGATCCGCCGTTCGACGTGCCGCGGGTACATCCGCGTGCCGCCGTCGGTGCGCTCCGGGTGGATCAGGCCCTTGCGCTCGTAGAAGTGCAGGGCCGAGGCAGCGACCCCCGTGCGGCGGACGATCTCGCCGATGGGCAGCAGGTCGGTCGGCCGCGGCGCCGGGATCTCGACCGTGGTGGAGATCCTACTGCTGGAACGACTCCCAGAGCAGGAACCCGGTGAACAGCACGAACGGCGTGCAGGCGACCACGTTGAGCCAGCGGTGCTCGACGATCACCGCGGCGAACTCCCGCAGGAACGCACTCGGCACGTAGTAGGCCGCCGTGCGAGCACCGACGACCTGGGCGGGCAGGTCGAGGCGACGGGCCAGGGTCGCGGCCCGCAGCACGTGGTAGTTGTTCGTGACCACGACCATCTGGCCGTCCCGGCCGGCGGCCGTCTGCACGTCCCGCGAGAACCGGAGGTTCTCACGGGTGTTGCGCGACGCGGTTTCCGCGACGACGTCGTCCGGGTCGGCACCGTGCGCCACCAGGTACTCGGCCATCGCGGTGCCCTCGGGGCGGGGTTCGTCGTCGCCCTGTCCGCCGGACGGCACGAGGAGCGGGCGGCGTCCGGCCGCCCGTTCGGCCCGGTAGACGCCGAGCGCCCGGTCGAGCCGGCTCTGCAGCAGGGGCGGGACCTCGCCGTGCACGAGCCCGGAGCCGAGGACCACGATCGTGTCGGGCACGATGCCGTGCCGCGTCCGCCCGTAGACCACGGAGTACAGGGCGAACGCGACCAGCGACAGCGCGAAGTACCCGCAGACGAACACCATCAGCACGGCGATCGCGATCTTCGTGCCGTCCCACAGCGTGAAGCCCTCGCCGCTGCCCGAGACGAGCAGGGCGATGGCGACCGCCGGCAGCACGAACACCGCCACCCCGGCAGCGAGCGACAGCAGGTTGCCGACGCTGCGCCCCTCGGCCCGGAGCATCTGCAGGCCGTTCGCGACCAGGGCGACCCCGAGCACCACGACGGCCAGCGGCACGAGCAGCAGCACCACGGCGACGAGCAGGCTGAACCCGGGGACCACCCTGGTCAGCACGGCCACGACCGTCGCGAGCCCGAACAGCACGGCCGCCGTCAGGAACACCCCGTTGCGGAGCATCCGCGGGTCACGTCGCCGCCCCAGGACGTACAGCACCAGGAACAGCAGGGCGAAGACCGGAGCGGCGCCCAGCCCGAGCACCGTCAACCGACCGCGCGACGGATCAGGTCGGCCACCCGTGCCTCGTCGGCCTCGGAGAACTCGGGGCTGATCGCCCACGACGTCGGCCAGAACGTGCCGTCGTCGAGCGCGGCCGAGTCCTGGAACCCGAGCGTCGCGTAGCGGGCCTTGAACTTCGCGGCGTCCTGGAAGAAGAACACCGCCTTGCCGTCCCGTGCGTAGGCGGGCATGCCGTACCAGAGCTTCGGCGCGAGCTCGGGCGCGACCTCGAGCGCGATGCGGTGGATGCGCTCCGCCAGCCCCCGGTCCGACTGGGACATCTCGGCGATCTTCGCCTCGACCGCAGCCGCGTCGGCCGCTGCCTTCTCGGCCTTGGTGCCCCTCGTGCCGCGGGCGCGCTTGACCTCCGCGGCGTGCTCCTGCATCGCCGCACGCTCCTCGTCGGTGAAGGTGGTCTCGGTCTTCGTCGTCCGTGCCATCGTCGTCTCCTCGTGGTCTCGTGCACCCATCATGGGTCCGCGAAGCGAAGCATGCGAGGCCGGGGCCCGATCGAGTGCCAGGCTCGTCCCATGACCTACATCGCCAGTGACGACCGCTACGACTCGATGACGTACCGCCGGACCGGCCGCTCGGGCCTCGACCTGCCGCTGCTCTCCCTGGGGTACTGGCACAACTTCGGGGACGACATGCCCTTCGAGAACCAGCGTGCCATCAGCCGCCGGGCGTTCGACCTCGGGATCACCCACCACGACCTCGCGAACAACTACGGCCCGCCGTACGGAGCCGCCGAGGTGAACTTCGGCCGCCTGATACGTGAGGACTTCCGGCCCTACCGCGACGAGATGGTCATCTCGACGAAGGCCGGCTGGGACATGTGGCCGGGGCCGTACGGGCAGGGCGGTGGCTCGCGCAAGTACGTGCTCGCCTCGCTCGACCAGTCGCTGCAGCGCACGGGCCTGGACTACGTCGACGTCTTCTACTCGCACCGTCTCGACGCCTCGACCCCGCTCGAGGAGACGATGGGCGCCCTGCACACCGCGGTCCAGCAGGGCAAGGCGCTGTACGTCGGGATCTCGTCGTACGACGCCGAGCGCAGCCGTCAGGCAGCCGAGATCCTCCGCGACCTCGGCACGCCGCTCCTCATCCACCAGCCCTCGTACTCGATGCTCAACCGCTGGATCGAGACCGAGGGGCTGCTCGACGCCGCCGGCGAGCTCGGCTTCGGCGTCATCGGCTTCACCGCGCTGGCACAGGGGCTCCTGACCGGCAAGTACCTGAACGGTGTGCCCGAGGACTCCCGGGCGGCAGCGGGCAAGTCCCTCGACGCGTCGAGCATCACGCCCGAGGTCGTCGAGCACCTCCGTGCCCTGAACGACGTCGCGGCCGCGCGCGGACAGTCCCTCGCGCAGCTCGCCCTCGCCTGGGCGCTCCGCGACGAGCGGGTGACCTCACTCGTGATCGGTGCCTCGCGGGTGTCGCAGCTCGAGGACAACGTCGCCGCGCTGTCGAACACCTCGTTCACCGACGAGGAGCTCCGTGTCATCGACGAGCACTCCGTCGGCATCACGGACGTCGACCTGTGGGCGGGAGCCCGCGCGGGCGAGGTCTCCTGACCCGAGCGCCACGGGGCGCGGCGGCCCGGTCACGACACGTCGCGGGTCGCGTGCCGACCGGTCACGAAGTGTCGGCTGGCCGGCCCGCGCTGGCCGGTCGCGACGCGTCGTGGGTCGCGTGCCGACCGGTCACGAAGTGTCGGCTGGCGGCGCCGCAGGCGACGGTCTGCGACCGCACCGCGGACGGCCGACGGGGTGTCGTGACCGGTGCGGGGTCCTGGGCGCGGCGCGGCGGCCGGGAGGCACGGGGCGCCCCGTCACGCGCCTCCCGTCCGTCGGCCGGTCGCGACGCGTCGTGGGTCGCGTGCCGACCGGTCATGAAGTGTCGGCTGGCGGCGCCGCAGGCGACGGTCTGCGACCGCACCGCGGACGGCCGACGGGGTGTCGTGACCGGTGCGGGGTCCTGGGCGCGGCGCGGCGGCCGGGAGGCACGGGGCGCCCCGTCACGCGCCTCCCGTCCGTCGACCGGTCGCGACACGTCGCGGGCCGCGTGCCGACCGGTCATGAAGTGTCGGCTGGCGGCGCCGCAGGCGACGGTCTGCGACCGCACCGCGGACGGCCGACGGGGTGTCGTGACCGACGGGACGGCGCCCGGAGCGAACTCCTCCGGTGCGCGGCGGCCGATTGGTACCATCGACAGCGTTCGACAACACGCAGTGTGTATCTACCGGCCGCCGGCTCCCCGGCGGACAACGGCGGCACCCGATGGGTCCGCCGCCACCGAACCGGGCGGGCCGAGAAGGCACACCCCAATGCTCCAGACCCGTTCCACCGGCGACACCCTGCCCACCGGCGACACTCCGCCAACCGGCGACACCCCGCCCACCGGCGACACCCTGCCCACCAGCGACGCCCCGCCCGCTCCGGACCGCTCGCTCGTCTCGCTCGCCGGGCGCTGGTACTTCCCCGTGGCGTTCATCGCCCGGCTCCCGTTCGCGATGATGGTGGTCGGCGTCCTGACCCTCGTCGTCGCCGCCCGTGACTCCGTCGCCCTCGGCGGCATCAACTCCGCCGCCGTCGGCATCGGATCCGCGATCTTCGGCCCGATGGTCGGCGCCGCGGCGGACCGCTTCGGCCAGCGGGCGGTGCTCGTCCCCGTCGGCCTGGTGAACGCGGCGCTGCTCGGGTTCTTCCCGTTCGTCGTCAGCGGCACCGCGCCCGACCTCGCCGTGCTCGCCGTCGCGTTCTGCATCGGCGCCTCGGCCCCGCAGGTCGCCCCGATGTCCCGCACGCGGCTCGTCGCGATCATCCGGCAGCGAATGGCCCCGGCGCGGCGCGAGAAGACCCTCAGCGGCACCATGGCCTACGAGTCCGCCGCCGACGAGACCGTGTTCATCATCGGCCCGTTCCTGGTCGGCATCCTCGCCAGCGCGATCGCCCCGTGGGTGGCCGTCGCAGGCGCCTCGGTCCTGACGTTCGTGTTCGTCACGGCGTTCGCGCTGCACCCGACCGGCAAGCTCGTGGTCGGCCAGCACGCGGAGTCGACCCAGGCACCCGCACGGCAGCTGCTGCGCCCGCGGCTCGTCGTCGTGGTCGTCGGCATCCTCGGCATCGGCCTGTTCTTCGGCTCGACCCTCACCTCGCTGACGGCGTTCATGGAGACCCACGGCGAGGCCTCGCAGGCCGGCCTGCTCTACGGCCTGATGGGCATCGGTTCCGCCGGGTTGGCACTCGGGTCCGCGGCGTTCCCCCGGGCCTTCGGCCTCGGCTGGCGCTGGCTCGTCTTCGGCGTCGTGCTCCTCGCCGGTGCGGTCGCGTTCGCCGGCGCCGACTCCGTCGTCGCCGCGGGCGTCGTCCTCGCGGTCATGGGCATCGGGATCGGACCCACCCTGGTCGCCCAGTACAGCCTCGGTTCGGACCGGTCACCCGTCGGCCGGTCCGCCACCACCATGACGATCCTCGGGTCCGCCGTCATCGTCGGCCAGTCGATCGCCTCCGCCATCACCGGTGACGTCGCCGAGCACCACGGCACCGCCGCAGCGATGCTGCTGCCGGCGGTCTCCGCCGCGATCGTCGTGGTCGCCGCCGTCCTCAACCTGCTGCTCCCGCGTCGGGTCGCGACCGCCTGACCGCGAACGTGAGCGCCTGACGGACGGGAGGCCCGTGGCGACGCCGCCACGGGCCTCCGGTCCGTCACGGGAATGGACGAGGCGTGCGAACGCTCAGGACTCGGTGTCGTCGACGAGCAGGTCCTCGTGCCGGTAGTCGTCGGCGCGCAGCCCGGCGCGGGCGATCATGTGCGTCGACACCGGCACCAGGAACAGCTGGAACACCATGATCGGCAGCACGACCCAGAACGCCGTCCACGTCCACACCGCGACGACGATGGCGGCCAGCGCGAGCGCGAGCCCGAGCACCTGCGGCTTCGCCATCGCGTGCAGACGGACGAGCGGGTCCGGGAACCGGACGATGCCGACCCCGGCGCCGAGCGACAGCAGCGACCCGACGAGCAGCAGCCCGATGGCGATCCAGGCGCGGATGCCGGCGTCGTCGACGAACGACTCGATGATCTCGATCACGGCTGGTCCTCCTCGGCACGCTCGGGGGTGGTGACGGTCAGTCCCTCGTCGGACGGGTCCGCTGAGGGGGTGACGGCCCGGGCCACGGCGACCGTGGCGAACACACTCGTCGCCGAGATCACCACGAGCACGGGGATGCCGGTCAGGTCCTGGCGGATGACCATCGCGGCGGCGATCACCACGAGCACGGTGGTCAGCACCATGTCCGACCCGATCATGCGGTCGAGGATGGTCGGCCCGCGCACGATCCGGTAGACCGCCAGGGCCAGCGTGGCACCCAGCAGGGCGAGGACGAGCACGATCGCGATCCCCATCACGACGACGGCGGGGCTCACCGGGTCACCTCCGGCAGCGGCTCGGACAGCTCGGAGACGTCCTGCTTCGACCCCAGTGCGCGGATGACCATGGCCTCGATCCGGAGTGCGACGCGGCGTTCGTCCTCGACCTGATCCAGGCGCTCGGTGTCGAGCACGTGGATCAGCAGGCGACGGCGCCGCAGGTCCACGTCGGCGACGTACGAGCCGGGCACGAGCGAGATCGCGAGGGTGGCCAGCGTGAAGGTCATCTCGGACGTGGAGTGCAGCTGCACGAGCGTGATCGAGCTGCGCCGCACACCGCGGGGACGGAACGCGACCCACGCGACCCGGAAAGACGCCACGACGACGAGCCCGGACCACACGACCAGGAACCGCAGCACGTGCACGATCGAGAACCGTGCGGACAGCGGGACCGGCGGGAGCGGCAGCGCCTGGGTGACGAGGAGCGCCACGACGATGCCGCACAGCAGCGTCAGCGGGGTCCACGACCCCCAGAGCAGCGCCCAGAGCACGGTGAGCCCCGCGACGAGGGGCACGTCGTAGCGCCACGCCAGCGCGATCCGCCTGGCGTTGGAGATGCGGCGGACGTCGGTCATCGTTCACCTCCGAGCACGGCCTGCACGTAGCGGTCGGGCGACTCCAGCGACTCCGCTGCGCGGGTCGCGTAGCCGTAGAGCGGGCCGGCGACGACGGTCAGGGCGACGGACCCGAGCACCGCGACGGTGGTCACGCCGACGAGCATGCGCGGCAGGCGCACCTTCTCGGGAGCCTCGCCGATCGCCTCGGTCGCACCGGTGGTCGGACTGGAGGCACGGGTCGCGTGCGGTGCGTCGGTGACCGCCACCGAGCCTCCCGGGTGGTACGCCTCGCCCGTGTCCTCGGAGACGGTGAGCGGAGCCGGTTCCGGCGACCGCAGGTGGGCGTGCGGTTCGGCGCTCGTCGCGTGCGGGGCGGCGGCCTCGGCCGCCGGCTTCGGCCGCCAGAAGGCGGCGTCCCAGACCCGCATGAGCGCGTACAGGGTGAGCAGCGAGGTGACGACGCCGGCGCCGATGGTGACGTACGCCATCGGGGAACCGTCCTCGGCGGCGGCGCGGAACAGGCCGAGCTTGCCGATGAAGCCGGAGAACGGCGGGATCCCGCCCAGGTTGAACGCGGGGATCAGGTACAGGGCGGCCAGCAGTGGTGCAGCCTTCAGCAGTCCGCCGAGCGACCGGGTCGAGGTCGTCCCGCCGACACGTTCCATCAGGCCGGACACCAGGAACAGCGTGGTCTGCACGACGATGTGGTGCACCGTGTAGAACACCGCGGCCGCCGTACCCGCGACGGTGCCGAGGCCGACGCCCATCACCATGAAGCCGATGTGGCTGATCAGCGTGAAGGACAGCAGCCGTTTCACGTCGGTCTGCGACACCGCGCCGAGCACCCCGACGACCATCGTCAGTGCGGCGACGACGAGCAGCACCTCGTTGAGTTGTGGTCGCGGGAAGATCACCGTCTCGAGCCGGATGATCGCGTAGATGCCGACCTTGGTCAGCAGGCCCGCGAAGACCGCGGTGACCGGCGCCGGGGCCGTCGGGTACGAGTCCGGCAGCCAGAACGCCAGCGGGAACACGGCCGCCTTGATGCCGAACCCGATCAGCAGCATCGTGTGCAGGAGCAGCTGGACGTGCTCCGGCAGGTCGGCGACGCGCTCGCTGATCTGGGCGATGTTCACCGTGCCGGTGGCGCCGTAGACCAGACCGATGGCGGCGAGGAAGATCGCCGATGCGATCAGGCTCGTCACGATGTACGTCGTGCCGGCCCGGACGCGCTGCTCACTGCCGCCCAGGGTGATGAGCACGTAGCTCGCCACCAGCAGCATCTCGAACGCCACGTACAGGTTGAACAGGTCACCCGCGATGAACGAGTCGAGCACGCCGGCGGCCAGCACCAGGTACGTCGGGTAGAAGATCGTGACCGGGGCGTCCTCGTCGTCGGCGGCCAGGCCCTGCCCGATCGAGAACAGCAGGACGAGCAGCAGGACGCTCGCGCTGACGGTGAGCAGCAGTGCGCTCAGCCGGTCGACGACGAGCGAGATGCCGTACGGGGCGTCCCAGCCGCCGACCTGCACCACGATCGTGCCGTGCCGGTCGACCAGGACCATGAGCGTGGCGGCGACGGCCAGGGCCACGACGAGCACCACGACGGTGATCGCACGCTGGAGCTTCTGGTGGCGGAGGAGTCCGAGCGCGACCGCGGCACCGAGCAGCGGGACGAGGACGAGGAGCGGGACGAGCCAGGTCATCGGGTCGCCTCCTGTTCTGCGTCGGTGGTGGTCTCCGGGTCCTCGTCGGCCGGCTCGTCGCGGTCACGGCCGATGGCGGCGTCGGCCTCGTCGACCTCGACCTCGTCGGCGCGGGACAGCTGCCACGACCGGTGGATCAGGGCCAGCAGGAACGCGCTCACGGCGAAGGTGATCACGATCGCGGTCAGGGCGAACGCCTGGGGGAGCGGGTCGGTGATGCCCTCGGCGCTCGTGCCGATCGGCGGGTCGCCCGCGGCGCCGGACATCACCAGCAGCAACAGGTTGAGGGAGTTACCGAGCAGCAGGAAGCCGAGGAGCATCCGGGTCAGGGAGCGTTCGAGCAGCAGGTAGACGCCGCACGAGAACAGCACCGCCATGGCGATCACGAGGACGAGGGTGACGGTCATGTGGCGCTCCCTTCCGGGGTGGGGGCATCGAGGGCGTCGCTGACGGACTCCTCGGTGGTGTCGCGGGTCGGGGTCGAGGCGTCCTCGAGGCGCTGCCGGTCGACCTCGGCGCCGAGGCTGCGGAGGACGTCGAGCACCAGGCCGACGACGACCAGGTACACGCCGATGTCGAAGAACGTCGCGGTGACGAACTCGACGTGTCCGAGGATCGGGACGGTTGCCTCGAAGAACTCGGAGTACAGGGCTTCGCGACCGAAGAACAGCGGCACGATCGCCGTGATGGCGGCCGTCGCGACACCCAGGCCGAGCAGGCGACCGGCGCGCACCGGGGCCGCGGCGCCGAGTTCGGCGGGACCGCCGGCCAGGTAGCGGGCCGCGAGGGCGATGCCGGCGACCAGGCCTCCGGCGAACCCGCCACCTGCCGAGTTGTGGCCCGCGAACAGCAGGTAGAGCGACAGCACGATCAGGCCGTGGAACAGCAGTCGGACGACCACGTCGAGCAGGGCCGAGCGGCCGGTCGGGATCGCGGCGCTCGTCGGTAGCCAGGCGCGTGGCTCACCGTCGGTGCGCTCGCCGTTCGCGGTCAGGGTCTCCGGCAGGTCCCGCAGCCGGGGCAGGGTGTCCTCGCGCGAGTTCACGAAGATCAGGCTCGCGACGCCGGTGGCTGCGGCGACCACGACGGTGAGCTCACCGAGGGTGTCCCAGCCGCGCAGGTCGACGAGGGCGACGTTCACGACGTTCAGACCGTGCCCGAACGAGCTCGTCAGCGCGGGCAGGTCGGGCCAGAGGGGGCGTGCCGTGCGGGCGGAGGCGGCCACGACGACGACGATCGCCAGGGTCAGCCCCGCCAGACCGGCGAAGAGTGCCCGCACGACCCGGAACCGCGACGGGTTGGTCGTGGCGATGCGCGGGGGCAGCCGTCGGAGGACCAGGACGAAGGCGATCAGGGTGACCGTCTCGACCACGAGCTGCGTCAGGGCGAGGTCGACGGCGCCGTGCAGGACGAACAGCACCGAGAGGCCGTAGCCGGTGACGCCGACCAGGACCGCGGCGGCGAACCGGGTCTTCGCCGTGAGCACCGCGATGCCGGCGATCGACATCACGATCATCACCGGGATCTGGCCCCACGTGTCGGCGAACCGGACGTGGAACTCCCACGGCCCGCCGAGCACCAGGTTGGCGAGCGCCCCGGCGACGAAGACCGACAGGATCACCGTCAGGTAGTAGGGGAGCGAGCCGCGTTGCAGGCTCGCGGTGAGTCCGGTCGCTCCGCGGTCGAGCAGTCGCATGCCGTGCCGGTAGGTGCCCGCGGCACTCGGGAACCCGGCGAGCCGGTGCTGGAGCGCCTCGACCGGACGCCGCAGGGCGAACAGTGCGAGGCCCCCCACGAGGGTGATCGCGGACAGACCGAGCGCGGGCTCGAGGCCGTGCCAGAGCGCGAGGTGCGGGACCTCCTCGCCGCCGAGCGCTGCGGTCGTCGCCGCGGGCTCGATGCCGTGCGCGACCACCGGGGTGAGCAGGCCGAGTGCGAGCCCGGCCAGCGCGAGCACCGAGGGCACGACGGCGAGGCCGTGCAGGGCGTGCGGCTCGGTGGTCGCGACACCGGGCTTGCGGGCGAAGGCGCCCCACAGGAACCGCAGCGAGTAGGCCACGGTCAGCACCGAACCGACCGTCACGCCGATCAGGGCGAACCAGGCCCAGCCGGCGTCGGGGCCGTGCAGGGACTCGGTGAACCCGGTCAGCACGGCTTCCTTCGCGACGAACCCGATCGTCGGCGGGATCCCCGCCATCGACACCAGCGCGAGCACCGCGACGACCGCCAGCCACGGGCGGGCGCGCCCGAGTCCGCTGAGCCGGCCGAGGTCACGCGTGCCGGTGACGTGGTCGATCGCGCCGACCACGAGGAAGAGCGTCGACTTGAAGGCGGCGTGGGCCACGAGGAGTGCGACCCCTCCGAGGGCGACCGCGGGGGCACCCCAGCCGGCGGCGAGCACGAGGAACCCGAGCTGGGCCACGGTGCCGTAGGCGAGCAGGAGCTTGAGGTCGGTCTGCCGCAGTGCCCGGTACCCGCCGACGAGCATCCCGGCGACGCCGAGCAGTGTGATCGTCTCGCGCCAGCCGTCGAGCAGCGCGAACGCGGGCGCGAGCCGGGCCACCAGGTAGATGCCGGCCTTCACCATCGCCGCGGCGTGCAGGTACGCGCTGACCGGGGTCGGTGCGGCCATCGCGGCGGGGAGCCAGAAGTGGAAGGGCACGATCGCCGACTTCGTGAGCGCTCCGAGCAGCACCAGGACCACCGACACCGAGACGACCGTGCCGCTCGGGGGATCGGCGACGATCGCGGACAGCGAGGTCGTGCCCGCCGTGACCGAGAGCATCACGAGGCCCGCGAGCATCGCCAGACCACCGGCGGTGGTGACGACCAGGGCCTGCATGGCGGCGGCGCGACTGGCACGCTTCGCGGCGTCGTGCCCGATGAGCAGGTAGGAGAAGACCGTCGTGGCCTCCCACAGGACGAACAGCACGATGACGTCGTCGGCGATCACGAGTCCGTACATCGAGCCGGCGAAGGCGGTCAGGACCCCGGCGAACCGACCGAGCCCGGGTTCGTCCCGCTCGAAGTACGAGGCGCAGTAGACCAGCACCAACGCGCCGACGATCGACACGACCAGTGCGAGCACCCACGACAGGGCGTCCATCCGCAGCGTGACGTCGAGGTCGAGCTGGGGGACCCACCGGTGCCGTTCGACGACGCTGCCGTGCAGGGCGGCGTCGGTCTGGGCGATCGTCAGCACCGCCGCCGCGGCGGGGGCGAGGGCCGCGACGTAGAAGACGCGGCGGCCGAGGACGGGGGTCAGGGCGGGGACGATCAGGGCGACGATCGCGAACGCGACGAGGACGAGGACCATCGGGCACCTCCTCGGGGTCGGGCTGCAGTCCGGCTCACTGGGCTCTCACAGCTTACGAAGCGACCCATGTGGAGAACCTGTGCGGCCGGACAGCAGTCCGCTCAGGTCCGGCCGTGCGCTCGGGCGGGGATCTGCGTCGCGAGCTTGCCGCCGGAGACGTCGAGCAGGGTGCCGGTGATGTACCCGGAAGCGTCGCTCGCCACGAAGACGAGCAGGTCGGCGACGTCGTCCGGCGTCTCCCACCGGCGGAGCGACAGCGTGTCGAGCAGGCGGTCCTGCGCCTCGGTCGGCATCGTCGCGAAGCCGTTCATGGCCGTCGGCACCATGCCCGGTGCGTAGGCGTTCACGGTGATCCCCCACGGGCCGAGCTCCGACGCCAGGACCCGGGTGAACGAGACGACGGCGGCCTTCGACGCCGCGTAGGCCGCGCTCCCGACGCTGGGCACGATCGCCGCGAACGAGGCGGCGTTGATGATCCGACCGCGCCCGGCCGCCTGCATCACCGGAGCAACGGCCTGGCTCATCAGGAACGTGCCGCCGAGGTTGACGTCCATGCAGCGGCGCCAGGCGTCCCACTCCAGTTCGGCGACCGTGCCCGTGACGTTGATGCCGGCGTTGTTGACCAGCACGTCGATGGTGCCGTGCAGCCGGACGACCTCGTCCACGGCGTCGTGCACCGACTGCGGGTCGGCGACGTTGCACACGACGTGGTCGAGCGGGAAGTCCGGCTCGAAGGACAGGTCGAGCGCGACGACGCGGCACCCCTCGCCGACGAAGCGATCGGCGAGTGTGCGGCCGATCCCGCGCGCCGCGCCGGTCACGACGACCACTCGGTCGGTCAGGTCGAGGTGCATCGTTGCTCCCGTCGTCGGTGCCTTCAATAGGCATACTATTCGAGCATGACGGATCAGCGTGTGCTCTGGGTCACGGGTGGGGGCAGCGGCATGGGAGCCGCGAGCGCCGAGGCGGCGGCGCGGGACGGCTGGACCGTGGTGCTCAGCGGACGTCGTGCCGACCGGCTCGAGCAGGTCGCACGCACCATCCGTGACGCCGGGGGAACCGCGGACGTCCTGCCCCTCGACGCGAGCGACCCCGAAGCCGTCACAGCCGCGCGGGACGCCGTGCTCGAGCGGCACGGCCGGCTCGACGGGCTCGTGCTGGCGGCCGGACTCAACGCCCCGCGACGCCGGTGGGACGACCAGTCGCTCACCGACTTCCGCGCGATCGTGGACACGAACCTCACCGCCGTCGTCACGCTGGTGGACGCTTCGCTGCCGGCACTCCGCGTGGCCGGCGGCGTGGTCGTCGTGGTGTCGTCGTACGCCGGGTGGTCCTTCCAGCCGGGAGCGGGTGTCGCGTACTCGGCGAGCAAGTCCGCGCTCGCCTCGGTCGTCCGCACGCTCAATCAGCAGGAGGCCGAGCACGGCGTCCGTGCCACGCACCTGTGTCCTGGTGACGTGGCGACGGACTTCCTCGACCAGCGGCCGGAGGTCCCCGATGCGGCCGCCCGGCAGCGCATGCTCCAGCCGGAGGACGTGGGGCGGACGGTCGCGTTCGTGCTCGGGGCGCCGGCGCACGTGCGCATCGACGAGCTCGTGCTGTCGCCTGTCTCGCAGCGGTGACGAGCACCTTCGAACGGGTCCTCGACCAGGTCGGTGCCGCCGTCGTCTCCGGTGCCGTCGCCGTGGGCAGCCGCCGGAGCATCGACGACCTGGTGGCCTGGACGGGTGCCAGTCGCAGCATCGTCCGCGAGGCCGTCCGAGTCCTCGTCGCCCTCGGCCTGCTCGCCGCGCGGCAGCGGGTCGGCGTGACCGTCCTCGGCATGCGGGAGTGGGACGTCCTGGATCCGCGCGTGGTGCGGTGGCGGCTGCGGGGCCCGGATGGTGACCGCGTGGCGGCCGAGCTCCGTGAGCTGCGTGCGGCGGTCGAACCCGCCGCTGCTGCCGCAGCAGCCCGGCGGGCAGCGCTCGACGAGTTCGCGGACCGACGGGAGGCCCTCCGCACCACCGCCGACGAACTCGCCGCCGCCGCGACCCGCGACGACCGCCTCGACTTCGTGATCGCGGACGTGCGGTTCCACGCGCTCGTGCTCGACCTGTCCGGCAACGCGCTGTACCGACGACTGCACCAGGTCGTCGGCCAGGTGCTGCGCGAACGCGGGAGCGTCCGCCCGGACCGGCACGACGTCGGCCTCCACCTCGCTCTCGCCGATGCCGTCCTCGACGGTCGTCCGGACGAAGCGGCCTCGACGATGCGGGCGATCGTCGACCGCACGTGAGTGGAGCGCCCCGGACCTGCGAGGATGGACCCCGGTGTGCCCCTCCGGTGCCCGTGGAGGGTGAGTCGTGGACGCAGCACAGGACCTGGTCGTCCAGCTCGTCGGGACCCCGTGGGCGTTCTTCGTGGTCGGCCTCGTGCTCGCCGTGGGCAGTGTCGCGGTCTTCCTGCCCAGTCAGGCACTCGTCGTCGCGATCGGCACGCTCCTGGTGGGCGGTGACGGCGGTCTCCTGCCGGTCCTCTTCCTCGTCGTCGCGGCGTCGATCGGCATGGTCCTCGGCGACCTCGGGCTCTACCACCTGGCGCGTTCGGTCGACCTCGGCTCGAGGTCGTGGTTCTCGCGTCCGAAGGTCCGCGCGGCCCGGGACGCCATCGACGGCCGCTACCGTGCAGCTCCCGGGCGCATCGCGGTGCTCGGACGCTTCATCCCGATGGGTCGGTTGACGACGAACCTGGTCGGCGCGGACAGCGGGCTCGACCTCCGGCGGTTCCTGCTCAGCTGCGTGCTCGCCGACGTCGTCTGGGCGGCGTACTGCGTCGGCATCGCCTCGGCCACCGGGCGTTGGAGCCGCGAGCAGCCCTTCCTCGTCACGACCCTCGCGGTCGTGGCGTCGATCCTGCTCGGCCTCGCGATCTCCGCGATCGAGAAGGCCCTGCGACGACGCAGCGAGGCGGCGGCCGCGGCCTGACGAAAGTAGGGTGGGCACCCCGTTCGAAGGAGAACCCCGTGCTGCTCGACGACCTCGTGCCGGACCGCGATGCGCTCGAGCGCATCGCCACCGGCAGCACCTGGGCCGAGGGGCCCTGCTGGATCCCGTCGACGCGCACGCTGCGGTGGTCCGACATCCCTGGTGACCGGATCCTGCAGTGGCACGCCGACTCGGGGGAGACCTCGGTGTACGCGGACGGTGTCGAGTTCACCAACGGCCGCACGCTCGATCGGGACCGCAGCGTCGTGCAGTGCTCGCACGGCCTGCGTCGGGTCGAGCGTGACCGCGACGGAGTCGTCACGCCGATCGTCGACGTGTGGGACGGGGGCCGCTTCAACTCCCCGAACGACGTCGTGGTCGCGCGGGACGGCGGCGTCTGGTTCACCGACCCCGCCTACGGCATCACCCAGCCGCGTGAGGGGCACCCGGGCGTGCGCGAGTACGGCGACCACTGGGTGTTCCGGTGCGGACCGGAGGGCGGGGACCTGCGACCCGTGGCGACCGACCTGGACGAGCCGAACGGCCTGGCGTTCGCCCCGGACGAGCGGGTGCTGTACATCGCGAGCTCGTCGGGCGATGAGCCGGTGATCCGTGCCTACGACCGCCGTGGCGACCTGCTGAAGAACGGCCGGGTGTTCGCGCGGCTCGAGCCCGGAGAGGGAGCGCCGGACGGCATCCGGGTCGACGTGCACGGCAACGTCTGGTCGTCCTCCCACCGCGGCGTCGTCGTGTTCGACCCCGAGGGAGCCCGGATCGGAGAGGTCGCCGTGCCGGAGGTCACGTCGAACCTGTGCTTCGGCGGCGACGACGGCACGACGCTGTTCCTGACCGCGACGACGTCGGTGTACCGGATCGCCACGACGACGCGGGACGCTGCCGTATCCTGACTCGGCCATGCAGTGCGACTACTTCGACCGCGGGGTGTGCCGGTCGTGCACGCTCATGGGTCAGCCCTACGCCGACCAGGTCCTCGACAAGGAACTCCGGACGCGCGAGCTCCTGCACGACGCGGTCGAAGCTGCCGGGGGTCCCGGAGCGGTCTCCTGGTCGCCCGCGATCACCAGCCCGGAGTCGGGGTACCGGAACAAGGCGAAGACGGTCGTGGGCGGATCCGTCCAGCACCCCACCGTCGGGATCCTCGACCACCGGCAGCGCGGCGTGGACCTGCGGCACTGCGGGATCTGCACGCCCGGCATCCGGCACGCGTTGCCCGTGCTGGCCGAGTTCGTCTCGACCGCGGGGCTGATCCCGTACGACGTCGCCGCGCGCCGGGGCGAGCTGAAGTACGTCCTGGTCACCGAGTCGCCCGACGGCGAGCTGATGATCCGGTTCGTGCTGCGCTCCGAGGGACAGCTGCCACGGCTCCGGCAGCACCTCGACGCCCTGCGCGCCGCACTGCCGAACGCGGTCGTGGTGACCGTCAACCTGCTGCCCGAGCACAAGGCCGTCACGGAAGGCGACCGCGAGATCGTGCTGACCGAGCAGGAGACGCTGCCGATGCGGCTCGGCGGGATCACGATGCACCTGCGGCCACAGAGCTTCTTCCAGACGAACACCGGCGTCGCGACCGAGTTGTACGCGCAGGCGACGGCCTGGATCGACGAGCTCGATCCCGCGTCGATGTGGGACCTGTACTGCGGCGTCGGCGGGTTCGCGCTGCACGCAGCCCGCCCCGGCCGCGTGGTGACCGGCATCGAGACGAGTGCCGAGGCGATCCGCTCCGCGCGGCAGTCCGCTCGTGAGGCCGGCCTCGAGGGCCTCCGGTTCGCCGCCGACGACGCGACCGAGCACGCACTCCGGGCCCGTCCGGACGCGGTGCCCGAGCTCGTCGTCGTGAACCCGCCGCGTCGCGGGATCGGCGAGCGGCTGTCGACCTGGCTTGAGGAGTCGGACGTGCAGCACGTCGTGTACTCGAGCTGCAACCCCGTGACCCTGGCGAAGGACCTGGCACGCATGCCGTCGTTCCGGCTGCGTCGGGCCAGGGTGCTCGACATGTTCCCGCAGACCGGTCACCTCGAGGCCGTGACCCTGCTCACACGGGGTTGATCCCGAGCGCCGATCGGCATTGCCAGGGAATTGCCAAGGACACGTACCCGGGTACGGCTCGATCACCATGCCCATGGGAATGTGCCCGTTCAGGTTCGGGGTAGGGGTACATAGCATCTACGGGTAGAACCGTTTGTCTCGGTTTGATAACGGTCAAGAGTTTCCTATGGTTGCCGACCGAGGTGCCGCCGGCCCGATGACCACTGCCCCCGGTGGCGCACCCCACAACTGACCGCGATCGGTCGGGGTGGGCAGTGGATTCCGCAGCAGATGCGGCTCGTGACCCCGGTGGAGCAATCACATGAAGAAGCTTTCCCGTACCCGCACCATCGTCGGTGGCCTGGCGTTCGCCGGCATCGCAGCGACCGGTGTCGGCCTCGCGGCAGCCCCCGCGAACGCAGCGTCCGGTTCGACCTGGGACCAGCTCGCGCAGTGCGAGTCCGGCGGCAACTGGGCCATCAACACCGGCAACGGCTACTACGGTGGCCTGCAGTTCAACCTCGGTACCTGGCAGGCGAACGGTGGCGCGGGCAACCCCGCCTCCGCCAGCCGCGAGGCCCAGATCGCCGTCGCCGAGCGTGTCCTCGCCTCGCAGGGCTGGGGTGCATGGCCCGCCTGCTCCGCCCAGCTCGGGCTGAGCGGCACCAGCGGTGCAGCCCCCGCCGCGGCCGCTCCGGCCCCCGCACCGGCTCCGGCGCCCGCACAGCAGGCTGCCCCGCAGCCTGCCGCTCCGGCACCGGCTCCTGCCGAGCAGGCCGCCCCGCAGCCGAGCACGACCGAGTCGACGCCCGCCCCGGCAGCGACGACGCCGAGCAAGCCCGCCCCGGTCGAGACGAGCGGCAAGACGTACACGATCGCCTCGGGCGACACGCTCGACACGATCGCGACGAAGCTCGGGGTCGACGGCGGTTGGAAGCAGCTCTGGGCCGCGAACACGTCGACCATCGACGACGCGAACCTGATCTACGCCGGCCAGGAGCTCCAGCTCCCCGCCTGATCTCTCCGCAGACCGGACACGACGACGCCCCACGACCTCGAGTCGTGGGGCGTCGTCGTGCGTGCGGCCTCGCGGTACTGGACTACTGCAGGTTGTCGGCGAGCCAGCCGGCGACGTCGTCGGACCGGAGCGCCTGGGACAGGGAGCCGACGGCGAGCTCGTTCAGGTTCACGATCGACTGCCCGTCCGGTGCCGTCCCTGAGCCCGCGGTCGGCACGGTGAAGGTCACGAGGTCGTCTGCCCGGACCGCTCGGAGCGACCACCCGAGTTCCGCCATCCGTGCGAACGAGAACCCGGCGTCGACCGACAGGTGCGCACTCGTCGCCGCGACGAAGTCCTGGATGCGACCGGGGTTCGTGACGGTGCCGCGGGACAGCAGCCCGTTCACGACGCCGCGCATGAACGCCTGCTGGTTGCGGACGCGGGTGTGGTCGGCGTCGACGAAGGCGTAGCGCTCCCGGACGAAGGCGAGTGCTGCGGCCCCGTCGAGCCGGTTCGCCCCGGCCGTGAAGTCGTGGCCGCGTGCTGAGAACGCCCGGGGGGAGTCGACCGTGACGCCGCCGAGGGCATCGGTCATGTCCTCGAACCCGGCGAAGTCGATCTCCGCCACGTGGTCGATCCGGATGTCCAGGAGCTGTTCGACGGTCTCCGTGGTGAGGGCGACCCCACCCCAGGAGTAGGCCGCGTTGATCTTCGCGCGCCCGTGTCCGGGGACCTCGACCCAGGAGTCGCGCATGATCGACATGAGGTACACGTGCTGTCGGTCGGCGGGGACGTGCGCCAGCATCAGGGTGTCGGAGCGCCCGCCGAGCTCGGGCCGCGCACCCTCGGGGCCGCCCTGCGCGCGAGTGTCGGACCCGATGAGCAGGATGTTCTCACCGCCGGACGTGCTCGGTCGCGCACCGCTCGGGAACGGGTCGGCGATGGTGTCGCGACCGGCGTCGAAGCTCCGCGCGAGTCCGCCGACGAACACGCTCGCCACGACGGCGATGACCAGGGCGACACCGACGAGCGAGCCGAGCGTCGCGATCAGGGCGACCAGGAACGGTCGCCGTCGCCGCGTGCTGCGACCGGGTGCGCGGAGAGTGTGTGCTGCGGCCGCCCGGGCGGCTCGGCGTTCGGACATGCGGGGCTCCTGTGGTCAGGTCGGCACGGACCGACCACGGGATCTTACCGCATGTGGTATTTCACGAACAGTGTTTCACTCGAGCTGTGGCTTGGCGAGCAGCTCGCCAAGTGCCGTGCGGAGTGCCGGGTCCTCCGGCAGGACCTCGCGCTCGATGTGCCGCGCGGTCTCCCACGCGGACCGGCCGGCGGGTGTCACGCTGACCACCCGGCGTCGACGGTCGGCGGCGTGCGGCGTCCGCTCGACGAGACCGTCCCGCTCCATCCGCTCGAGGGTGCGGGACATCGTCTGCGGCTGGACCCGGGCCGTGCGGGCGATGGTGTCGGCGCCGGTCGGTCCGGTCCGGATGAGGATGTCGATCGCGACGACCGCGGCGTGCGAGAGCCCGATGGCGCGGAGGCGTTCGTCCCAGTCTCGTTCGACGGACCGTGCGGCCGCGGACAGCAGGCGTCCGAGGGGCCACTGCTCGGTCATGTCCTGCATGTCGTGATTCTACGGTCGGCAGGTGCGCTCGACCGTCAAGTATTCAGCATGCTGACGATCGGTGTACGCTCACCGACGTGTCCCGCTTCCTCCGCATCGTCCTCCCCGCGCTCGTCATCGTGGTCTGGCTCGGCATCGCCTCCGTCGGCGGTCCGTTCTTCGGCAAGATCTCCGAGGTCTCCACCAACGACCAGACCTCGTTCCTGCCGGCCTCGGCCGACGCCACCAAGGTGCAGGAACGGTCCTCGGAGTTCCGCGACGAGTCGGGGGCTCCCGCGATCATCGTCCTCGAGCGTGACGGTGGCCTGACGTCGACGGACCTCGCCGACGCGAAGACACTGGTCACGACGCTGTCCGACCGCGCCGACGTCGAGGCCGTCAGCCCGGTGATCCCGAGCGAGGACGGCGACGCGGTCGAGATCGTCGCCACGCTCACGCAGGACGCCGAGACCGGGGACGCGGTCGAGGCCATCCGGGCCGACGTCGACGATGCGCTCCCGTCCGGTGTGAGCGGCTACGTCACCGGTCCCGCAGGGTTCACCGCGGACCTGACCGAGGCCTTCGCCGGCATTGACGGACTGCTGCTCGGGGTGGCGCTCGCCGCGGTGCTCGTGATCCTGATCATCGTCTACCGATCACCCCTGCTGCCCGTCCTCGTGCTCGGGACCGCCACCTTCGCCCTGTGCGCCTCGATCCTCGTGGTCTGGTGGCTCGCCGAGGCCGACATCGTGACGGTCAACGGGCAGGTGCAGGGCATCCTGTCGATCCTGGTGATCGGCGCGGCGACGGACTACGCGCTCCTGTACACCTCGCGCTTCCGTGAGGCGCTGCGCGACCACCGCACCGGTTGGGACGCGACGAAGGCCGCCCTGCGGGGGAGCCTCGAGCCGATCCTGGCCTCGGGCGGCACGGTGATCGTCGGGGTGCTCTGCCTGCTGCTCTCCGACCTCAACTCGAACAAGGCGCTCGGCCCCGTCGCGGCCATCGGCATCGCGTTCAGCCTGCTCGCTGCCCTGACGCTCCTGCCCGCGCTGCTGCTCGCGTTCCGCCGCGCGGCGTTCTGGCCGCTGCGTCCGGCGTTCGGCAGCGCCCACCCCGAGCTCACCGGTCCGGACGCCCGCGGCATCTGGGCGCGCGTCGGCCGGCTCGTCGCTCGGCGGTCCCGGGTGGTGTGGATCGTCTGCACGGTCGGCCTGCTCGCGATGGGCGCCGGCCTGTTCGGACTCAAGGCGGACGGGGTGCCGCAGAGCGACCTGATCATCGGGTCGTCCGAGGCCCGTGACGGTCAGGACGTGCTGGCCGACCACTTCCCGGGCGGTTCCGGCAGCCCGGCGCAGGTCATCGGTGCGGAGCGCGACCTCGACCAGCTCGTCGACGCGATCACCGCGGTGGACGGGGTCGACGGTGTGGTCGCTGCAGCGAAGGACAGTCCCGCCGGTACCGTCCCGGTGACCGGGGACGCCGCCGGCAGCGGCACGCCGACCGTCTCCCGCGGTGATGTCCTGCTCGAGGCGACGCTGTCCGACGCCGCCGACTCGGACGCCGCCGAGCAGACCGTCCGCGACCTCCGCACCGCCGTCGAACGGGTCGACCCCGGAGCGATCGTCGGAGGCGTCACCGCGACGGCGGTCGACACGAACGACACCGGGATCCGCGACCGCACGCTCATCATCCCCGTGGTGCTCGTCGTCATCCTGCTGATCCTGATGCTCCTGCTCCGCAGCATCGTCGCGCCGCTCGTCCTGATCGGCAGCGTGATCGTGTCCTTCGCGGCGGCCCTCGGTGTCGGAGCGCTCGTCTTCGACCACGTGTTCCACTTCCCGGGCGCGGACCCGAGCGTGCCGCTGTACTCGTTCGTGTTCCTGGTGGCCCTCGGCGTCGACTACAACATCTTCCTCATGACACGAGTGCGCGAGGAAGCACTGCGACACGGTCCACGCGAGGGCGTCCTGCGCGGACTCGGAGTGACCGGCGGGGTGATCACGTCGGCGGGCGTCGTGCTCGCCGCCACGTTCGCCGCCCTCGGCGTGATCCCGATCCTGTTCCTGGTGCAGATCGCGTTCGTCGTCGCGTTCGGCGTCCTGCTCGACACGATCGTGGTCCGCTCGCTGCTCGTGCCGGCGCTGGCCTACGACCTCGGGCACCGGGCCTGGTGGCCGTCGCGCCTCTCGCGCACGAACCCTGACATGTGACACGCTGGACCCATGCCAGTTCCCTCGACGCAGCCCGCTGCCGAGCGCAAGCTCCTCCGTGACACGGTGCAGGACAAGATCCGCGACGCCATCATGGACGGCACGCTCGAGCCCGGGGAACGGCTCAACGACGACGACCTGATCGCCTGGCTCGGGGTCTCCCGGACGCCGATCCGCGAGGCCCTCGCCGAACTCGCCCGGGCCGGACTCATCGAGATGGCGCCGAACCGCTACACCCGGGTCGCGGCGCCGACGAAGGAAGAACTCCTCGACGCGTACCGCACCCTCGGCGTGATCTACGGTGGCGTCGTGCGGCTCGCGGTGCCCCGGTTCACCGACGCGCAGCGCAAGAAGATCGTGAAGATGCTCGACGACGTGCACGCGCGGGTGGGCGCCGACGAGCAGGACCAGGTCGCCCGCGACGGCGCCGGCATCTACTCGATGTGGGCCGACGCGTGCGGCAACCCGTCGCTCGTGCAGCTCTGCAACTCGACGACGGACGGGCTCTCCTTCAAGCTCCGCGTGCCGGAGCTCGCCGAGCTCCTGCCGGCCGAGGTGATCCTGCCCGAGCTGACCAAGCTCAAGGACGCCGTCGTCGCGAAGGACCCCATCGCCGCCGAGCTCGCCATGGAGGCGATCCACCTGCTCCCGTCGCGCGACTAGCGTTCCGGACGCGACCAGGCGACGGCCTGGAGGCGCGTGGCCGCCCCGCCACACGCCTCCAGGCCGTCACCGCGTCACCACGCGACCAGGCGAGCCGTCAGTGCGCGACGGCGCTGATCATCCCGAGACCGACGCTGATGCGGTCGGCGACCTCGATGAGGTCCTCGGCCAGGGACCCGAGGTCACGGTCGCGGAGCTGCGTGAGGCGTCCGGAGATCGAGAGCGCGGCCGCGGTGTCCCCCGAGGCGTTCCTGATCGGCGCTGCGATGCAGAACCGGCCGAGCGCGAGTTCCTGGTTCTCCTCGGTCCAGCCGCGCTTCGCCGAGACGGCCAGGTCGGCGGTCAGGGCGTCGTGCGACGTGATGGTGTGGTCGGTGTACCGCGCCAGGTCCGCACCGAGGAGCCGCTCCCGGTCCACCTGTGACAGGTCGAGCATGAGGGCCTTGCCGAGTGCCGACGCGTGCAGCGGCTGTCGCATCCCGATCATGGTGTGCGACTTCGGGGCCAGTGACCCCTCGAAGTGGCAGAGGTAGATGCACGAGGCGGCGTCGCGCACCCCGACGTTCGCGGTGAGGCCGATCCGGTGCGCGAGTTCCTGCGCCGCGGCCCGGCTCTCCCGGTGCACCGGGTTGTGGTTGAGCCCCTGGCTGGCGAGTTCGAGCACGGCGCGACCGACCGAGTACCCCTGCGAATCGGGATCGCGGCGCACGTACTCGAGCGACTCGAGCGTCGCCAGGAGCCGACCCGTCGTCGATGTGCCGAGGCCGATCGCCCGCGCGATGTCGGAGGCACGCATCGGCCCGTCAGCAGCACCGAGCGCGCCGAGGACCGCCGCGGCGCGCTCGACGCTCTGGTTCGGAGGGGTGGTCGTCATCCCCTCATTCTGGTCTGCGACGGCGATCAGGACACCGTGACGCCGCTGACGAACGCGTTCGAGCGCACCTGCGCAGCTGTCAGCGGCACCCCGCCGAGCACGACGTCCTGGAACGCGACGCCCGAGATCCCGTGGGCGGCGTCCCAGCCCGACAGCGTCACGGAGTCCGCCGTGACGTCGGTGAAGTGGCGGATCGTGATGCCCGTGATCCGACCGCGTTCGTCGCGGTAGCCGGTGTCGTTCGAGTACTGCCCCTTGAGGACCTGCAGCACGATCGCTCGCTTCCCGACCGGCTGCGACTCCACGTGGAAGCCGTCGACCGTGACGTCGGAGACCGTCGCCCAGTCCTGCACGTCGAACTTCAGGGCGACCTCCTTGGCGCGGAGCACGTACGACTGCGTGATCGAGATGTCGGTGAACAGCGACGTCTCCATCGAGGAGCCGAACCGGACGGGGTTGCCGCCGGTGACGTTCCAGAAGGTGGTGTCGAGGGCGTGCAGCCCGCGGGTCTCCGGCTCGCCGTTCGTGGCGGCGTCGAGGGCGTGCCAGCCGAAGCCGTCGTCGCCGCTCATCACGAAGTTGTGCTCGACCGCCATGTCCTGCACGCCGTCGGTGTCGATGCCGTCGTTGTTGATGAGCGTGCCCATCAGGTTCGTCCACGACACGTGGATGCCCGACGACCGGATGTACAGCGTCTGCCACCACTGTGCGTTCCGGACGCCGATGCCGGAGACCGTGACGTCGGAGCTGTCGCGGAACCGGATCGCCATCGTCTTCGCGGTGCGCGAGGTGTCGTCGCCGGCGTCGAGGATCCCACGGCCGAGCACCCGCACGCCGGTGACGCCGTCACCGTCGATGCGACCGTGCACCAGTGCACCGGGAGCCAGGTAGATCGTCTGCCCGGACGTCGGGCGGATGACTCCGGCGTCGTGCTCGCCCGGGCCGAAGTACCGGACCGAGGGGTCAGCGGCGGACGGCACGGTCGTCTCGGCCGGTGTGACGAAGAGGAACAGTGCGCGAACGCCGGGCGTCTCGATCACGAGCGGGTGTGCGTCGCGGATCGTGAACGTGATCGTGGAACCGGAGCGGGTCGTCGCGATCGACAGCGTCCGTGGTGTGACGACCGGTGTGGCCGACGCGGCGAGGCCGGGCATGGTGACGCTGACGGTCGCCGTACCGGCCCCCTTGGCGAACATCGCGACGTCGTGCGAGGTGCCGCTGACCGACTCGGCCCTGACCGGCACGGCCGTCCCGTTCGCCGAGACGGTGTGCGCGGTCGCGGTGGGCGAGGTGGGGTTCCCCGGGTTGGGCTGGATCGTGGCGGTGCCGGCGGTGACCGCTGACGGACTGGCGGCGGTGTCCGCGACCGCAGCCGCGCCTCCCGGCCCGGACGTGCCGACGGCGGCGAGTGACAGCGCGACGACCGTCGCGATGGTGTGTGCGCGCAGGCGCATGGCGATCTCCCTTGATCGTTGTGGGTGCTGCAGGTGGGTCAGTAGACCTTCACGGCGCTCGCCGTGACGAACGGCGACCCGTTCGTGGCGGTCACGACGACGCGGAGCGAGTCGGTCCGCACCGGGGCGAGGTCGTGGACGCGATGCCGGTGCCGGTTGTCCGTGACGGTCTCGAGCTGCCGCCACGAGCCGTCGACGGACACCTCGATGCGGTAGTCACGGGCGAGCGTCGGGACGGCGTCCCAGTGGGTGCGGTGGTGGTGCAGGTTGATGAGGTCGGCGTCGACGTCGTCGTTCCACACGATCCGCACCTGGCGCACGTCGATCGACTCCGTCCAGTCGAGTGTCAGGGCGGCTCGGCCGTCGCCGGCCTCGGACGACCACAGGTGCGGGCCGCCGAAGGGACGCTGGTACCCGTCGACCACCCTGGAGGCCCGCCACGCGTCCGATGCGCCGGCTGCGGTGAACGCGAAGGACCGTCCGCGCAGGGCGCGCGCTTCCCAGTCGGTCACGGGCTGGTCGGACTCCTCGGGGATGTGGTCGTCGAACTGCTCGTCGTCGGCCGTGCGGGCTCGGAGGGCCAGCACCCCGTACGGGTGCCCGTCGGTCAGGACCAGGCGGACGCCGGGGGCACGACGGACGACGACGACCGCGTTGCACGGCTCTCCGGGTCGGAACGCGAGGTCCACCACCGCTTCCCCGGATCCGGCAGCCACCGCAGCGGTGTGGGTGGCGACGTGCTCGATCGGGGCGTAGTTCTGCGGCTTGCCGGTCGTCCAGAGCTCGATCGTGAGCTCGGCCGCGGTGCCGTCGTCGTCGGCGACGGTCCGGAGCGCGAAGGAGCCGAGCGCCGGGTCGGCCGGCAGGACGATCGCGACGTCGCGATCGAGTGCGAAGGTGTCGGCGGTCGCCCACGGGGTGGTGTCGATCGAGGTGAGTTCACTGCTCGCGGTGATCGTCGCCCGGCGGGCCAGGTCGGCGCCGTCGACGGCCCGGACCCCGATGAGCGGGGCGTCCTCGCGGAGCAGTGTCTGCTGGAGCATCTCGACGTGGTCGGCGCCGAGCGTGCGGGGCGTCGTGCCGTGCCGGGCGACGAGGTGTGCGGCGGTGCCGGCGGCCTGGCCCTGGGTGGCGCACGTGGCCATCACCCGCGTGGAGCCGAACGCCACGTGTGACGCGGAGATGTTCCGGCCGGCGAAGAGCAGGTTCGCGACGTCCGCGGAGTAGAGGGAACGGAAGGGGATGTCGTAGGTGCCGTCCGTGTACCGCTGCTGCGCGCCTGCGGTCTCGGCGTACACGCCCTCGACGGGGTGCAGGTCGATCGACCAGCCGCCGAACGCCACCGCGTCGGGGAAGGTCCGCTGCGACAGCAGGTCCTGCTGGGTGAGCGTGTGGTCGCCGATGAACCGGCGGTACTCCCGTTTGCCGGGGATCGCACCCACCCAGTCGAGCGTGAGGGTCTCGGCGTCGAAGGCGCCGGAGTTCTTGATGTGGTCCCAGATCCCGTAGACGACGCCCCAGAGCTCATCGCGGATCCGCTCGTTCTCGGCGACGGTGTCGAGCGCACCGCCCCACTCGATCCACCAGTAGTTGCAGCCGTTGTCCCCGGTCTTGATGGCCCGGTTGGCCAGGATCGGTGTCGTCGTCAGGTCGACGGCGATCGACGGTGGCACGAACTTCTCGGGCCGACCGGTGTCGTGCGTCGAGAAGAAGATCGAGCTGCCGAGCAGTTCGTCGTCGGGCTGTTCCGGCGCCCACGCCTCACCGTGTTCGGCGCGTCCCTCGCGGCCGATCCGGAACGACGCCCCGGCGAGTGCGCCGACGAGGCCGTCGCCCGTGCAGTCCAGGAACACCGGCGCGGTGAAGGTCGTCTCGATCTCGGACCCCATCGTCCACCCCGTGACGGAGGTGATCCGGGTGGCGCCGTCGTCGTCGGTGGTCGTGACGATCCGGACGTCGGTGTTGAGGTGCAGGCGCACGTTCGGTTCGGCGCGCACGAGGTCGAGCACGACCTGGTCCCAGTAGATCGCGTTGCCCTGCGGGTTCCGGTACTGGTTCTCGAGGAAGAGCTCGCCCATGATCCCGGTCTCGCGGGCGAACCGATGGGTTCCGTGCGCGGTCGCCCCGACCACCCACACCCGGATCTCGCTCGAGGAGTTCCCACCGAGTACGGGGCGGTTGGTGACGAGGGCGACGCTGGAGCCGAGGCGTGCGGCGGCGACCGCGGCGCACACGCCGGCGAGACCGCCTCCGACGACCACGACGTCGTGGTGCTGTTCACGGGACTGCATGGCGGCGACGGTATCACTCTCTGGCGCTTCCTTCCCACTGTGTGGCAAAGTGTGCCCGACAAGTGCTATCGTCAACGAACTCTCGACAACGAAGTGTGAGGTCACCCATGAGCGACGGAACCCGAACGCGCACGAGCGCGGACGACGCCGGCCCCCCGGACGCCCAGGCAGCACTGGGCGACGACGCGCGCCGACAGGGCATGCGGAAGGTGATCGTCGCCGCGGGCGTCGGCCACTTCGTCGAGTGGTTCGACTTCGGCCTCTACGGCACCCTGGCCACGGTCATCTCGCTGTACTTCTTCAAGCAGGGCGACCCCCAGGTGGCGTTGCTCTCCGCGTTCGCCGTGTTCGGTGCCGGCTTCGTGATGCGCCCGCTCGGTGGTCTGTTCTGGGGCTCGCTCGGCGACCGGGTCGGCCGGAAGACCACGCTCGCGACGGTCATCCTCATCACGAGCGGAGCGACGGCCGTGATGGGCATCCTGCCGACCTACCAGAGCGTCGGCCTGCTCGCACCGATCCTGCTCGTGCTGGTCCGGCTCGTGCAGGGCTTCGCCGCCGGTGGCGAAGGTGCCGGCGCGACGACGCTCCTGGCCGAGTTCGCGCCCTCGAACCGACGGGGCTTCGTGACGAGCTTCATCGACGTCTTCGGGTTCGCGGCCTTCATCGTCGGTGGCGGGCTGGTGTTCCTGTTCACCGCGCTCGCGGGCGACGACGCGCTCGAGACGTGGGGGTGGCGCGTCCTGTTCCTCATCGCGGTCCCGCTCGGACTGGTCGGCCTGTACCTCCGGAGCCGGCTCGAGGACACCCCCGAGTTCCGGGCACTCAAGGCGAAGGGCGAGGTCGCGGCGAACCCGTTGCGTCGCTCGCTCCGCACCGGGTGGAAGGCCCTGCTGTTCTGCATCGGCTTCGTCGTCCTCAAGGCGGTCGGCCACTGGATCCTGCAGACCTTCATGCCGTCGTACCTGCAGGCCGACCTCGGGTACTCGCCGCTGGTGTCGTACGGGGTCGTCGTGATCGGCTTCCTCGTGATCGCGGGACTCGTGCCGTTCTTCGGTCTGCTGTCGGACCGGATCGGCCGGAAGCCCGTCATGCTCGCCGGCTGCACCGGCTTCCTGGTGCTGACCTACCCGACGCTGATGCTCATGGACGCCGGCAACTTCTGGGCGGCCGCGGGCGCGATGGTGCTGCTCGGCCTGTTCATGGCGGCGTTCGACGGTGCCGTCAGCGCGGCGATGGCCGAACTCTTCCCGACCGCGATCCGTTACGGGTCGATGGGCATCGCCTACAACATCAGCGTCGCGCTCTTCGGCGGCATCACGCCGTACTTCGCCACGTGGCTCATCAGTGCCACGGGCAACACGTTCGCGCCCGCCTTCTACGTCATGGCGGCTGCGGCGATCACGGGGATCACCGTGCTGCGGGCCCGTGAGACGAACAAGCAGGGCCTCGCCGTCCGGTGAGGGACGCGACAGCGGGCATGGGGTGACCTGCCAGGCGCATCCCATGTCCGTCGTGCGCGCGCCGGTTATGGTTTCCCGGTGAGCAACGAACCCGAGCAGACGACCGAGCCCGCACGCCGCGGTGCCGCGACGCCGCGCCACGGGCGCCAGAAGCGACGCGCTGGCGTCGTGTTCCCGGCGGTGGCGGGGGTGCTCACCATGGCCCTCCTGCTGAGCGGCGGGTACGCGGCGTACGCGTACAACCAGCTGTCCGACGGCGTCACGATCGTCAACGCGATCACCGGCGACAAGGACGAGAAGAACGACGTCGACGGCAAGGCGCAGAACATCCTGCTCGTCGGCGACGACCACCGACCGGACAACGCGACCCCGGAGCAGCTCGCCGAGCTCAGCACCGAGGACGACGGCGGCGCGACGAACACCGACACGATGATCGTGCTGCACATCAACGCCGACGGCAGCCAGGCGACGATGATCTCGTTCCCCCGCGACTCGTACGTCGACATCCCGGACGTCGGCAAGGGCAAGCTCAACAGCGCGTTCTACTACGGCACGCTCAACGGCGGTGGGGACACCGGCGGTGCGAAGATGCTCATCAAGACCATCGAGAACCTGAGCGGGCTGCAGATCGACCACTACGTCCGGGTCTCGCTGCTCGGCTTCTACCAGGTCGTGAAGGAACTCGGGCCGGTGGAGGTGTGCCTCAACCAGGCCACCAACGACCCGTTCTCCGGGGTGAACCTGCCAGCGGGCAAGTCCTCGCTGGACGCGAAGGAGGCGCTGTCCTTCGTGCGACAGCGCCACGGCCTGCCGAACGGCGACCTGGACCGCAACATCCGTCAGCAGTACTTCCTGTCCCAGGAGGCACGGAAGGTCACCTCGGCGGGCACGCTGCTCAACCCGGTGAAGATGGGCAACATCCTCAAGGCCGTCGGGGGATCGATCCAGACCGACACCAACCTGATCGACCTCGCCTCGCAGATGCGGAACCTCCGGCCCGCGAACATCCAGTCGGCCACCATCCCGACCCTCGGGACCCCGACGATCTACGTCAACGGATCGGCGCTCTCCATCGTCGAGGTGGACACCGTCGGGCTGCCGGCCTTCGTGCAGGGCCTGGTCGGTGAGCCCGAGGCCTACACCGCCGCCGGTCCGGCGCAACCGGCGAACACGTCCGTCACCGTGCTGAACGGCAGTGGTGCGCAGGGTGCGGCCACCGCCGCGGGGCAGGTCCTGACGGCTCGCGGGTTCCAGGTCGCACCGGCCGGGTCCTCGTCCACCACGAAGGTCACGCAGGTGCAGTACCCGGCCGGCCAGGAGTCGCAGGCGAAGGCCGTCGCGGCCGTCGTGCCGGGCGCCGTCGCCGTCCGGACCAACGCGGTCACCGGCGTCACGCTGGTGCTCGGCACCGACGGCAAGACCGCGAAGCCGGTCGCGACCGAGCCGAGCGCCGCGCCCTCGACGCCGGCGGACAGCGGCTCGGGCTCGGGCTCGAAGCCGGCGGAGCAGCCCGCGAAGGAACCGTCGCCGAAGTCGACCGACGTGCACAACTACGGCACCGAGGGCACCTGCATCAACTGATGGGAACCGGCCAGGCGAGGCGTCGGTAGGTTCGTGGAGTGACCAGCGCCGCACGCCCGATCGTCCTGATGACCTACAACATCAAGAACCCGGACCCCGCGCACGACTGGCCGGCCCGCCTGCCGATCGTGCTCGAGGTGATCCGCCGGCACGACCCAGACCTGCTCTGCGTGCAGGAGGCGTTCGCGCACCAGATGGACGACCTGCGCGCCGGGCTGCCGGACCACGCCGACGTCGGGCAGGGGCGCGAGGGCGGCGACGCCGGGGAACACGCGGCCGTCTTCTACCGTCGCGACCGGTTCCGCCCGTCGGACGAGGGATCGTTCTGGCTGTCGGACACCCCGGACGAGCCGGTCTCGAACACCTGGGGCAGCCTGTACCCGCGGATCGCGAACCACGCCCGGTTCCTCGATGCCGAGGGACCCGCGTTCACCCTGCTCACCACCCACCTCGACCACGAGCCCGGACCCCACGGTGACGAGGTCCGGGGCCGGAGCGCCGCCCTGATCGCGGAACGGCTCGCCGGGGAGACCGGTCCGGTCGTCTTCGCGGGCGACTGCAACGAGCCCGCGGGGAGCGGTACCGCGTCGAGGGTGTTCTCGGAGGCCGGGTTCGCCGATGCCTGGCTGACCGCGGGGGATCCGTCCGACCGGACCGCGACGTTCAACGACTGGCAGCCGCCGGTCGACTCCGGGGAACGGATCGACTGGGTGCTCACCCGCGGTGTCAGCGGCGTGGACCGCGTCGTGATCGACCACGACGGACCGGAGACCTGGTTCGCCAGCGACCACTTCCCGGTGGTGGCGACCCTGCGCATCTGACCCGCGTCAGCAGCTCCGGCGTGCGTGGACGGGCATCGGGGAACCGAGCACCGTGACCGTCGTCTCGTTCGTCAGCGCGGACACCCCGTTCGTGCCGACGTCTGTGGTGTCCTGGGCATCGTCGTCCGTCGCGGGAGCCTCGTTCCAGCCCTCCTGCAGCAGGAGCTGCCAGGCGCGGGAGTCGTCGGAGCCGTAGGACACCCGGTGCGACCGGGGCGCGTCGGCGATCTGCTCGTCCAGGTCGTCGCCCACCTGGATGCCGTCAGGGCCCGTCAGCTCGATCCGGGCACCCGAGCGGCTCCGCACCGAGTCACGCAGGATCCGGACCTCGACGGCGTTGCCCGCTCGGGCGTCGGAGCGCAGGGCGGCCACGCGGATGGCACCACCCCAGGTGTAGGTCGTGCCGGCGGGGAAGCAGGCGCCACCGTCGCCCTCGGCCGTCTGTGTCCGCGACGGCGTGCCGAGCAAGCGGTCGAGCACGGACACGGTGAGCCGGGAGTCGCGCATCGACGATTCCACGACCGTCTTGCCGCCGTTCCGGAGCACGAGGGCCTCGGCGTCGAGCTCGATCGAGTCGACCCGTCGGAGCTTCGCGTCCGACACCCGGACCGGTGCGGCATCGTGGGACGTCTCCGCCGCCACGGCTGCGTCCGCGCCCACCCCTGGCGTGCCGTCGAACGCGAGCGCACCGGCCGAGAAGGCCAGCACGGCGGCGCCGAGCGCGAGCAGGGTCCGAGGAGTCACCGTTCGACGGTAGGGCCTCCACCGGGACAGAACGACAGGTGTTACCGAATCGGAGCCTGCCCGTCACCGGACCGTGACAAACGAGCATCACGCACCTGCCGGCCCTGGAGCGGTGCGGCCGGCGGGCGCAGGCCGCTCCGCGCGGCGGGGGACAGCCTCCTGGACGGCCCGCAGTGACCCCCTGCGTACCGTCGGCGGCATGACGGACCAGCAGAACGACCAGACCGGGCCTGACCAGTACGTGATGCAGGACCCCACGAAGATGTACGCCGACAAGAAGCCCGACGAGCAGTACCTCGAGGGTGCCGGCACCGACGCGGAGATGGCGCAGAACGTCCCCGCCGACCACGGTGAGGACACCTACCGCGGCTCGGGTCGTCTGACCGGCCGCAAGGCGCTCGTCACCGGTGGCGACTCCGGCATCGGTGCCGCCGTGGCCATCGCCTACGCCCGCGAGGGTGCGGACGTCGCGATCTCGTACCTGCCCGAGGAGCAGGAGGACGCCGACCGCATCGTCGGGCTCATCGAGGCCGCCGGGCGCAAGGCCGTCGCGCTGCCGGGTGACATCACCTCGCTCGAGGTCTGCGAGCAGCTCGTCGCCGACGCGGTCGAGCAGCTCGGTGGCCTCGACATCCTGGTGAACAACGCCGGCAAGCAGCAGAACGTCGACGACATCACGAAGATCTCCGACGAGGAGTTCGACGAGACCTTCAAGACGAACGCCTACGCGACGTTCCGGATCACGAAGGCCGCCGTGCCGCACCTGCAGCCCGGCTCCACGATCATCAACACGACGTCGATCCAGGCGTACGCCCCGTCGCCGCACCTGGTGCACTACGCGGCCACGAAGGCGACCGTGAACAACATGGCGAAGGGCCTGGCGGCGCAGCTCGCGCCGAAGGGGATCCGTGTCAACGCGGTCGCCCCGGGGCCGATCTGGACGCCGCTGCAGCCGGCCGGTGGCCAGCCGCCGGAGGCGCTGCCGAGCGCGGGCGAGCAGACCTACCTGGGCCGCTGGGGGCAGCCGGCCGAGCTCGCGCCGGCCTACGTGTTCCTGGCGAGCGGGGAGTCGTCGTACGTCGTGGGCGAGACGCTGCACGTCGACGGCGGGATGCCGACGCCGTAGGGCGCCTGTTCCTGACGGGGACCTGACGGGAGGCGCGGTGCCGGTGGGTGCCGCGCCTCCCGTCGTCCGTGTGCTCCGGTCCACGGCTTGTGGTCGCGTCGACTGCTCCTGGTCACGTCGCCGGGTCCGCTCCGGATCCGGCCCGTGGCGTCAGCAGCTGACGGAGCGAGCCATCCGCTCGAGGAGCTCGCGTGCCGACATCGCGGCGGCCAGCTCGACCTCGACGGGGTTGATGCCGATCGCCTGCTCGAAGGCGCGACGGCGGGCCTGGTCGGCGATCGGCACCTCGGGGCGCTGGGGCAGCACGGCGATCGCTCGCGCCGCCGCCTCGAACGCACCGGCGGGACGTCCGAGCTGTTCCCACATGGCCCGGACGTCGTGCGCCACCTGATCGGGGTCGCTGCCGAACTCGAAGCCGGTCGAGGCCATGGTCGCGAGTCCCTGGGCAGTGGGGTCGTTCGGGGTCATGTCGGCATGGTCGCACGGACGGCCGCGAACGGGCTCGACGTCGTGGTCTGTCCCCCCTTGTGCCGACACCCGTACCGGGGATTCTGGTGTCCCCCGTTCTGCGTTTGGATGGAGGTGCCCCGGACCAGGGGTGACACGGACAGGACGTCCGGGGACGACGGAGGGCACGATGCTCGAACACACCAGCGCCGACACGCAGGCCGCGGCGGCCGCGGCGGCCACGCTGCACCTGCGGATCACGATCGTGGGTGCCACCGTCGACCTGCTCCGGGACGTCCCCTTCCACGAAGCCCGGCCCGTGCAGGTCGCCGAGCGGATGGGCATCAGCGTCGCCGAGCTGGAGCAGCACTTCCCGTCGTGGGACGGCCTGGTCCTCGCCGCGCTCGACCGCTGGAACGGCGCCCGGATGGACGAGGTCACGCACGAGGTCGGCGACGGCTCGACCGTGGACCTGCTCCGTGCCATCGTCGCCTCGAACGCCGAGGACCCGGCCCTGATGCGCCTGCTCGTCGCCCTGCTGTCCGTCGCGGGCAACCCGGCGCACCCGATGGCGACATACCTGCGGTCGCGGTACCAGCTCTTCTTCGCGCAGATCAAGCGCGGTCTGGAGCACGACGTCGCGATCGGCCGTGCCCCGCACACGATGGACCCCCGCCGCGGCGCCGAGCAGCTCATCGCCCTGTACGAGGGGCTGCAGCTGCAGGCCCTGCTGCGCGCCGAGCTCGACCTGGTGGCGGCGTTCGACCGCGCGGTCGCCCGGCTCGAGCGTGGCTGGATGGAGCGGTACGAGCCGCAGGCCGCCCGCCGTCTGGCGATGTGGGACGACGACGACTCGGGCAGCTGGGAGATCTGACCGGCGGTTCGTCCGCGGAGCGCGTTCCTTGCGCCGTCGTGCAGCGCCCCGCGGGTACTCCGGGAGTCGCAACCTGACGGAAGGAACCGACATGGCAGCACCGAACCCCATCCAGGTCCAGAAGTACCTGAGCGGCATCGACTACCCGGCGTCCAAGGAGGACGTGGTCTCGACGGCCGAGCAGGAGGGCGCCCCGGACGACGTCCTCGAGGCGCTCCGTGCGATCCCGGACGGCGAGTACGACGCCCCGACCGCGGTGTCGAGCGCGGTGTCCGACGCCGGCTGAGCGCGGCACGCCCACTCGGTGAGCAGAAGAGGTCGGGTGCGTCCATCGCACCCGACCTCTTCTGCTCACGAAGCGCAAGCGCAGCTCACGAAGCGCAAGCGCAGCTCACGAAGCGCAAGCGCAGCTCACGAAGCGCCGCCGGAGCGCGATCCGCGCGGCACCGAGCCGTCGCCGGGGTCGTACCCGGTGTCACGGATGACGCGCAGCGCCGTGGTGTCGTTGTGGACCGAGTGCACGACGACCCGACGCGTCCGGCGGAGCGCTCGCCGGGCACCCGGTGTCGCGAAGAGTCCGCCGAGCACCAGGCCCGCGCCGATCCCCAGTGCCACGGACACCGCCGCCACGAAGTCGAGCGCGGCGCTCGACGACCCGGACATGAAGTTCAGCAGGGCGTTCGAGACGGCGACACCGGGCAGCAGCGCCCCGCAGAACGCCGGCACCGCGATCGCCGCCACGGCCGTGCGCATCCGGACGGCCGCGTAGGTCGAGAGCACCCCGAGCAGCACCGCCGCCAGGAACGTCGCCCCGAGGAGCGGCAGCCCGGCCTGCCGCAGCGCCCACAGCGCGGCACCGGCGGCGACCGAGAACACCACGGCGACCGGGATCACCCGGGCGCTCGCCTGCTGCACGAAGCAGTTCGCGCCCGCCGACACCACGGTCAGCGACAGCGACGCCCAGAGCGGCAGGGTCTGCGTCACGATGCCGGACGGGTCGACCTCGATCTGCAGCCAGTGCGTCATCGCGATCCCGGCCGGCACCCCGACCACGATCGCCGCGATGACCAGCCCGATGTAGAACGCCCGGGCCACGGCCATCGCCCGGAACCCCGAGATGGCGTCCTGCGCCCAGGTCACCAGGGACGGGTGCGGCAGCAGGAGCACCACGAGCGCCGCCACCATCGTCGCGGCGCCGTTCGCGTTGAGCACTCCGGCCCAGATGGCCAGCGTGCCGATCGCCGACGCCACCGCGCCCTGCGCCCCGGACACGAAGAACTGCGGGTAGCCCCGGTCGGTGAGCCAGCGCCCGGAGACGATGATCCCGAGCATCAGCACGAACGCCCCGAGGCCGGCCCGCCAGCCGCCTCCGGCCTGCACGGCGATCGAGATGCCGAGGATCGACAGGCCGACGTCGGACAGCCACATCGGCCAGCGCGGTGGGAGTCGCAGCACGGCGACCAGGGCGTTCACCGCCGAGGTCATGTCGCGGTCGTCGTGGATCAGGTCGTCGACGATCTGGTTCGCGCGGGCGAGCTTGTCGAGGTCGGAGCCGTCCGACCGCACGGTGCGGACCTTGACGAGCGGCGGGACGTCGGCCGGGGCGTACTGGATCGTCACCGAGCTGCCGGAGAAGTCGAGGTCGAGCGGCGCGAGGTTCCACTTCGTCGAGACCGCGACGACGGCCGTCTCGACGCTACGGGTGTCGGCACCGGAGGCGAGCATGACCTCGGCCAGGTCGAGGCAGAAGTCGACGATCTGGGTCGCCGTGTACTGGTCGCGCCCCTTGGCGTCGGGCTCGACGTGCTCGTAGATCGTCCCGCGCAGGCGGGCTCGTGCGTCGCGCAGGTCGTGCTGCGCGAGACTGCGGCGGCGTGGCCGGGGCGGGCGGCCCGGCTTGTGCGGGCCCGGGGGGTGCTGCTCGGCCATCACGCCATGGTGTCAGTTGACGGCGGCCGAGTCCGGGCGTCCCCTGGACGCGTCCGGATCAGCTCCGGCGGCGCGTGCTCAGACGACCGAGGGCGAAGGCCGCGACGACCGCGCCCACCAGCACGAGGACCGGTCCGGCGGTCAGCTGCCAGGGGCGGACGCCCGCGACGAACGCGTAGTCGGACAGGGGCGCGTACGCGAACCAGCCGGACGACGACGGCGGAGCCGTCAGCGCGAACACGATCCCGACGACGACGGCCAGCAGGCCGAGCCAGAGGGCGACGAGGGTCGGGGTGGCGAGGAATCGGGGCACGGCACCCAGCGTAGGTGGGCGACGGACTGGAGGCCCGTGGCGACCCCGCCACGGGCCTCCAGTCCGTCAGGTGGTGACGGTTCCTGCGTTCCGCGCTTACTGCTCGAAGGTCGCGTGCAGCGTGATCTCGACCCCGGTCAGCGCCTTGCTGACGGGGCAGGTCGCCTTGGCGTCCTCGGCGGCCTTGAGGAAGGCCGCCTCGTCGATGCCGGAGACCTCGCCGCTGACGGTCAGGACGATGCCGGTGAGGCGGAAGCCGCCGGCCGGGTCCGGACCGAGCGAGACGTCGGCCTTGACGTCGAGGGCCTCGACCGTGCCGCCGGCCTCGCCGAGGACCGCGGAGAACTGCATGGCGTAGCAGGCCGAGTGGGCGGCGGCGATGAGCTCCTCGGGGCTCGTGGTGCCGCCGGCGTCCTCGGCGGTGCGCTTCGGGAACGAGACGTCGTACGTGCCGACCTTCGAGCTCGAGAGTTCGACCTGGCCGGAACCGTCCTCGAGGCCGCCGTTCCAGGCGGTGCGTGCGGTGCGAGTGGGCATGCCCGCTCCTTTCGTGTGGGGGAGCGGCCCCGAACGGGACCGCCGTTCCCGAGTCAATCGGAGAACGATCGTTCTCGCAACGGGCTCACGGGGAAGACGCAGGGTTCGGCCGCGCGCGAGCCGAGCGACATGCGTTGCGCAAAACAACAGGTGTACGATAGCGGAACCGGATCGTTCGATCCGCCGCGACGCCGCACCCCTCCTGACGCCCGACGGATCCCCGTCGACCCGTCGTCCACACCAAGGAGAACCCATGCGCGCCGTCGTGTTCGAGCAGTACCAGACCTTCCCGTCCCTGACCGAGGTCCCGAAGCCCGCACCCGGGCCGGGTGAGGTCCTGCTCAAGGTCGCCGGCGCCGGTGCCTGCCACTCCGACGTCGCCGTGTACCGCGAGTTCCAGCAGGGGCAGCCGGGAGCCCAGGCCCCCGCGTTCGTGCTCGGCCACGAGAACTCCGGCTGGGTCGAGGCCGTCGGCGACGGGGTCACCGGCTTCGCCGAGGGTGATGCCTACCTGGTGTACGGGCCGGTCGGCTGCGGGCACTGCTCGTACTGCTCGAAGGGGCAGGACACCTACTGCGAGAACGCCGCGACGAACCCGTACATGGGCATCGGCCTCGGACGTGACGGCGGCATGGCGGAGTACGTCAGCGTCCCGGCGCGGAACCTCGTGCCGCTCGGTGACGCCGACCCGATCGCCGCCGCACCGCTCAGCGACGCCGCGCTCACGCCGTACCACGCGATCAAGAACTCCCTGCCGAACCTGGCCGGGGGCGGTCGCTTCGCGCTCGTCGTCGGGCTCGGTGGCCTCGGGCAGATCGCCGTGCAGATCCTGACGGCGCTCACCGGTGCCACGGTCATCGCGACCGACATGAAGCAGGACGCGATGGACCGCGCTGCCGCCCGCGGCGCGATCACCGTCCCCGGCGGCCCGGACCAGGCCGAGCGCATCCGCGAGATCACCGGCGGACGCGGCGTCGACGCGGCCTTCGACTTCGTCGGTGCCACCCCCACGATCAAGGTCGCGCAGGCATCGATGGCGGTCGGCGGGCGGTTCACCGTCGTCGGGATCGCCGGTGGCACCACCGAGTGGAACTTCTTCGCGACGCCGTACGAGTCGACCATCACGAACACCTACTGGGGCACGATCGAGGACCTGCACGAGGTCGTCGCGATGTACCGCGCCGGGCAGATCGTCCCCGACGTCGAGCGGTACGCGCTGTCCGACGCACTGGAGGCGTACCGGAAGCTCGAGGCCGGGGAGCTCTCGGGTCGCGCGGTGGTCGTCCCGACGCTCTGAGGCGCGGGAGCACCTGGTCGAATCGGGCGTACCTGGTCGGAAGTTCTGACCAGGTACGCCCGATTCCACTTTGTAGCGCGGGCGTTCTGGGAAGGAACGCGCGCGGTCAGCGTCCCGCGGCGTAACCCTGCGCGCCCCGCGGGTTCGCGGCGGCACCGAGTACCCCGGTGTCCGGGTCGCGGGTGACGCACGACAGTCGGCCCAGGCTCCAGTCGCCGCCGCGGGTCACGACGTGTCCGCGGGCCTCGAGTGCCGCGATGACCTCGTCTCCCAGGCGGTCCTCGACGACCAGGCCCGCGGGCTCCCACGTGCGCGGCCAGAACGACCCAGGGAACGACGTGGTGTGCAGCGCGGGTGCGTCGATGGCCTGCTGCGGCGAGTACCCGCCCACGATCCAGCGCAGCAGGAACAGCAGCTGCCACTGGTCCTGCTGGTCACCACCGGGGGAACCGAGCGCGGCGACCGACTGACCGTCGCGGAGCACCAGGGTCGGGGTCAGCGTGGTGCGGGGGCGCTCACCGGGGCGCAGGGTCGAGGCCGTGCCCGGTTCGAGCCACGTCATCTGCAGGCGGGTGCCGAGGCAGAACCCGAGCTCGGGGATCGTCGGCGACGACTGCAGCCATCCGCCGGACGGGGTCGCACTGACGATGTTGCCCCAGCGGTCCACGACGTCGATGTGGCACGTGTCGCCGCGGGTCTCGCCGTCGGCGGTCACGAACGGCTCACCGCGGTCCTCGAGCGGGGCGGCCGGCGGGACCTCGGTGTCGGCTTCGGTGTCGCGGGCGACCTGCACGGTCGGTTCGCCCACCCCGACCGAACCGGCGGAGTCGTACGAGGTCCGGACCGGCGGCAGCGTGTGCTCGACCCCGGCGATCGTGCCGGGTCGGAGCTCCGCCGAGGCCCGCTCGCCGATCAGCGCACGGCGCTCGTCGGCGTAGGCGTCGGAGAGCAGGACGTCCATCGGGACCTCGCCGTCGCCGTAGAACGCCTCACGGTCGGCGAGGGCGAGCTTCTGCGCCTCGACGATCGTGTGCGCACCGAGCTCGGTCGACGGGTCGAGCAGGGCGTCGTCGAGCGGTTCCAGCAGCCGCAGGGTCTGGAGCAGCGCCGGCCCCTGGCCCCACGGCCCGGTCTTGGCGATCGTGCAACCGCGGAACTCGGCGGTCGTCGCGGGTTCGTACGTCGCGCGGAACGCCGCCAGGTCGGACGCCCGGATGACACCGGCGTGGTCGGTGCCCGAGGCGTGCCGGTGCGGTTCGCGGACGAACCGGTCGATCGCCTCGGCGACGAACCCCTCCGCCCACTCGGACCGGGCCGCATCGATGCGGCCGGTCCGGCTGCCGGCACCCGCACCGGCCTCGACCAGCCGGTCGAGCACCGCAGCGAGTGCCTCGTTGCGCACCAGGTCCCCGGGGACCGGCACCGTGCCTCCCGGCAGCCACTGCGTGGCGGAGGTGGGCCAGTGCTGCTCGAACAGCTCGCGCACGGCGGTGATCGTCCGGACCACCGCGGGTGCGACCGGGTGGCCGTCGCGGGCGTACCCGACCGCGGGGGCGAGGACGTCGGCCAGTTCCCAGGTGCCGTGGTCTCGGAGCAGGAGCAGCCACGCGTCCACCGCGCCGGGGACGGTGGCGGCCAGCGCGCCGGAGCCGGGGACCAGGTCGAGGCCCTCGGCGCGGTAGTGCTCCGGGGTCGCGCCCTCGGGCGCGGGGCCCTGACCGACCAGCACCGTCGGCACGGGGTTCGCGGCCGTCGCGAAGACCGCTGTCAGGTCACCGCCGGGGCCGTTCAGGTGGGGCTCCACGACCTGCAGGACGAAGGCCCCGGCAACGGCCGCGTCGAAGGCGTTGCCGCCGCGCTCGAGCACCGACTGGGCGGTCGCCGTCGCGATCCAGTGCGTCGAGGCCGCCATCCCGAACGTGCCCTGCAGGTCCGGACGGGTGGTCTGCGCTGCGGGCGGGACGAAGGCGGGGTTGAGCGTCGGCATGACACCATCTTGCGCGCTCCGGGCGTCCCGGCACCGGATGACAGCTGCCGCAGCCTGCCGCCCTCCGGCTCGTGCCCCGTCGCGTACCCCCGGAACTGGGGTTGCCCCACCGCGTCAAGGGGGTTGTTTCTCCCCCCGGAAAAGGTGACCATCGTTCGGCGGCGCGTAACCGACGTGCCGCCGAACGGTCGCGCAGGGGCGCGTCCGCCACCCGGACCGCCTCCCTGCGGTCCCAGCTCAGGGAACTCATGCGCCGCACTTCGTCGTCTTCGGCCCGCCTCCGCCCAGTCCGCGCTCGGGTCGTCGCAGCGCTCGTCGCGCTCGCCGCCGTCGCGACGGGGCTCGTGAGCACCGCCACCCCGGCTGCCGCCGCCCCGATCGTCTACACGGGCACCGTGGCCGCGGGCAAGACGCTCTGGCCGGGCGACTCGGTGACCTCGAACAACGGGCAGTTCCAGCTCGTCATGCAGGGCGACGGCAACCTCGTCGAGTACGGCATCGGTCGCAAGGTGCTCTGGGCGTCGAACACGTCCGGCAAGTCCGGGGCCTTCGCGCAGATCCGGGCGAACGGCACGCTCGCCATCGTGCACAACAACGTGCGGATCGCGCTGTGGGGCGGCGCCGGGCACGTCGGCCGGAACTTCGGGGTCCGGCCGGACGGCACGATGCGCATGATCAACACCGCCAACAAGAGCGTCGTCGAGTTCCCCACGTACCAGGACAGCGTCGCCGCGGGGAACCTCATCCTGCCGGGGACGGTCCTGCGGTCCGACTCCACGAACGCCCGGACCCTCACCATGCGCGCCGACGGCGTGCTCGCGCAGGTCGTCAACGGCAAGCAGGTCTGGGCGACGAAGACCGCCGGGAACGTCGGGGCCTACGCCTCGGTGCAGGCCGACGGCAACTTCGTCGTCTACTCGGCCGCGAACAAGTGGCTCTGGTCGAGCGCCACGAGCCGTGCCGGCGGCGGACGGCTCCTCGTGCAGGTCGACGGCAACGTCGTGCTCTACGGCAAGTCCGACACCCGGGCGTGGTCGACCCGGCCCGTGACCGGGCTGCTGTGGCCGGTCGCCAGCACCAAGATCTCCGGCCGGTACGGTGACGATCGTGGCGTCGGACACGTCCCGCGCTACCACCAGGGCACCGACTCGTCCGTGGGGATCGGTACGCCCGTGTACGCCTCGGGTACCGGGACGGTCACCACCACCGTCGCGAACCACGCGTCCTACGGCAACTACGTCGTCGTCACGTACGGCAACACCACCGTCCTCACCGCGCACCTCAGCAAGATCGGAGTGAAGAAGGGGCAGATCGTGTCGAAGGGCAACGAGGTGGGCAAGTCCGGCAACACCGGGCAGTCCACCGGACCCCACGTGCACGTCGAGGTGCGCCAGGCCGGCTCGCTCATCGACCCGCTCTCGGTGCTGCACTTCCGGTGATGCGGCCGAACCGGGCGCTTCGGCTGTCAGGATCGCCGATCTCGCGACACTCCTGAAGTGAAGGGAGTGTTGTGACGATCGACGACTCACGCCTCGTGCGCCAGATGGTCGCCGGGGACCGTACCGCACTGGCGACCGCGTTCGACCGGTTCGCCCCGGTGCTGACGCGCTACGCGTGGGCGGTCTCCGCGACGCCGACCGACGTCGAACGCGTCGTGCAGGAGTCGTTCCTGTCGCTCTGGCAGCACGCCGACGGCCTGTACCTGCCCACCGGTCTGCTACTGCCGTGGCTCCTGGCCGTCTGCCGGTCACACGCCCGGACGAGTGGTGCCGTCGACAGCGGCGGCGCTTCGCCGTTGCGCTGGGTCGAGGACGACCTGCTCGCCCTGCCCGAGACCGACCGACGACTCGTCGAGCTCTGTCTCGTCGAGGGGCGGACGTGGTCGGAAGCCGCACAGCACCTCGGACTCCGCCCGCAAGGACCCACGCCACGGCGTGGGTCCCGAGCGACGAAGGAGGTGCAGCGATGAACTCCGAGCCCCCGATCGGAGACGACCTGCAGCGCATGCTCGTCTCGATGAAGCAGAACGTGCTCGAGCGGGCCGAACCGCGGAAGCGCCGTGGACGTCGCACCGGCATCGTCATCACCGTCATCGCCCTGCTCGCCGTGGGTACGGCGGGTGGTGGCGTCGCGCTCGGGCTCATCCCGACGTCGTCCACCGAGCCCGAGCCCACGCCGAGCGCCACCAGCCAGCCGAGCCAGACCGTCACGCCGTCGTCGGCGCCGGTCGTCGGTGAACCGACGCCCACGCCCACGCCCACGCCGACCGCCCCGCCGTACTCGGCGACGGACTGGTCGACGTGGACGATCTCTGCGGATGCCGTCGGGCCGGCGACGCTCGGCAGCCCCGCCGGGTCCGACGACGCCGCACTGCGGGCGGCGTTCTCGCCTGCGCCGCCCCTGATCGACGACACGGGGACCGTGATCTACCCGTTCGGTTGCCCGAACACGAACTCCCGGATCTGGGACGGACCCGGCGGCGAGCGCGTCGTCGAGGTCGTCGCCGGCGGCACGGTCGGTACGGTCGTCATCCAGCAGGGGCAAGATGCCGCACCAGGACAGCAGGTCGGCCCGAAGACGCTCGAGGGGGTCGGTCTGGGCAGCACCCTCGCCGAGGTCAGGGGCGCCTACCCGGACCTGGTCCAGACACGGACGGACGCGGCGGGTGGTACCCGTGACACGTTCTGGGCAGTCCGGTCCGGCGAGCGGTACATCGTCTTCCAGTTCGGCGAGGGGAGCGACCGCGTGGCGACCGTCTTCGTGGCCGGCACGAGCGAGCCGGTGGCCGACTACTGCTCCTGACGCCGCTCCGGAGCACCCTGTCCGTCCGTACGCCGAGACCATCCGCGAGGCCAGGCAGCGCTTCGCGAGCTGACGTTCGCTTCGTGAGCAGGAATGGTCGGATCGCCCTCGGGAAGCCGACCGTTCCTGGACTCCGAGCGCGGGCGACCCCGCATCGTGCGAGGGAGCGGCGGCGAGCGCGTCTAGCCTTGCGGTGATGAGGAAACGCGGCGGAACGGTGCTCGTGTTGGTGGCGATCGGGGTCCTGGCTGGGGTCCTGTCCGGGCTGTTCGGCGTCGGCGGTGGGGTCGTCGTGGTGCCGGCGCTCATGGCCTTCGCACAGATGGACCAGCGTCGGGCCTCGGCCACCTCGCTCGTGGCGATCGCCCCCGCGGCCGTCGTCGGTGCGGTCACCTACGCCGTGCAGGGCGAGGTGCACTGGCTCGCGGCCCTGACCCTGGCGGTCGGCAGCGTCATCGGCGCGCCGATCGGTGCCCGGCTGCTCCGTGCCCTGCCGCTCCGCGTGCTGCCGTGGATCTTCGTCGGGTTCATCGCCGTCGTGCTGGTGTCGCTGTTCACCACGGTGCCGACCCGCGGCGGCGAGGTGCACTTCGGGGTCGTCGAGGCGATCGTCCTGCTGCTGCTCGGGCTGCTGTCGGGGGTGCTGTCCGGGCTCGTCGGGGTCGGCGGCGGGGTCGTCATCGTGCCGGGGCTCGAGGTCGTGCTCGGCGCCGGCGACCTGCTGGCGAAGGGCACGTCACTCCTCACGATGGTGCCGACGTCGGTGTCCGGGACGGTCGCGAACCTGCGGCGTCGCGCGGTCGACCTTCGGGTCGGGCTGACGGTCGGCATCACCGCCGCCGTCTGTTCGCCGGGTGGCGCCGTGCTGGCACGCCTGGTCGACCCGCAGGTCGGCACCTGGCTGTTCGCGGCGTTCCTGGTGGTCGTCGCGGTCATCGTGCTCAGCCGCGGGCGTCGGAGGGCACCACAGAACAAGGCGAGCGACGGGGAGGTCGCGTGACGGGCCTCCCGGCAGGCCGTGACGCGGAAGCCGTGCTGGCGGCGTTCGCCCGCACCACCGGCGACGTCGCCGCGGCCCGCCGGGTCGCGCGGCAGTTCCACGACCTCGACGAGGGGGAGCGCTCGGCGCTGCTCTGGAGCGAGGACGACGGCGCGAAGCTCGTCGCCGTCCTGCTGCTCGTGCAGGCGATGCGGGCGCAGCCGGACCCGGAGCTCACCGACGAGTACCTGTCCGCGGCGAAGGCCGAGCGGTTCGAGGACCCGGTGCTCGTCGACCTGGCCGCCGAGGAACTCGTCGGCGCGCCGTTGGTGGGCGCCTCGACCGGTCCGCTGTTCGCGCTGGCGAAGTCCGACGTCGCGATGGTCCGCCGGATCGCGGTCGTGGCGACCCTGGCGTTCGTGAAGCAGGGCGACGCCGAGGTGCCGCTCGGGATCGCCGGTCGCCTGGTGCGGGAGCGCAGCGAGACGGTGCAGTCGGCACTCGGGTTGGTCCTGCGCGAGACGGGGAAGCGGGCGTCCGAGCCGGCACTCGTGGCGTTCCTCGAGCAGAGCGGCCGGTTCCTCAGCCCGGCCGCCCGCCGGACCGCGACCGAGCACCTGCCGCCGGGGGAGCGTGACCGGCTGCGGGGATGACGGAGCCCGCGGTCGCGCGCGACGCGATGCTCGCCCCAGAACCCGCCTGAGGCGACCACCGGGAGGCCCGGTGCGGGTCCGTCCCGCCGCTCGCCGCCCGCGCGCACCGACCCCACCGCCGTGCCGCTTTGGCGCCTAGGCTGCGGGCATGCACACCGAGGTGCCCCGGATCGACGCCGGACTCGTCGAACGACTCGTCGCGGAGCAGTTCCCCGACTGGGCCGACCTGCCCGTGCGCGAGGTCGACCACCAGGGCTGGGACAACCGCACCTACCGGCTCGGGGACGCCCTGTCGGTGCGACTGCCGAGCGCGGCCGGCTACGTGCCCGCGGTCGAGAAGGAGCAGGACGTCCTGCCGTACCTCGCCCGGCGGCTGGACGTCGCCGTGCCGGAACCCGTGGCGCTCGGGGAACCGGGCCAGGGGTACCCGTTCCGGTGGTCGGTGCGCCGGTGGCTCGACGGGGTGCCCGCTGTGCAGGTCGACGACCTCGACCACGAGCGCTTCGCGGCCGAGGTCGGTGCCGTGCTCCGGCAGCTCCGGAGCATCCCGGCGACGGGCGGCCCCACCGCCGGCGCGCACTCGTTCCACCGCGGGGAGCACCCGTCCGTGTACGACGCCGAGGTGCGGGCCGCGCTCGACACGCTCGCCAGCGGCAGGGCCGGCCGCTCCGTCGTCGACCGCGGCGCGTGCGAAGCGGTCTGGGCCGAGGCCCTCGCCAGCCGGTGGGACGCGCCGGCCGTCTGGTTCCACGGTGACGTCGCCCCGGGCAACCTGCTGGTCGACGACACCGGGCGGCTGTGCGCGGTGATCGACTTCGGCACGTGCGGCGTGGGGGACCCGGCGTGCGACCTCGTGCTCGCGTGGACGATGCTGGACGGCCCGGCGCGACGGGTGTTCCGGCAGGCCGTCGACCTGGACGACGACACGTGGGCGCGCGCACGGGGATGGGCGCTGTGGAAGGCGCTCGTCATGCTCGCCGGCAGCGCCGGTCCGGGCGCTCGCGACGAGCACGAGCGGGTCCTCGCAGCCGTCCTCGCCTGAGGTCGCGGTCACGGCTGGCCACCCGCGCCGACGTGCGCGAGGGGGACGCGGTGCTGGGAGCGTCCACGGGGCGGGCGCGTACCGAGGAGGGGAACGCGAGTCGTGCCTCCAGGCCGGCTCGAAGCGACCACGAGAGGAACGCAGGCGTGCGCGCACTGACCTACCAGGGCACCGAGAAGGTGTCCGTCGAGACCGTCCCCGACCCGACCATCCAGGAGCCGACCGACGCGATCGTGCGGATCACCTCCACGGCGATCTGCGGGTCCGACCTGCACCTGTACCGCGTGCTCGGCCCGTACATCGACCGTGGCGACGTCCTCGGCCACGAGCCGATGGGCATCGTGGAAGAGGTCGGATCCGGCGTCACGAACCTGAAGGTCGGCGACCGGGTCGTCATCCCCTTCAACATCTCCTGCGGCCACTGCTGGATGTGCCAGCACGGTCTGCAGTCGCAGTGCGAGACCACCCAGGTGACCGAGTACGGCACCGGCGCCTCGCTGTTCGGCTACACCAAGATGTACGGCCAGGTCCCCGGTGGCCAGGCCGAGTACCTGCGCGTGCCGCACGCCGACTACGGCCCCATCGTCGTTCCGGACGACGGCACCCCCGACGACCGCTGGCTGTTCCTGAGCGACATCCTGCCGACCGCGTGGCAGGCCGTGCAGTACGCCCAGGTGCCCGAGGGTGGCACGCTGGCCGTGCTCGGCCTCGGCCCGGTCGGCCAGTTCGCCGCCCGCATCGGCAAGCACCTCGGCTACCGCGTGCTCGCCGTCGACCCCGAGCAGGTCCGCCGAGACCTGGGGGCGAAGCACGGCGCCGAGGTGTTCGACCTGACGAAGGACCTGGTGCCCGAGCTCGTCGACCTGACCGACGGCCGCGGCCCCGATGGGGTCGTCGACGCCGTCGGCATGGAGGCCCACGGCAACCCGATGGCGGGCTTCGCACAGCGCGCCGCCGGCCTGCTGCCCGACAAGCTCGCGCAGAAGGCGATCGAGACCGCCGGTGTCGACCGGCTGGCCGCCGTGCACGCGGCGATCGACCTGGTCCGCCGCGGTGGCACCGTCTCGCTGAGCGGTGTCTACGGCGGCATGGCCGACCCGATGCCGATGATGACGCTGTTCGACAAGCAGATCACCATCCGCGAGGGCCAGTGCAACGTGAAGCGTTGGATCGACGACATCATGCCGCTCGTCTCCGACCCGTCGGACCCGCTCGGCACGCTCGACCTGACCACCCACCGCGTCTCGCTCGAGGAGGCCCCGCACATGTACGGGGTCTTCCAGAAGAAGCAGGACGACTGCGTCAAGGTCGTGCTCGACCCCGCGATGGCCGCGGCCTGATGCGCATCGTCGTCGTCGGCGCGACCGGCAACGTCGGGACGGCGGTGCTCCGTCGGCTCGCAGCCGTGCGCGCCGACGGCGACGGTGACGCCGTTGGCGTCCGGATCGTCGGCGTCGCCCGGCGGCTGCCGGACCTGCACGCCGAGCCGTACGCCGCTGCCGTCTGGCACGCCGTCGACGTCGGTGCCGCGGACGCCGTGGACCAGCTCACGGCCGTGTTCCAGGGCGCCGATGCCGTCGTCCACCTGGCGTGGGCCCTCCAGCCGACGCACGACATCCCGGCGCAGCACCGCACGAACGTGACCGGGACGGCGAACGTCCTGGCAGCCGTCGCGCGCGCCGAGGTGCCCCAGGTCGTCGTGGCGTCCTCGGTCGGCGCGTACCGCGGGGTGGACGTCGACGGCAAGCACACCCCCGTGGACGAGAGCTGGCCCGCCGACGGGATCCCGACGGCGACGTACTCGATCCACAAGGCAGCCAACGAAGCGGCGATGGACGCGTTCGAGGCCGACCACCCCTCCGTGACCGTCACCCGGCTGCGTCCGGGGCTGATCTTCCAGCGGGACGCCGCCGCCGAGATCCGGGGGCTGTTCCTCGGACACCTCGTGCCCATGTCGATCGTGCGGTGGATCCGCTGGCTCGTGCTGCCGCTGCCGTACCCGTTCGTGTTCCAGGCCGTGCACGCCGACGACGTCGCCGACGCCTACTGGCGCGCGGTCGATCGACGGGCAGCGGGGGCGTTCAACATCGCGGCCTCGCCCGTGCTCAACCCGCCGAGACTGGCCCGGGCCTTCGGCATGCTCGGTGCCGTGCGGATCCCGCTGCGGTTGCTGCGCGGGATCGTGACGGTGACGTGGCGGCTGCGGTTGCAGCCGACGGACGCCGGGTGGATCGACATCGCCGCCGGCGTGCCGATCATGCGGACCGACCGTGCCCGGTCGGTGCTCGGATGGGAGGCCCGACACACCTCCGAAGAAGCGTTGCGTGCACTCGTGGCCGGGTTCGCGGACGGTGCGAACGTTCCGGGGTCGGGGCCGCTCCGCGGTTGAGCGGGCTGGGGCTGGCCGGGGGGGCGCCGCCTGGTCGTCCCGGGCGTACCGGGTGGTTTCGGGCGTAGCGGGTCGGAAGTTCTGACCAGGTACGCCCGGTTCCACATTCCATCGCGGGCGTTCTGGGAAGGAACGCCCGCTCGTGTTCCCCGTCTCGCGCTACGCTTCGCTCGTCGTTGTGAGAAGGGGGAGTGCGATGGTGCTCAATTGGTCCGCGTTCAGTGAGCTCGAGGGGCCGGGGGAGTCGGGGATGCCCGACCTGTTCGACGGCTGGTTCGGCATCGCGTTCGGGGTCGTCGCGGCGCTGACGATCCTCACGACCCTGTCGATCGTCATCCTGACGCTCTACCGGGGCAAGCGGATGGCCGACCGTGGTCAGAACCCCCTCACCATGCAGGAGGACATCGCGTACCAGGCGATGCAGAGCCGTACGTTCGCACCGAACAAGCCGCTCGAACAGCGCCTCGCCGAACTCGACGACCTGCACGCGCGCGGCGTGATCTCCGACGAGGAGCACCGCAGCGCCCGAGCCGAGGCCTTGCGCGGACGATGATCGCCTCCGAAGAAGTGCGCAACCCCCTGATCCCGCCGGTCTACGACCTCGTCTGGACCCTGCTGATGGCGCTCGTCGTCGTCGCGGTCATCGCCGCCGTGTGCATCGCGGTGGTCCGCAGTCGGCGCCCGCACGGTGCCCGGCGGACCTCGCCGGAGCAGCGGCTCCTCGAACTCGACGAGCTGCACGCCCGCGGTGTCATCACCGACGACGAGCGCAGAGCCGCACGGGCCGAGGCCCTGCGCGGCTAGCCTGGGCGGGTGCTGCTGCCGACGGACCTGCTCGGGGTGTGGGAACTCCACCGCACCGTGCACGACCGCCGTGCCGGGGCCGCGGGGACTGTCACCGGGACCACCACCTTGACCCGGGTCGGCGACGACGAGGTTCGCTGGGACGAGTCCGGCGTGATGACCTTCGACGGCCGGTCCACCCCGGTGTCCCGGACTCTCATCCTCCGGCGCGGTCCCGACGGCGGCTGGACCGTGCACTTCTCCGACGGTCGGGTCTTCCACGACTGGGTCTGGGGCACGAGCGTCGCCCACGCCTGCGCTCCGGACGACTACACGGGTGCCTTCGACGGCGACGAAGACCGCTGGACGGTGCGGTGGGAAGCGCGGGGCCCCGCGAAGGACTACCGGCTGGACAGCGTCCTCACCCGACCGCGGTCGTGACCCCCGGGGTCGGCGGTCACCGCCAGACTGGGGGCATGGCACGCTCCTCCGGCACCGACGCCCCGCGCATCACCCTGACCGAACCGACGAACCTCGAGGACTGGACGCCAGCTCCCGATGACGTCCTGACGGGGGACCGCATCGAGGGCAAGCGCATCGACGTCCTCGATCTGGCCGGCGAGCGACTTCCCGACCTGGAGATCGAGGAGTGCGTCATCGACACGTTCCGGGGCGACGACGCGGACTTCCGTGGGCTCCGGGTCCGCGACTCGCTCATCGACTCGCTCGACGCCCCGATCCTGCGGGCGTCGAGCAGCTCGTGGCGCGAGGTCCGGGTCTCCGGCGGTCGGGTCGGCTCGGCCGAACTGTACGACTCCGGGTTGAACGGCGTCGAGTTCGTCGGCATGAAGTTCGGGTTCGTGAACCTGCGCGGCTCGACGATCACCGACGTGGTGTTCCGCGACTGCGTCATCGACGAGCTCGACATCGCCGACGCGAAGCTGCTGCGGGTGTCGTTCGACGGCAGCAGCATCCGCGCCGCCGAGGGGTCGAACACCCGCATCGACCACGTGGACCTGCGTGGAGCGGACCTCGATCGGGTCGAGCGGCTCGAGGGGTTCCGCGGGGCCACGATCGGCGCCGACCAGCTGTACACGCTCGCGCCGCTGCTGGCTGCACAGGCCGGCTACCGCGTCGACTGACCCACGCCGAGTTTCGCGCTCACCGACACTGCACGCCCGACCGGCCCCGCGAACTGTCGCTCAGCCCGAAACAGTGCCCGAAACAGCGCCGACCCCGGCCAGCGCCGCGGCCAGGTCGGCCTGCACCAGGTCGCCGTGCACCGCAGCGCCCGTCTGGGTGCCGGCAGCCGCCGACGCGATGACCGTCGCCATCGGGGCCGTCACGTTGCCGGCCGCGTAGACCCCGCGCACCGCGGTCTGCCCGGCGGCGTCCACGGTCAGCGCGGCCGCGAAGCGGTGGTCGCCCATGAACTGGTCGGTGGCGGCGAGGCCGAGCCCGGACAGGAAGTCCACCCGCGCCTCGGGCCGGCTCGCCGTGGCCAGGGCATCGAGATCGACGAAGGAACCGTCGCCGAGCCGGACCCCGGTCAGCCGGTCACCCTCGGAGACCACGGCGGCGACCGGTCCCTCGACGACTGCGATGCCGCGTGCGGCCAAACCGGCCAGGGTCGTGTTGTCCATCAGTGCCGGGTCCGTCAGGAACGCGGTGACCCGATCACTCAGCGCCCGGAACATGAGCGCGTGGTGTGCGGCGTTCGGCGTCGTGACGAGCACCCCGATCCGCTGGTCGCGGATCTCCCACCCGTGGCAGAACGGGCAGTGCACGACCCCGCGCCCCCACTGTTCGGCCAGGCCCTGGACCTCGGGCAGGACGTCCACGGCGCCGGAGGCGACGACCAGTCTGCGTGCCGTGACGACCGCGCCGGAGTCCAGCGTGACCGAGAAACCGACCGGGTCGTGGCCGTCACCGGTCGTGGCGGACGTGGCCACGGTCCTCCCGGCCGTGACCTGGACGCCGTAGGCGGCGACCTCGGCGCGACCGATGCGGATCAGCTCGGCGGGCGCGACGCCCTCGTGGCCGAGGTAGTTGTGCGCGCCGGCCGCCGGGGCGTTGCGCGGCTCGCCGGAGTCGACGACGAGCACCGAGCGCCGCGAACGGCCGAGGATGAGGGCGGCGGAGAGGCCGGCGGCCGAGCCGCCGATGACGATGACGTCGAAGTGTTCAGGCATGCGCTGATCATGCGGCCGGTCATGAGTAGACAGCAACGAACTTTGCCGGTGTGGCAACATGGCCGGCATGGGACACAGCACCCGGGATGCGGCCGCCACGCGCACGACGGCCGACGTCGTCGACGGGGTCGGCCCCCGACTGCGCGCGCTGCGCGCCCACCGCGACGTCACACTCGCGGCACTGTCCGATCAGACGGGGATCTCGGTGAGCACCCTGTCGCGGCTCGAGTCCGGGCAGCGGAAGCCCACGCTGGAACTGCTGCTGCCCCTCGCCCGGGCGTACCAGGTGCCCCTCGACGACCTGGTCGGCGCACCGCAGACCGGCGACCCGCGCGTGCACATGAAGCCCGAGGTGCACGGCGGCCGCGTGGTCGTGCCGCTGACCAAGCGGACCGGCGGGGTGCGCTCGTTCAAGCAGCTGTTCCCGCCGAACACCCCGGGCGGGGACCCGTCGCTCAAGACGCACGAGGGCTACGAGTGGCTCTACGTGCTGTCCGGACGGCTCCGGCTGGTGCTGGGGGAGCACGACCTCGACCTGGGTCCCGGTGAGGTCGCCGAGTTCGACACCCACACACCGCACTGGATGGGCAACGTGACCGACTCGGTCACCGAGGTGCTGTGCCTGTACGGGCCGCAGGGCGAGCGGGCGCACGTGCGGTCCCGACCCGCCGCTCGGTGAGCGGCTGACCGAGGGCGTCGTCAGCGGCCGCGCCACCACCGCCGCGACCGCGACCGCAGCCGTCGTGCCCACCGGCGCACCGGGTTCGCCCGCCGGCCGTTCACGCGGAACGTGTGGAAGGCGCGTCGCGTCCGCACCCAGACGGACGGGAGGCCCGACAACGGTCGCGCGGACACCTGCACCGTGAGCACGGGGTCGGCCACCACCCGCCAGGCCGGGTCGAGCTGCATACTCAGGTCGACGTCGTCGTGCACCTCGGCGTCGTCCCGGTGCGCTCGCCCGCCGACCGCGGCCCAGGTCGACCGGCGCATCGCCATGGCGGACCCGAACAACGGTGGGTGTCCGAGCGCACCCCGCATCAGCACGAAGTACGGGCCCATGTACACGGCGTCCCACAGTCGGCGCACCACGGGGCCACCGCCCCGGGGCCGGCCCGGACCGGTGACCGCGACGACATCGGGGTCGGCGAGCAGGCGGACGGCGTCGGCGATCCAGGACGGCGGTGGGACGGAGTCGGCGTCGAGCCGCACGACGACGTCGCCGGTCGCCCGGTCGTAGCCGCGCGCCGAGGCCCGGGCGATCCCGCGCACCGGCTCCGTCAGCACGACCGCACCGGCGTCCCGGGCGATCGCCGCGCTGTCGTCGGTGCTGCCGTTGTCGACCACGACGACCTCGTCGGCCGGCCGGGTCTGGGCCGCGAGGGCGGCGAGGCACCGGCGCAGGTGCACGGCATCGTCCCGCACGGGGATCACGACCGAGACACGGGGCATCCGTCGATCCAACCGGCTGTCGCCTGTGCGGATTGCCGGACCGCGTTTCCCGGCATTCCTGGGTCCTGACCCAGAGGGCAGCGCGCACGTTCGATGGCGAAACGCCCCCGGTGCACGCCGGGGACGACGACAACCGGAAGGCCGACCATGACCACGAACCCACCCGGGAACGACTCCGGGACGCCCATCCACGACCGCACCGCAGCCTCCGAGGGGCACGAGGTCGCCCCCGGCGTGACGGTGCCGTCGTACGCCAGCGGCACCCCCGCCGCGCGACCCACCGACCCCGGTGCGCCCCAGACCTACGACCCGTACGGCGACAGCGCCGCCGAGGTGCCGTTCGACGCACCCCTCGACGCCGTCCCGGCCGACGAGCAGCTCCCCGCCGTCCCGTCCGCCGCTTCCGCCGGCGGCGCTGGCAGCGCCAGCGGCTCCGGCAGTGACTCGGGCAGCGGCTCCGGCAAGGCCGACGCGGCGAAGGGCGCCGCGCAGGACGTCGCCGGCGACGCCAAGGAGAAGGCCGCGAACGTCGCGGGCACCGCCAAGGAGCAGGCGTCGAAGGTCGCCTCCGAGGCGACCGACCACGCCAAGCAGCTCTACGGCCAGGCGTCCGAGAACCTCAAGCAGCAGGCCGGCGAGCAGCAGCAGCGCGCTGCCGGCGGACTCCGCTCCCTCGGCGAGCAGCTCGGGCGCATGGCCGAGAACGACGACGAGCAGGGCGTCGCCTCGAAGGTCGTCCGCGACCTGTCGGGCCGCGCGACCTCGGCCGCCGGGTTCCTCGAGAACCGCGACCCGGGCTCGCTGCTCGACGAGGTGAAGACCTTCGCCGCGAAGCGCCCCGGCACCTTCATCGCGATCGCCGCGGGCGCGGGCCTGCTGGCCGGCCGCCTGACCAAGGCGCTCGCGACCGAGGTCAAGCACGAGAAGGAGGCCGGCGACGGCACCACCGGATCGGGGAGTGGCGTATGAGCCAGTCCGTCCCCGGCGCGACACCCCTGGGCGAACCGACTCCCGAGGAGCGCGCTGCGACCACACCGCTCGGTGAGCTGCTGTCCGACGTGTCGCGCGACCTCTCCAGCCTGTTCCGGCAGGAGGTCGCCCTCGCGAAGGCCGAGCTGACCGACTCTGCGAAGAAGGCCGGCAAGGCGGGCGGGATGTTCGGCGGCGCCGGACTCACCGCCGTGTTCGCCCTGCTGTTCCTGTCGATCGCCGCGTGGTGGGGCCTCGGTTACCTGATCGGCAACGCCTGGTCCGCCCTGATCATCGCCGTCGTCTACGCGATCGTCGCCGCGATCCTGGCCGTCCGCGGGCGCAAGGAGATCAAGGAGATCAAGGGCGCCCCGCAGACGGTCGAGACCGCCAAGGAAGTCCCCGAGACACTCAAGCCCAACACCGGGAGGAAGCCATGAGCACCCCAGACGAGATCCGCGCCGACATCGAGCGCACCCGCGGCGAACTCGGCTCCGACGTCGACGCCCTCGCCGACAAGGTCAGCCCGTCGTCCATCGCCCACCGCCAGAGCGAGAAGGTGAAGGGCCGGTTCCAGGACGTCCGCGAGTCCGTGATGGGCGCGGCCCAGTCAGCCCGCTCGAGCGCCTCCGGTTCCGCCTCGGGCGCGACCGGCCAGGCGAAGGACGTCGCCCAGAAGGGCGTCGAGAAGGCGAAGGGCAATCCCTTGGCCGTCGGCCTCATCGCGTTCGGCGCCGGTTGGCTCGTGTCGTCGCTCCTGCCGACCACCGAGAAGGAAGAAGAACTCGCCGGTGAGCTGAAGGACAAGGCTGCACCGCTCGTCGACGAGGTCAAGGAGCAGGCGAAGGACGCCGGTTCGCAGCTCGGCGACGTGGCGAAGGGGCACGCGCAGGACCTCGCGGGCACCGCGCAGGAAGCCGCGCAGACGGTCAAGGGCGAGGCGCAGGGGGCCGCGTCCGACGTCAAGGACAACGCGCAGGGTGCGGCGGACGACGTCCGCAGCAGCTGAGCGGAACCCGATGACGGACGGGAGGCACGGTGCCAGCTGGCACCGTGCCTCCCGTCCGTGAAGCGGTAGCGTTCCGGGCATGGACCCGATCGACGAGCTCGCTGCGGAGCTCCGACAGTCCATCGGCCGGGTCGTGCGTGCCGCACGACGCGAGGCGGACGCGCTGCCGGCCACGCACACCACCACCCTCGGGTTCCTGCACCGCGAGGGCCCGATGATGATCGCGGAACTCGCGCGCCGCCGCGGGGTGAAGCACCAGGGGCAGTCCCGCACGGTCGGCGAACTGGCCGAGCTCGGCTACGTCGACCGGACGGCGTCGGACACCGACCGCCGAGCGTCGGTCATCCGGATCACGGACGCCGGTCGGGCCGCACTGCAGCGGGACACGGACGCCCGCACGGACTGGCTGGCCGCCGCGATCCGCGAGGAGACCGACGCCGAGGAGCGTGCGCTGCTGCGCCGCCTGCCCGAGCTGTTCGAGCGGGTCGCCCGCCGGGCCGACTGAACGACCCTTCACCTTCCCGGCAGCCGCAGAAGTACAACACCGCTGTACAGTTGTGCGCATGGAGTTGACGAAGTACAACCACGCCACCGTCGTCCTCGAGCAGGACGGCGTCACCCTCGTCATCGACCCCGGGGTGTTCACGCCCGAGGCCGTCGACCTCGTCCGCGGGGCCGCGGGCGTCCTCGTCACGCACGACCACCCCGACCACTTCGACATCGACGCCCTGCGTGCGGGGCTCGCCGGGAACCCGGACCTCGTCGTCCGCGGTCCGGAGACCGTCGTCGAGCAGCTCGGTGAACACCACGGCCGGGTCGCAGCGGTGCGCGACGGCGACACGATCACCGTCGGACCGTTCTCCGTCCGGGTCTTCGGCGAGCAGCACGCGGTCATCCACCCCGACATCCCGTCCACCGCGAACGTCGGCTACCTGGTGGACGACGCGGTGTTCCACCCGGGCGACGCGTACCTCGAGCCCGGTGTCCCGGTGCCGACCCTGCTCCTGCCGACGAGCGGGCCGTGGACGAACACCGCCCAGGCCGTCGACTACGTGCGAGCCGTGGCGCCGGAGCGGGCCGTGCAGATCCACGAGGCGATGTTGAGCGAACTCGGCCAGCAGTCCGCCGCGCGCTTCCTCGGACCGGACGGTCTCGGGCCGGTACCCGTCCTGATCCTGCCGGCGGGGGAGACGATCACCGTCTGACGGACGCGGGCCGCCCCTGGGAGCCGATCCGGGCCTCCCGAGCAGCATGGTGGGATGGCCGACGCACCCACGACAGCAGTCCTCTTCGACATCGACGGCACCCTCGCCGACTCGAACTACGCGCACATCGACGCGTGGTGGCGGGCGTTCCTGGCGGCGGGGGAGTCCGTCGACGCCTGGCGGATCCACCGCGCGATCGGGATGGACTCGGCGAAGCTGCTCGAGACGCTGCTGCCGGACGCGTCCCAGGAGACCCGCGACACCGCGAAGCAGTTCCACACCGCCTACTACGCCGAGCAGACGCCGCGGCTCCGGCTGCTGCCGGGTTCGCGCGAGCTCCTGCAGGCCGTCGCCGAAGCGGGGCACGCCGTGGTCCTGGCGACCAGTGCGCCCGAGCACGAACTCGCCCGCCTGCGCGAACTGCTCGACGCGGGTGAGTGGGTCACCGCCGAGACCAGCTCCGAGGACGTCGAGCAGGCGAAGCCGGACCCCGGCATCATCCGGGTCGCGCTCGGCAAGGCCGGGGTCTCCGCCGACGACGCCGTGATGGTCGGGGACGCCATGTGGGACGTCGAGTCCGCCGGCAAGGTGGGGGTCCGGTGCGTCGGTGTGATGACCGGCGGCATCGGCGGTGACGAGCTCCGCGGTGCCGGGGCGGCCGAGGTGTACGACGACGCGGCCGCAGTGCTCGCCGCGTTCCGCGCCGGCGAGGGCCCGATCGCGGCCCTCGGCCAGCGCGCCTGACGGGCGCCGTCGGTTTCCGCGTCGTCGGTCGCCCGTGCCAGGATCGACGTTCGTGATCACGATCGAACGCGTGTCCTGGGACGACCCCCGCAGCGTGGTGCTCCGCGCCCGCATGGACGACGAGATGCACGAGCGCTACGGGTCGGCGAACGCCGGCGAGGACCCGGCGGTCACCGCCGAGCGGGGCCGTGCGCTGAGCGTCGACCCGTCGACCGTCGTCACGTCGATCCTGGCCGTCGACGAGTCCGGTGAGCCGGTCGGGCACATCGCCGTCCGGCGTCTGGGTGACGAGGTCGAGCTGAAGCGGCTCATCGTGCTCGCCTCGGCGCGCGGCAAGGGTGCGGCCACCGCGCTGCTCGACGAGTGCGAGCGCGTCGGCCGCGAACTCGGCGCCCCGCGGCTCATCCTGCAGACCGGCGACAAGCAGCCCGACGCCGTCGCGCTCTACCGCAAGACCGGGTGGGACCAGATCGCGGTCTACGAACCCTACGTCGCGACCATGCCGTGGTCGTTCTGCTTCGAGAAGGCCCTGTAGCCCGGCCCCATCCCGTATTGCACTTTCAGCAGGAGAGTGCAATTCTTGCTCGGTGAGCACCACCGAACGCACCCGCGCGCTGCGCCGACGCATGATCGTCGAGGCACGTCGGGCGACGGTCGAACACGGGCTGCACGGCTTCACCATCGAGCAGCTCTGCGAGACCGTCGGGGTGTCGCGCCGCACGTTCTTCAACCACTTCGGGTCGAAGGACGACGCCGTGCTCGGCATCGAGCTCAACGCCGACGTCGAGGCGATCGACGCCTACGCCGCGGGCGGGGTCGTCCCCGGCGAGCTCGATCCCCTCGGGTCGATCGTCGCGCTGGCGATCGACCAGTTCCACCGGGTCGGCATCGCCCGCGCCGACGAGGCCCTGGTCCGCCGGGTGTTCGAGCGAGAGCCGGCACTCGTCGCACGGTTCCTGTCGGCGACCGACGTGCAGCTCGCCCGGATCACCGTGGCCCTGCGGCGACGGTTCGGGTGGGACGACCCCGCCGACCGCCGACCGCGCCTGGTCACCGAGGCCGCGGCCGCCTTGATGAAGGCCACCGCGACCGAGTACTTCGACGACGCCTTCGACGAGGCCACGGGGCCGACGTTCGACGCGCTGCTCACCGAGAACCTCCGCCTGCTCAGGGCGGTCACCACGACCGAACGGGAACACACCACATGAGCGCCACCGCGCCGGGCACCACCAAGCGTGCCCGCCCAGGCTCCGACGGCCCGCTGCTCCTGACGCAGCGTCGCATCTGGATCATCTTCTCCGCCCTGATCGCGGGGATGCTGCTCTCCAGCCTCGACCAGACCATCGTCTCCACCGCGATGCCGACCATCGTCGGCGAGCTCGGCGGCGTCGCGCACCAGGCCTGGCTGACGACCGGGTACCTGCTCGCCTCCACCATCGTGATGCCCGTCTACGGCAAGTTCGGCGACGTCCTCGGCCGCCGCAACCTGTTCCTCATCGCGATCGCGCTGTTCACCATCGCGTCGGCCGGGTGTGCGTTCGCCACGGACTTCACGCAGCTCGTGGTGTTCCGCGCCATGCAGGGGCTCGGCGGCGGCGGTCTGATGATCCTGTCGCAGGCGATCATCGCGGACATCGTCCCGGCCTCGCAGCGCGGCAAGTACCTCGGCCCGCTCGGTGCGATCTTCGGCCTGTCCGCCATCGGTGGCCCGCTGCTCGGTGGCTTCTTCGTGGACCACCTCACCTGGAACTGGGCGTTCTACATCAACATCCCGGTCGGCATCGCGGCGTTCTTCGTGGCGTGGTTCGCGCTGACCCTGCCGAACAAGAAGGCGACGAAGCGCATCGACGTCCTCGGCGTGCTCTTCATGTCCGCCGCGACCACGTGCCTGGTGTTCTTCTCGGAGTTCGGTGGCAGCAAGGACCACGGCTGGGACGCCCCCGAGACCTGGGCCTGGTTCGCCGGTCTCGTCGTCTCGGCAGCGCTCCTGGTGTTCGTCGAGTCCCGTGCGCAGGACCCGGTGCTCCCGCTGTCGTTCTTCCGCAACCGCACCTTCCTGCTGGCGACCGGCATCGGCCTCGTGCTCGGCATCGGCATGTTCGCCGCGATCGGCTTCGTCCCGACCTTCCTGCAGATGGCCTCTGGTACCTCGGCCGCGGTCTCCGGCCTGCTGATGCTGCCGATGATGGCCGGCCTGATCGGCACCTCGATCGCCTCGGGTGTCCTGATCACCAAGACCGGGCGCTACCGGATGTTCCCGATCGTCGGCACGGTCCTGGTGGCCATCGCGATGCTCGCGATGACCCAGCTGGCGGCGGACACCCCGATCTGGCTGATCTGCGCGTACCTGTTCGTCTTCGGTGCGGGGCTCGGCCTGATCATGCAGGTGGTCGTCCTCGTCGCGCAGAACGCCGTGCCCGCCGAGCAGGTCGGTACCGCCACCTCGACGAACAACTACTTCCGCGAGGTCGGTGCCTCGCTCGGGACCGCCGTCTTCGGTGCGCTCTTCACCGCGCGGCTCACGACGTCGCTGACCGACGTGTTCCGCGGTGCAGGCGGGTCGGCGACCGATGCGGCGTCGTCGGCGGGGAGCATCGACCCCGCGACGGTTGCGAAGCTGCCCGAGGCGGTGCAGGACGGCATCGTGAACGCCTACGCCGACTCCCTGGCACCGGTGTTCTGGTACCTGCTGCCCTTCATCGCGGTGGCGTTCCTGCTCGCACTCTTCCTGCCGCAGATCACGCTGTCCGACACGGCCGGCATGGTCGCCCGTGGCGAGGCCGTCGGCGGCGACGAGGCCGACGAGCTCGAGCGTGCGCAGCGTGCGGCGCGTGCGGAGCACGCGGCGGCACCGGAAGGTTCCGCACCGGGGCGGGACACCGACCGGTAGACGCCACCGACCGACGGACGGGAGGCCCGGTGCCAGCTGGCACCGGGCCTCCCGTCCGTCGTCTGGTTGCGGCCACCGCGCGCCGTCACTTCGGGCCCAGCGACACCTTTCGCCGTCGGGACCCCGTGGAGTGTCGCCTGACGCGAAACGCCGCGTCGGCACGGGGCGCTACGCGCCGGTGCTCGCGCGCGGCACGAGCCGCGTCGGCAGGGCCGCTGGCTCGGCGGCCGTGCCGTCGAGCGTCGCGAGGAGTCGCAGTGCCGCAGCGCGACCGAGGTCGGCACCGGGCAGCGCCACGCTCGTCAGGGCCGGCGCGGTGACCGACGACGACGGCAGGTCGTCGAAGCCCGCGACCGCGAGTGCGCCGGGGACGGCGATGCGGAGCGCGCTGGCGACCCGCAGGACTCCGTAGGCCAGGGTGTCCGCGGCCGCGACGACGGCGGTGACGTCGTCGTCCTGCCAGGCCTCGATGACGTGCTCGGTGGCCGAGGCCGCGGCCTCCACGGTCAGGTCGGCGCGGGCGGTGACCTCGGAGACCGTGATGCCGGCGTCCGCACAGGCCTGCTCGAACAGTCCACGGCGGACGCCGAACGTCGCCGCCCGTGAGGTGCCGTCGAGGTAGCCCACGTGCCGGTGTCCCTGCTCGTGCAGATGGGCGACGAGGTCCTGCACGCCGGTGGAGAGGTCGTAGTTGACTGCCTCGGGCCCACCGGGGGCGTCGAGCAGCACCACGGGGACGTTCGCCGACATCGGCTCGTCGGCGGCCGGGGCGTCGACCAGGATGCCGGCCGGCCGGAGCCGTTCGAACCGCCGGACGTCGGCCGCGACGGGCTGTGCACCCCGCTCGGTGACGGAGAGCACGAGCTGGAACCGGTCGCCCAGGGTGTCGCGGACGCCACGGATGACCTCGGCGAAGAACGGGTTCGACAGGTCCGGGGCGATGAACACGACGAGGTCGCCGCTGCCGCGCGCGAGTGAACTGGCGGCGTGGTCGACGACGTAGCCGAGGTCGTCCACGGCGTCGCGGACCCGCGCGGCGATGGGGGCGGAGACCCGCCCGCGGTCCTTGCCGTTCACGACGAGGGAGACCGTGGCGATGCTCGTGCCCGCACGCTCGGCCACCATCGCGGCGGTCACACGACGGCTCGGGGCGGCGGGGGAGGGCACTCGTCGATGCTAGCGAGCGTGGTGGTCGAACTTGACGTCAAGCGTTTGACGTGTTTCGATGTCAAACGCTTGACGCGCCACGACGCCAGCGCTCTGCCGGCCCGTGGATCCCCACCACGTCGAGCACTCACCTCGATTCCCCGAAGAAGTGGAGCGCCCAGCGTGCCCGATGCGACCCAGCCCGCCGCGAAGATCATCCTCGACTGCGACCCCGGCCACGACGACGCCGTGGCGCTCCTGCTCGCCCACGGCAGCCCGGCCATCGAGCTGCTCGCCGTGACCACCGTCGTCGGCAACCAGACCCTGCCGAAGGTCACCCGCAACGCCCTGGCCGTCGCCCGCATCGCCGGCATCACCGGGGTGCCGTTCGCCGCCGGAGCCGCCCGCCCGCTGCTGCGCCAGATCGAGGTCGCACCGGACATCCACGGCGAGAGCGGCCTGGACGGCCCGATGCTCCCCGAGCCGTCGTTCGACCTCGACGAGCGCCACGCCGTCGACCTGATCATCGACACCGTGATGGCCCACGAGCCCGGCATGGTCACCCTCGTGCCGACCGGCGGCCTGACGAACATCGCCCTCGCCGCCCGCAAGGAGCCCCGCATCGTCGAGCGCGTCAAGCAGGTCGTGCTCATGGGCGGCGGCGTGCACGTCGGCAACTGGAGCCCGGTCGCCGAGTTCAACATCGTCATCGACCCCGAGGCCGCGGCCATCGTGTTCGAGGCCGGCTGGGACGTCGTGATGGTCGGCCTCGACCTGACGCACCAGGCCCTCGCCACCCCCGAGGTCGCCGCGCGCATCGCCGGCGTCGGCACCGCCCCCGCCGCGTTCGTCGGCGAGCTGCTCGACTTCTTCGGCCAGACCTACAAGGACGCCCAGGGCTTCGACGCCCCGCCGGTCCACGACCCCTGCGCCGTCGCGTACGTCATCGACCCCACGATCGTCCGCGCCGTGAAGGTCCCGATCCACGTCGAGACGCAGGGCGCGCTGACCCTGGGCATGACCGTCGCCGACTTCCGCGCCCCCGCACCCGAGGACTGCCGCACGAGCGCCGCGATGGAGCTCGACCACGGCCGGTTCTGGGACCTCGTCGTCGACGCCCTCGAGCGCATCGGCGAGACGGCCGACACCGGCTGGACCCCACGTGCCGCCGCCGACGCCGTCGAAGCCGGCATCACCACGACCCCGGAGCGCTGAAACCCCCATGACCACCACCTCGACGAAGAAGTCGATCGGCGCCCTCACCGCCGCGCTCCTCGCCGCGTGCATCGCGTTCCAGCTGAACGCGAGCATGCTCAGCCCCGCCCTCGTCACGATGGCGCGGGAGCTCAACACCGACGACGCCACCATCGGCCTGTCGCAGACCCTGTACTTCACCCTCGCGGCGCTGTTCTCGCTGTTCCTGCCGCGGCTGTCCGACATCGTGGGCCGCAAGCGCGTGCTGATCGGCATGCTCGCCGTGATGCTCGTCGGCAGCATCGTCGCCGCGCTCGCGGTGAACGTGCCGATGCTGTTCGCCGGTCGCATCATCCAGGGCGTCACCGGTCCGGTCGTCCCGATCTGCCTGCTCGTCCTGCGCAACGAGATCAGCGACCCGAAGCGCTACGGCGCCGCCCTCGGGCTGCTGACCGCGGTGAACGGCGGCATCGCGGGCGTCGACGCCCTGGCGGGCGGGTGGATCGCGACGAACTTCGGGTTCCGCGGGATCTTCTGGGTCATCGCCGTCGTCACCGTGATCGCCCTGCTCCTGGTCGCCGTCTGGGGTGTCGAGTCGAAGCCCTCCGCCGGTACCCGGATGGACTGGATCGGTGTCGTCCCCCTCGTGGTGAGCGTCGGTGCGCTGCTCACGGCGTTCAACGAGGCCGGCAAGCTCGGCGCGGCGAACCCCGTGCTCGTGGTCGGTGGCGTCGTCGTCGCGCTCGTCGCCTTCGCCGTGTTCTGGGCCGTCGAGTCGCGGGTGCGGGAACCCCTGGTCGAGACCCGGTTCCTGAAGCGCCGTGCGACCTGGGCGCTCCTGGCGACGACGTTCCTCACCATGACGGGCGTCTTCGCGGTCGTCAACGGCCTGGTCACCTCGCTCGCGCAGAACGGTGACGCGGGCTTCGGGATGGAGCCCGACCTGGCGTCGCTCGTGTTCCTCACCCCGTACGCGCTGGTCGGCTGGATCGTCGGACCCTTCGCCGGCCGACTCGCCCCGACCATCGGGTACCGCGCCGTCCTGCGCGTCGGCCTGATCGGAAGCATCGTCTCGACCGTCCTGATGGCGCTCGTCGGCGTGCACTCGCTGCCCGTGCTGGTCACCGCGACCGTGCTGATCGGCATCACCTACGCCGGCATCGCGAACATCATCCTGAACGGCCTGGGCATCGTGCTGTCGCCGGAGTCGAACCCCGGGTTCCTGCCGGGCCTGAACGCCGGTGCGTTCAACCTCGGCGCCGGGGTCAGCTTCGCGGTCCTGCCCGCGCTGCAGATCGCGCTCGGCGTCGGCGGTTCCGCGGGCACCGCCGGGTACTCCGGTGGCATGCTGCTCGGGGCCGCGATCACGACCGTCGCGCTCGCGATCTCGTTCCTCATCCCCCGTCCGGAAGGCGCCGAGACCACGTCCGTCGCCCCGCAGAAGGAGACCGTCCGTTGACCGAGAGCATCGTCGTCGTCGGGTCGCTCAACGCGGACCTGGTGGTCCGCACCGAGCGCTTCCCCCAGCCCGGTGAGACCCTGCAGGGCTCCGACCTCGCGATCCTGCCCGGCGGCAAGTCCGCCAACCAGGCGGTGGCTGCCGGGAGGCTCGGGGGCACGGTGCGCATGATCGGTGCGGTCGGCGACGACGGGAACGGTGCGCTGCTCCGCGACTCCGTCGCGGCTGCGGGGGTCGACACGACGCACGTCGCGATCCGGGAGGGCGTCGCGACCGGCACCGCCGTCATCACTGTCGACGCCGCAGGCGAGAACACCATCGTGATCTCCGCCGGGGCGAACGGCACGCTGACGCCGGACGACGTGCCGGCCGACGTCTTCGCCGGCGCCACGGTGCTGGGGCTCTGCCTCGAGGTCTCGATCGACGTCGTCCTCGCCGCCGCCCGTGCCGCGCACGCCGCCGGGGTCACGGTGCTCACGAACCTGTCACCGTTCGGCGCCGTGCCGGCCGAGCTCCTCGAGCTGACCGACGTGCTGCTGGTGAACGAGCACGAGGCCGCGGCGCTCGGAGACCACGGCGTCGCACGGTCGATCGTCACCCGCGGCGGTGCCGGCTGCGTCGTGCACGACGGGGATGCCGAGCCGGTGTCGATCGACGCCGTGCGGGTCGAGCCGGTGGACACCACGGGTTGCGGCGACGCCTTCATGGGTGCGGTGGCGCTGCGTCTGGCCGCGGGGGACACCCTCGTCGACGCCGCTCGGTTCGCGGTGGGGGTCGGGGCGTACGCCGCGACCAAGCCGGGCGCTCAGGCCTCGTACCCGACCACCGCCGAGCTGGAGGCGTTCCTGCGGGCGTGACCCCTGCCTCCCGGCCGTGTGTTGACTGCGCGGCCCACTAGCGTTGTGCCCATGCGCGTCGGAGTCCTCGACATCGGGTCCAACACCGGCCACCTGCTCGTGGTGGACGCCCACGGCGGCGCCGCGCCGCTGCCGGCGTCCTCGTTCAAGCAGCCGCTGCGGCTGGCCGAGCACCTGGACGCCTCGGGCGCGGTGACCCAGCAGGGGATCGACGCACTGACCACGTTCGTCGCCGACGCCGTCCGCGTCGCCGAGGAGCGCGGCTGCGAGGACATGCTCGCGTTCGCCACCTCGGCGGTGCGCGACGCCGGCAACTCCGAGGCCGTGCTCGCCCACGTCGAGTCGTCCACCGGGGTCGAGCTGGCCGTCCTGTCCGGCTCGGACGAGGCACGACTGACCTTCCTGGCCGTGCGCCGCTGGTTCGGCTGGTCCGCCGGGCGCCTGGCGGTCTTCGACATCGGCGGTGGCTCGCTCGAGATCGCCGGTGGTGCCGACGAGGCACCGGACGTCGCGTGGTCGATGCCGATCGGCGCCGCACGCCTGGCGCGCTCCTACTTCGCCGCCGGCACCCCGACCGAGGACGACGTCCGCCGCATCCGACACGAGATCCGCGTCGAGATCGCCCGGGACGCCGGACGGCTGCTCCGCTCGGGCCGCCCGGACCGGGCCGTGGCGACCTCGAAGACGTTCCGGTCGATCGCCCGGATCTGCGGAGCCGCGCCGTCCGCCGCCGGACCGCTCGTGCCCCGTGCCCTCGACGGCGCAGTGCTGCGGCAGCGCCTGCCGGAGCTGCTCACGATGTCGGTCGACGAACTCGCTGCGCTGCCGGGCGTCTCGGCGAGCCGCGCACACCAGGTGGTGCCCGGGGCGCTCGTCGCCGAGGCGTGCCTGGACATCTTCGACCTGCCGGGCCTCGAGATCTGCCCGTGGGCACTGCGCGAGGGCGTCATCCTCGAGCGGCTCGACCAGCTGTCGGTCCTCGGGACCCCGTAGCGGCCCGTCGATCTAGCCGCGCTGCCTCGGCGGTGCGAGCAGCCACGGACGGATCAGCTTCGTCACGAACGGCAGTACCCAGAACGTCATGATCGGCGTGAGCACGACGGTCGTGATGAGCACCCGGGGCAGGATCGCGACGTGCGCGAACGCGGGGACGAGCCAGGCCGTCAGGTACGTGAACGCGAGGTTCACCGGGAAGAAGCCGAGCCAGATGCTCACGGACTGCTTCCACCGTGGGGGAGCGCTCGAGGCCGGGGCGTCCTGCGGGACGTCGAACCACCCCTCGATGCCGGTGCGCTTCTCGACGCGGGACTCCACCACCAGGTCACGGCCCAGGTCGAGCCAGCGCAGCCGGTCGTCGGAGTTCTCCCACGTGGCCAGGGAGTCGTGGTCGGCGAACCGGTAGAGCATGTGCCACTCGCGGGACTGCGCCCGGGAACGCACCCACCCGGAGCCGAGGAAGCCGGGGTAGCGGTTCGCCAGGTTCACCCCGGACTGCACCCAGCGGGTGACCTCGGGGATCCGGTCCGGTTCGACCAGGCGGGTGATGGACACGGTGACGGGTGGGCCTGCGGTCTCGGATGACGACTGCAGGCTCCCAGGCTCTTGTGGAGTCATCCGACCAGTGTCCCCGATCGGTGTTACCGGCTCGTGTCGCAGCTCGTCAGTCGTCGACGCCCCGTTGGGTAGGTTCGCGGTATGAGCGAGACCGAACGCGGCCGGCACGAGACGCCGACGGAACGGTGGGACCGGAACTGGGCCGACATCCAGCAGGAGCTCCGGATCGTGCAGACCGGGACGCAGATCCTCGCCGGGTTCCTGCTGACGCTGCCGTTCCAGCAGCGGTTCACGGACCTGTCCGACCGGCAGGAGACGGTCTACCTCGTCCTGGTCGTCCTGGCGGTCGTCGTCACCGTGGTGGCGCTGTCCGCCGTGGCGACGCACCGGCTGGTGTTCCGGCAGCGTCAGAAGCACGACCTGGTCCGCGCCGGCAACGTCATCCTGCTCGCCGCACTCATCGCGAGTGCGCTGCTCTTCTCGGGAACGGTCTACTTCGTCTTCGACGTGGTGCTCGGTGGTCCGGGCGGTGTGATCGGCGGGGTCGCGGTGTTCGTGGCGACGGCGGCGCTGTGGACGGCCCTGCCGTTCGGGTTGCGCCGGAGCGAGCGGAACGTCGACCAGGAGCACGAGCGTTCGTCGTCCGGCTGAACGGGTCCTCCGAGGCGAGGAACGGGGCACCCCCCGGAGCGGTCAGCTCGCCTGCTTCTTGGCGGCGGGCTTCTTGGCCGGCGCCTTCTTGGCCGGGGCCTTCTTCGGCGCCGACTTCGCGGGGGCCTTCTCGGCCGTGCTCTCCGCGGCCTTCTTGGTCGGCGCCTTCTTCGCCGGCGCCTTCCTGCCGGAGCCGGAGGAGCCCGAGCCGGACGTGCCCGAGCCGGAACCCGACGACGACCGCGAGGTCGACGACGAACGCGACCCCGAGCCTCCCGTCCGCTTCTTGTCGACGGACGCACGCAGGGCGGCCATCAGGTCGAGCACGTCACCGCCCTCGTCGTCGTCGTCCTCGTCGGCCTGTGCGCCGAAGGTCTTCTCGGTGTCGATGTCGTCGCCCGCCTCGAGCTTGGCGTCGATCAGCTGCTGCAGTTCCTCCTGGTAGGAGTCGGTGTAGCGATCGGGGTCGAAGTCGGTGGACATGCTCTCGACGAGCGATGACGACATCTTCAGCTCGTTGGCGCTGACCTTCACCGACGTGTCGAGCGTCTTGAAGTCGGCCGCGCGGACCTCGTCGCCCCAGAGCAGCCCCTGCAGCAGGATGACCTCGTCGTGCACCCGGAGCACCCCGAGCCGGGTCTTCTGGCGCAGGGTGAACTGCACGATCGCCAGGCGGTCGGTCTTCGCCAGGGTCTCGCGCAACAACACGTACGCCTTCGGCGAGCGCGAGTCGGGCTCGAGGTAGTAGGTCTTCTCGAACATCATCGGGTCGACCTGCTCGACGGGCACGAACTCGAGCACCTCGACCTCGTGCGACTGCTCCTCGGGGAGCTGTTTGAAGTCGTCCGCCGTGAGCACCACGGTCTTGTCGCCGTCGTCGTAGGCGCGCTGGATGTCGGCGTACTCGACCTCGTGGCCGAACTCGCACACACGTTTGTACCGGATGCGGCCCTTGTCCTCGTCGTGGACCTGGTGCAGGGACACGTCGTGCGTCTCGGTGGCCGCGTAGACCTTGACGGGCACGTTGACGAGCCCGAACGCGATGGAGCCCTTCCAGATCGACCTCATGCGCACATGATGCCCGCCCGCACGCGTGCGTGCCCGGAGCCGACGGTTCCTCCACAGGTGCGTCGTCCGGGGGGTCGTTCCACGGATGTCCGGTTCGCTGGACCGCCGCGAGGCCGGCGCGAGCACGATGGGCCCATGAGCCAGCTCGACAAGCAGGACCCGCGCGACCAGTTCCCCCGTCCGCCGTTCCCCGCGCAGACCCAGCAGGGGTCCGGGCTGGCGAGTGCGATGGACCCCGCCCCCGACCACGGCGAGACGAGCTACCTGGGCACCGGGCGGATGCGCGGGTACCGGGTGCTCGTCACCGGCGCGGACTCCGGCATCGGACGTGCGGCGGCGATCGCGATGGCGAAGGAGGGCGCCGACGTCGCCCTGAACGCCCTGCCCGAGGAACGCGAGGACCTCGAACAGGTCCGCGACGTCATCGGTGACCTCGGGCGCAAGGCGGTGCTGCTGCCCGGCGACCTGACGGACGAGGCCTTCTGCGACGTCCTGGTGCAGGACGCCGTCAGCGAGCTCGGCGGCCTGGACGCGCTCGTGCTGGTCGCGGGCCACCAGCAGGTGCACGAGGACATCACCGTGCAGAGCACCGAGGACTTCGACCGCACGATGAAGGTCAACCTGTACTCGCTGTTCTGGCTCGTCCGCGCTGCCGTCCCGCACATGGCGCCGGGGAGCTCGATCGTCACGACCAGCTCGGTGTCCGCGTACCAGCCGCAGGACCGCATGATCGACTACGCCGCGACGAAGGCCGCGATCATCACCTACACGAACGGGGTCGCGCGGCAGCTCGCGAGCAAGGGCATCCGGGCCAACACGGTGGTGCCCGGGCCGGTGTGGACGCCCCTGCAGCCGATCAGCTACCCGGGCGACGAGATCGCGGCGTACGGCCAGGACACCCCGTTCGGCCGTCCCGCCCAACCCGTCGAGCTCGGCAGCGCCTACGTCTACCTGGCCGGGCCCGAGTCGTCGTACACGTCCGGCACGACCCTGACGGTGGCGGGAGCGACCGGGGTGGCGCTGTGAGTCCCGCCTCGCGCAAGACCGTCGTCCTCGTCGGGGACCGGCGGCTCGCGCTCACCAACACCGACAAGGTGCTCTACCCCGAGACCGGCACCACGAAGGGTCGGGTGATCGAGTACTACGAGCGGGTCGCGCCGTGGATGATCCCGCACGTCAAGGACCGCCCCGTGACCCGGAAGCGCTGGGCCAACGGTGTCGAGGGCAAGGTCTTCTTCGAGAAGAACCTGCCCGACTCGGCCCCCGACTGGGTGCGGCACCACACCATCCACCACTCGGAGCACGACAACGAGTACCCGATCGTCGACGACCTGCCGACCCTGGTGTGGATGGCGCAGCAGGCCGCGCTCGAACTGCACGTCCCGCAGTGGCGGTTCGGCCCGCGCGGCGCGCAGCAGAACCCGGACCGGCTCGTCCTCGACCTCGACCCGGGCGAGGGTGTGGGGCTGCCCGAGTGCGTCGAGGTCGCCGTGGCCGCGCGCGAGATCCTGCACGGCATGGGACTCGACCCGTACCCGGTGACCTCCGGCTCCAAGGGCATCCACCTGTACGCGGCCCTCGACGGTAAAGCGACGACGGCGCAGGTCTCCGACGTCGCCCACGAACTGGCCAAGGCCCTCGAGACGGACCTGCCGGACCTGGTGCTGTCGTCGATGAGCCGTGCCGAGCGGAAGGGCAAGGTCTTCGTCGACTGGTCGCAGAACAACGGCAACAAGACGACCATCGCCCCGTACTCGCTGCGCGGCCGCGAGCGGCCGACGGTCGCAGCGCCCCGCACCTGGAAGGAGCTCGAGGAACGCGGGCTCGCGCAGCTCACGTTGGACGAGGTCCTCGAACGCCTGGAGGCCCGTGGGGACTTCCTGCACCCGGTCGCCTCCGCCTCGCTGGCCGTCGGGCGCGACGACCACGGTCACTGGGACAGCGACCGGACCGAGCGCGCGAACGACGCCGAGCAGCCCGCACGGGACCGCCTCGCCGCCTACCGGGCGAAGCGTGACGCCTCGAAGACTCCGGAGCCCGTGCCCGAGGGTGCACCCACCGTGCGGAAGGACGGCACACCGACCTTCGTCATCCAGGAGCACCACGCCACCCGCGACCACTACGACTTCCGGCTCGAGCACGACGGGGTGCTGGTGAGCTGGGCCCTGCCGAAGGGCGAGCCCACCGACCCGGGCAAGAACCACCTGGCCGTGCAGACCGAGGACCACCCGCTCGAGTACGGGTCGTTCGAGGGCACGATCCCGAAGGACGAGTACGGCGGCGGCACGGTCACCATCTGGGACGACGGTACCTACGAGCTCGAGAAGTGGCGCGAGGGGCAGGAGGTCATCGTCACGCTGCACGGCCGGGCGGGCGGCGCTCGCCGCCTCGCGCTGTTGCACACCCGCGGCCGTGGCGGTGGGGACGAGAAGAACTGGCTCATCCACCGCACGAAGGAGCAACCCGAACGGCTGGCGGACGCCGGCGGCTCTGCGGGGCCGGCGGTGGCGCGACGGGCGGACCGGCCGTCGGACGGGCACGGCGATGCACACCGCGCCGGGCAGCGACGGATCAGCGGGGCCGCGGACGCCGAGACCCCGCCGTCGGAACGTCGGACGATGCAGGCGACCCTGGCCAAGGGCGAGCCCCGGCTGGACCCGACGGACTGGGCCTTCGAGATGAAGTGGGACGGGGTGCGGGCGCTGGCGACGGTCCGCGACGGGTCGGTGACCCTGCGCAGCCGCAACGACAACGACCTGACGGCCCAGTACCCCGAGCTGCAGGAACTGGGCGAGCGGGCCGGCGTGGACGGCGTGTTCGACGGTGAGATCGTGGCCGTCGACGATCGTGGCCGACCCTCGTTCCAGCTGCTCCAGAACCGCATGGGCCTGACGAAGGCGCGCGAGGTCCGGAGCGCGCAGGAGACGACGCCCGTGCGGTTCCTGCTGTTCGACGTGCTCGAGGCGGACGGGCACGAGCTCACGCGGCTCGGCTACGACGCCCGGCGGCAGGCACTCGAGACGGTCGTGGAACCCGGCGGTGCGATCGACGTGCCGCCGGCGGCGCAGGGCGACCTCGACGCGGTGCTGGCTGCGTCGCGCGAGCAGGGCCTCGAGGGCGTCGTCGCGAAGAAGCGGTCGTCGAAGTACGCCGAGGGCCGGCGGTCCGAGGCCTGGCTGAAGCTCAAGCACCACGCCACGCAGGAGGTCGTCGTCGGTGGCTGGAAGCCGGGCAGCGGGCGGCGCGCCGGCGGGATCGGGTCGCTGTTGCTCGGGGTGCCCGGCCCCGACGGGCTGGAGTACGTCGGCAAGGTCGGCACCGGGTTCCGTGACCGCGACCTCGACGAGATCGCCGCTGTCCTCGCACCGCTGGAACGGAAGACCCCGCCGTTCGTCGACGTCCCACGACCTGACGCTCGGGATGCGCACTGGGTCACGCCGAAGCGCGTCGGCGAGGTCGAGTTCGCCGAGTGGACCGGCGACGGACGGCTCCGGCAGCCGTCCTGGCGGGGGTGGCGGGTGGACAAGGACCCGGACGACGTCGTGCGGGAGACCTGACGCGCGCTTCGCCTTCAGGCCACATGCGTGCGCATGGGGTCAGCCGCTGGCGAACATCCGTCCCCCGTCCGGAGCCTGCGCGGGGGACAGTATCGGCACCGCTGGCCACGATCGGCCATCGGCTGTTACGTTCGCCGGGACGAAGGGGGCTCCGAGGATGAACTCGAGCAAGTACCTGCCGCCCTACACGGCTGCAGAACGCGTCGCGATCACGGGGGACGACCTGTCGCAGCGGTCCGTCGAACCGGGCACCGGCACCACGGAGACCGAGGTCCGGTACGCGGACTTCCTCGCCGACGAGGACGACGACTGACCGGGGCGGCCTGAACGCCCGACCGTTCGACGGGTCCGACAGACCCGACGGCCCGCACGCTGGATCAGGAAGCGCACGGACCGTCGCCGAGGCACGTGACCAGCCGGTTCAGGGAGACCGGCCACGAAGCCCCGCACCGGGCTCGCCGCAAGGCCACCGGTGGGTCCACTGGTGAGACGGACCGAGTGGCCGGATCGTCACACGAGCGGCAAGAAGAATCGCCGGGCGACCTCGATGGTCGCCCGGCGATCTCGTCTGTCCGGAGAGATCCTGTTGTCGGATCAGTACGGGGTCAGGCCGCGGGTGCAGGGCCGTCGGCGGGCACCGCGCGGTCGGCGACGGGTGCGTCCTCCTCGATGAGCTCGTCCTCTTCCGGTTCGCTCACCTCGGCCGCGGCGGCCTTCGCCTCATCGATGGACTCCTGGGAACGGCGGAGCAGGTCGTCGTCGTGTGCTGCCTGATCAGTCATGCCAGCAACCTACGCGGGCGTCCCTGTGTCGGCGTCCCGACGGCGGGCACCGTGCGTCGGGTCGTGCCGGCCGGTGTGCGGTGGCTCGAAGTCCACCGCGGACGTCGGCGCGGGCGTCGAGGGCATCGCCGGAGCGGCCGGGGCGCCGTACGCATCGGCGGCGTCGAGCACCGCACGGGTGGCGGCGACAGCCGTCCGGAGCGCATCGCGGACGGGCATCGCCCGGTGCGCCGGCGTCCGGACCTCGACGCCCCACGGCTCGGCGAACCCGAGTTCGCGCACGGTCCGGACGAAGCCGGGCAGATCCCACGCTCCGGCACCGGGCAGGTACCGTGCCGTCCGGGACTCCTCGGCGAGGGTCATCCCGCTCGGGGTGTGCAGCAGTCCGTCGCTCAGCTCGACGGCTGCGAGGACCCCCGGTGCGACGCCCTGCCGGATCGACGCGAGGGTGGAACCGCCGCGGAGCGCGTGCATGGCGTCGACGAGCAGGCCGCCGTTCGGGTGTCCGGCAGCGGCGACGAAACGGGAGGCCCGTTCGATCGTGGGCAGGTTCGACCACGGTTCCGGTTCGAGCACGAGCTGCGCTCCGACCGCCTCGGCCTGGTCGGCGAGCACGAACCAGTCGCCGGCCATCGTCGCGGGGGAGGCTCCGGGCAACGAGGTGTCGGCGCGCGCCACCACCTGCCAGGCGCTCAGCGTCGCCGCGGCCTCGAGCACGACACCTCGGTCGGCGTCCTCGTCCTGGGTGCGGCTCGTGCACGTCCACCAACGGTCCAGCGGTCCGAGCTGGACCCAGACGATGCCGGCGGCGTCGAGCATGCGCCGCAGTTCGGCGAAGCCCGTCGTCGCGCGGACCTCGTGCAGGTCGTCGAGGGACAGCGACAGGCCGGCGAACCCGGCGGCGCCCACGGCGTGCACCCGGTCGCGGACGCTCTCGTCGCCCGCCCACGTCCAGGACGTGGCGAGCAGGTCGTGTTCCAGCACGGTGGTACCTCCGGCAGTCCCGGGGTGTCCGCGTCGCCCCGTCGCGATGCGCCGCCCCGTGTACGCCGCGGGCCCCACCCGCGACGATGCCCAAGACTTACCCGTGCTGCCTGCGAACGCTCCCAGCCCGTCGACACATCGCCGACACGTGCTTCAGACGATCCGGGTCCGGACCTCGCCGACGCCGGCGATCGTGCCGACGAGCACGGCGCCGCGTTCGAGCACGCCGACACCGTCAGGAGTGCCGGTCATCACGAGGTCGCCGGGCGCGAGCGCCACGGACCGTGACAGGGCCGCGATCGTCTCGGCGACCGACCAGATCCGGTCGGCCAGGTCGCCCGACTGCCGGAGTGCCCCGTCCACCGTCAGCTCGATCGCGCCGGTGGTCGGGTCGACCTCGGCCGCCGGGGTGATCGCTCCGATCGGGGCCGAGGCGTCGAAGCCCTTCGCCGTATCCCACGGCCGCCCGAGTCGCTTCGCCTCGGCCTGCAGGTCGCGGCGGGTGAGGTCGATCCCGACGGCGTAGCCCCAGACGTGTGTGAGGGCGTCGGTGACGGCGATGTCCGTGCCGCCGGTGCCGATCGCGACGACGAGCTCGACCTCGTGCTCCAGTTGCTGCGTCAGCGGCGGGTACGGGGTGTCGACGCCGTCGACCACGACGGCGTCGGCCGGCTTCGTGAAGAAGAACGGCGGCTCGCGGTCCGGGTCGTGGCCCATCTCGCGAGCGTGCGCCGCGTAGTTCCGGCCGACGCAGAACACGCGGCGGACGGGGAAACGCGCGCCCGTCGTCGTGGGCACGGTCGGGAGGCTCGGGGCCGGGATGACGAGTTCGGTCACGGTCCCAGCGTGGCAGGCTCGCAGGGCATCGGTTCAGCTCTCGCCGAAGGGCGCCTTGTACCGGAGCTTCCGCGCCCGGGCGCGCTCCTGCCGTTCGCCCCATTCGATCCGCGCCTGGCGGAGTTCGTCCTCGGCGCCCTTCGCCCGCATCCGGGACCGTAGTGCGGGTCTGCCAGCAGTGCGGGCGTCGTCAGTTCGCGTCCGTCGAGCCAGCGCTTGAAGTCCTTGTCACTCAGCTTCGAGATCATCGTTCGCTCCTTCGTTCGTCGCTGCGGTCAGGTCGTCGAGTGCCTGGCCGACCCAGCGGTCGTCGGCGGTCGTCCAACCGCGGGTCACCAGCGCAGCGGACATCACACCGGCAGCCGCGCGCTCTCCTTCGTCGTCCGAGGTCGCCCGTCGGCGACCCGTGACCAACGCTGCCACCACAGGTCGCGGTGCACCGAGAACTCTGCATTTCGCCGTCCTGCGCGCCCGTCGAGCACCGAGGCGACGAGCGCACCCAGCGCGACGGGTGCGCTCGTGACCGACACGATCGCACTGGTCCAGCCGATGTCCATGCCGGAACCCTGACAGCACGGAACCGGCCACGCGGCGGGCGTGACCGGTCCTGTGGAGGGTGCTCCGGGCCTCCTGGGCTGTGGAGGAACGCGTCAGTTGCCGGGCGCAGCCGCCTCGGTCTCGCCCGCACCCGGGTCGCCGCCGGTCCCGCCGCTGGCCGGCTCGTCCTGGGGCCAGCCCGCGAACTCCCAGCCCGCGAGCGACGGGTGGTCCTCGCCCTTCGTGTACGCGAACGTCCGCGCAGCGTCACGCGCTTCGGACAGCTTCGTGAGCAGGTCGGCGTGCGCCTCGGCATCCACCCGCGTCAGGGCGTCGTGGGCCAGGGCGAAGCGGTCCATCTCGTTGCGCATCAGCATGTCGAACGGCGAGGTCGTCGTCCCCTGCTCGAGGAACCCGTGCACGTGCAGGTCGTCGTGCCCGTTCCGGCGGTACGTCAGCTGGTGCACGAGGGTCGGGTACCCGTGGAACGCGAAGACCGTGGGCGTGCCGGGCAGGAAGAGCGCGTCGTACTGCTCGTCCGGGATCGGGTGCTCGTGCTTGCGCGGGTCACCGAGCGCCAGCAGGTCGACGACGTTGAGCACGCGGACCCCGACGCCGGGAGCGTGCTTCCGGATGATGTCGGTGGCGGCGATCGCCTCGACCGTGGGGACGTCACCGGCGCAGGCGAGCACGACGTCGACCTTCCCGACGGCCTGCTCGGTGCCGGCGAAGTCCCACACGCCGAGTCCGGCCTTCGCGTGCGCGACCGCGTCGTCGAGGGACAGGAAGACCGGCTCCGGGTGCTTGCCCGCGACGATCACCTCGATGCGGTCCGTGGTCTCCATCGCGTGCGCGGCGACGGCGAGCAGCGTGTTGGCGTCGGCCGGCAGCTTGATCCGGACGAGGTCCTGCTGCTTCGACGCGACGACGTCGAGGAACCCGGGGTCCTGGTGGGAGAACCCGTTGTGGTCCTGTCGCCAGACGTGCGACGAGAGCAGGAGCGACAGGTTGGACACCGGCACCCGCCAGTCGATGTCGGTCGAGGACTCCAGCCACTTCGCGTACTGCCCGACCATCGAGTCGATGATGTGGGCGAACGCCTCGTAGGTGTTGAGCATCCCGTGCCGACCGGACAGCACGTAGCCCTCGAGCATCCCCTCGAGCAGGTGCTCGGACAGGACCTCGGTGACCCGCCCGCGTGCGGCGAGGTGCTCGTCGCCGGCGGCGCGCTGAGCCCGCCAGACGCGCGAGGTCACGTCGAACACGGCGTCGAGCTTGTTTGAGATCGTCTCGTCCGGGCCGAAGAGCCGGAAGGTCGAGGCGTTCTTCTCGATGAGTGCGGCGAGCCAGGGGCCGAGCGTGCCCGTCGCGGACGCCGTGGAACCGACCTCGACCGCGTACGGCTCGAGCGGCGGCCGGTCGAGCGCGGTTCGCAGCCGACCGCCGTTGCCGTGCGGGGTGGCGCTCATCCGCTCGTCACCGGTCGGGCGGATCGTGGTCATGATGCCGACCGGGTGGCCGTCCGCGTCGAAGAGCTCCTCGGGGCGGTACGAGCGCATCCACTCCTCGAGCTGGGCACGGTGGCCGTCGTCCTCGCGCACCGCGGGCAGCGGCACCTGGTGCGCGCGGAAGGTCCCCTCGACCTGCTCGCCGTCGACCTCCTTCGGGCCGGTCCAGCCCTTCGGCGTGCGCAGGACGATCATCGGCCAGCGCGGACGCAGGTCGGCGGCACCGGCGGGCTGCCCCGCGGCGGCACGGGCGGCCTGGGCGCGGGCGGCGGCCTGGATGTCGTCGATGCCGGCGAGGGCACGTCGTAGGGCACCGTCGAACAGGGCGTGCACCGCGTACGGGTCGTCGTCGACGCGGCGGGAGTCGACCACGATCGGGTCGTAGCCGAGCCCGCGGAAGTACGCGGTGAGGTCCTCGTCGGGGATGCGGGCCAGGACGGTCGGGTTCGCGATCTTCCAGCCGTTGAGGTTGAGGATCGGCAGCACGGCGCCGTCGGAGACCGGATCGAGGAACGTGTGCGCCTGCCACGACCCGGCGAGCGGACCGGTCTCGGCCTCACCGTCACCGACCACGCACGCGACGACGAGGTCCGGGTTGTCGAGCGCCGCACCGTAGGCGTGCGACAGCGAGTAGCCGAGCTCACCGCCCTCGTTGATGGAGCCGGGGGTCTCCGGGGCGGCGTGCGAGGGGATGCCGCCGGGGAACGAGAACTGGCGGAAGAACCGCTGCAGGTCGACGTCCTGGTACAGCTCGTTCCACGTGCCGTCCAGCCAGGCGTTCGCGTTCATCGCCGGGCCGCCGTGCCCCGGGCCGCAGATGTACAGGAACTCGCGCCCGGTCTCCGTGATCAGCGCGTTGCAGTGCGCGTACACGAGGTTCAGTGCGGGGGAGGTGCCCCAGTGGCCGAGCAGCCGCGGCTTGACGTCGTCCGGTTCGATCGGCCTGGTGAGCATCGGGTTGTCCAGCAGGTAGATCTGCCCGACCGTCAGGTAGTTGGCGGCGCGCCACCAGGCGTCGACCGCCCGGAGCCGGTCGGTGGTGGAGATGTGTGCTGGAGCCATGGGTACACGGTACGAAACACCGGGTTGCGGCACCTCAGGAAACTCGTCCCAAACCGTTCGGGCGGGGGTGCCGAATCACTTGCACAGGGCAAAAGCCCAGGGCGCTCTCCGGTCACAGTTGGCCGGTCTACAGCTTGCTCACAGCAAGCGTGCGCACAGCGTGCACGTTCGGCCACCGGCCGGAGCGCCTCCAGAGCAAAGGACTGATCACGATGCGTAAGAGCCTCAAGACCTCCATCACCCTCGCCACGACCGGCGCCCTCGTCCTCGGCGGTGCCGCGTTCGGGATCTCCTCCGCACAGGCC